>SHXF01000016.1 GCA_009693435.1 Betaproteobacteria bacterium | reverse complement strand
GGCGATGCGCGAAGAGCGCCGCGCAGTGAGCACCGGCGAGCAGTGACATGCTCGGAGCCGCTGCGGCCGGTCCGCTACACTTCCGACCGCGTCCGCGTCCGCGCCGGGGGATCCCGCCGGCGCGGCGTGTCGTTAGAGCGGAGTTATGGGAACGCCCGTACCCTAGACCAAAGCCTCGCCGGCTGTCAGAATATTCGATCTTTTATGACCATCAATACAGGGAGCCGTCATGGGCCTGCTGGACGATCTGAAGAAACAAGCGGACCAGGTTAAGACTCAGCAATTGTCACAGACCGCGATGAAGGAGGAGTCGGTCCGCCTGGTCGAAGACAAGATGAAGCAGACGTTCCTGTACCTGAACGAGCTGCTCAAGCAATTGGCCGTGCTCAAGCCGGTCAACCCCATCGTGTTCACTGTCCCGGGCGTCGGGGACCTGAAGGACATGGCTTTCAAGGAGTCCTTCATCGACTACCGGAAGAAAAAGGTCAATGACCGGGAGCTTTACGATGCGGTCAATTTCTTCATAAAGTGGGCCGCGGGAACCAATCTGGTTGTCGAACGCGACATGCCCCCGGCGGCGTTGAAGGTTCGTGAAGCACTATTCGCCTGCCGCCTCAAGTTCACGGAAGACGAGACCAAGAATCAGCGCGGCGCGGTGGCGAACACGCGCTTTACGGTTGAATCAACTTCGATCACGGATATCGTGATCAAGGCGGACCACGACCAGGCGCGGTTGCTGGTGACCGGGAAAAATCTGATGCGCCTCGGCACCGATGACTTCGTCATTCCGGCGGCGGAAATCAATGAACCGTTTCTCGAGGATTTCGCAAAAACGCTGCTGGGCCACGCGAGCAATTTCCGCAAGTTCCGTGTTGGGTTGGGACGCTGAGGGGATCCGGCGGACGCCAGGCGCTGGCGCGAGGGGAACTACTTGCGCTCGACGAGTTCCAGTTTGTAGCCGTCCGGGTCTTCAACGAATGCGATCACGCTCGTCCCGTGCTTCATGGGGCCGGCCTCTCTCACCACATTTCCTCCCCGTTGCCTGATCAGATCGCAGGCAGCGTGTGCGTCTTCGACGGCAAGCGCAATGTGGCCGTACGCGGTGCCCAGCTGGTATTCCCGCACATCCCAGTTATGGGTGAGTTCGATTACCGTATTCTCCGACTCATCCCCGTAACCGACGAAGGCAAGCGTGAATTTTCCCTCCGGGAAGTCGCGCTTGCGCAGTAATTTCATGCCGAGCACCTCGGTATAAAAGCGCAGGGACTGGTCCAGATCTCTGACGCGCAACATGGTATGCAGAATGCGCATGGGCTTTCTCCCTTGTTCACAAGTCCGGCAACAGCGCACCCAGCCGGTTCAATTCCCTGCGTGCATTGCGGTGCTCGGGGTACATCGTCGCCACGACGGCCCAGAATCGGGGCGAGTGGTTCAATTCGACGAGATGCGCCAGTTCGTGCGCAACGACGTAGTCTATCAAATGCACCGGCACCAGCGCGAGGCGCCAGTTCAGCCGGATCCTGTGTTTCGGCCCGCAACTGCCCCATTGGGTGCGCGCATTCGAAATTCCGATGACCGGCATGGGCACACCCAATCTTCCGGCGTAAAGCGCGACCCGCTCGCTGAAAAATACCATGGCTGCGCCTCTGATCCAGGCGAGCGCCTGCTTGCGCCAGCGCGCTTCGTCGGCCGGCCCGCCGAACTGCAGCGTTTGTTCGACCCGGCAGATTCCCCGCGGCCGTTCCAGTGCACGCTGCAAGCGCAGTTCGCCGCCGAGGAATGGCAGGAACTCGCCTTCGCGCCAGCGAAAGAGCCGGGGTTCGGGTTTCACGTCCGCCAGGCGGCGTACGATCCATTTTTCTTTCTGGCGTATGAACGCCTCGACTTCGGCTATCGGCGTGTAGCGGGGGGCGCGGGCTTCGAGACCTCCCGCGGCGATGTGCAGTCCTATGGTCCTGCGCTTTGCGCGCACCAACCGGTAGCGCAGTATCACGCTGCCCAGTTGAATCATGCGGGCATTGCCCGCTGCTACAGGCGCAGGCGGCGTGTCGAACTCGAACGATATCTGGGTCATTTCCCGCAGAGATGCTGCGTACGCTCTTCGATCCAGAACTCCACGCGGCGATTCAGTTCCTCCGCGCTGCATGCTGTGGAATCCATCTGGGGGCCCACTTCCACGGTAATCACGCCCGGCCGCTTGGTGAAGGCGTTCTTTGGCCAGAGCAGGCCTGCGTTGTGCGCCACCGGGACGACGATTGCGCCGGCTTTGACCGCAAGCCACGCGCCGCCGGCATGGTACTTCCGCCGCTCGCCCGGCCGCACGCGCGTACCTTCGGGAAAAATCACGATCCAGAATCCCTGGCGCAGCCGCTTGATGCCCTGTTCGGCCAGCCGTTTCAGGGCCGTGGAGCCACGGCTTCGGTTGATCGCGATGGGACTCATCAGCGCAAGGCCCCAGCCGAAAAACGGGATCCAGAGTAGTTCTCGCTTCAACAGCAGGACCTGAGGGGGAAATATCACCTGAAACGCCAGCGTCTCCCACGCCGACTGGTGCTTGGAGAGAATGATGGCCGGCTCGGCGGGAAGATTCTCCAGTCCGACGACCCGGTACCTGATGCCAAGGAGGACTCTGGCCAGCCAGATGACGATTCGCGACCAGCCGGAAATGATCCGGTACCGGGTCAATGGCGGCAATGGAAACGTCGCGAATGCCAGGACAAAGTACGCGGGAGTGATTGCCAGCAGCGCCAGCGCAAATGCGATGGAACGAAGCAGCGGCGTCACTGCGTCTCGGTCTTTCGCGCGACGCGGGAGTTCAGCCGCACAGCGCCTGCGCCACGGCCGCAAGATCGGGATAGGCCAATGTTCCTTGCGGCAGTCCGCCCGCGGCTTCGGTAGCCTGCCCTTTGCCGGTCCGGACAAGGATGGGAAGCGCCCCAACCGCGCTTGCAGCCTGCAGATCGCGCAGCGCGTCGCCAATTGCCGGAACCCGCGCAAGCGGGGTGTTGAACCGCTCTGCGATCGCGAGAAACATTCCGGGAGCCGGTTTGCGGCAGGGCGAAGACGATTCGGCCGTGTCCGGACAGTAAAACACCGCCTCGATCCGGCCCCCCGCCTGGTTGGCCGCCTTGTGCATTTTCGCGTGGATCGCGTTCAGGGTCGCCATGTCGAACAAGCCGCGGCCGATACCCGACTGGTTGGTTGCCACCAGCACGTGAAAACCGGCCTGGGTGAACTGCGCTATGGCTTCCATGCTTCCCGGTATCGGCCGCCACTCGTCGGGGCTCTTTATGTACTGGTCGCTGTCGAAATTAATGACGCCGTCGCGATCCAGAATGACGATTTTCATGCAGCCAGCCTGGCGATGTCGGAAAAACGGTTCATCGCCCGGCGCAGTTCGGCAAGCAGTGCAAGGCGGTTTTGCCGGATTTCTCCGTTTTCAACCATGACCATGACCGATTCAAAGAAGGCATCGACCGGAATCTTCAGCGCGGCGAATGTTCGCAGGTAACCGGCGTAGTCGGCGAGGTCGAACATTGGATCGGCGAGCGCCGTGGCTTTGCGCAGCGATTCGAACAGCACAAGTTCGCTCGGTTCGACTAGAGCCGCCGGGGCGACGTCGCCGTATGCTTCACCCCTGGCTTCGGCCTGCTTGAGAATATTGGCGACCCGCTTGTTTGCGGCGACGAGGCTTTGCGCCTCCGGCAAGGCAAGAAATGCCCGCACTGCCGCCAGCTGGCCGGGAATCGGGTCGAATCTGGCCGGGCGCATGCACAGCACCGACTCGGTCTCGTTCGCGGTGTAGCCCAGTTCGCGCAGATAACCGCGGAGACGCTCGAATACGAAATTCTCCAGATCCTGCTTCGCATCGACCAGCGTGGCAGGGGGAAACACCGAAAATGCCTGCTCCACAAGCCAGGGCAGCGGAACCTTCAACCCGGGCTCGATCAGCATGCGAATCACGCCCAGAGCGTGTCGACGAAGCGCGAAAGGATCCTTGTCGCCGGTCGGTTGCTGTCCGATGCCGAACAGCCCCGCGAGCGTTTCCAGCTTGTCGGCAAGCGCCACACTCAGGCCGATCACGCTGTCGGGCAGAGAATCTCCCGCGAAGCGCGGCTTGTAATGTTGCTCGATGGCGGACGCGACCTGGGCGTCTTCGCCATCCGCAAGGGCGTAATAGCGGCCCATGATTCCCTGCAGCGCGGGGAACTCCCCCACCATGCTGGTAAGCAGGTCGGCCTTTGCGCACAGCGCGGCCCGGTCCGCGAGCCGCGCGTCGGCGCCGATCTCCGGTGCGATTGACCGGGTCAAAGCGCGAACGCGGTCGGTGCGTTGCAACTGATTGCCGAGTTTGTGGTGATACACCACGGAGCCCAGCTGCTGGATCCTGTCGGCGAGCCTGGTTTTCCGGTCGGTGTCGAAAAAGAACCGGGCATCGGCGAGCCGCGGACGCACCACGCGCTGATTGCCTTCGACGATGTTCTTCGGATCGGCAACCTTCATATTGGAGACGATCAGGAAGGCATTCAACAGTTTCCCTGTCGTGTCGAACAACGGGAAATATTTCTGGTTTTGCCGCATGGTGACTATCAGGCACTCCGGCGGCACGGCCAGGAACTCAGCTTCGAATCTGCCCAGATACACCGCCGGAAATTCCACGAGGGCCGTCACCTCGTCGAGAAGCGGCGCGATATTCGCTTCGTCCCCCAGCGAGGCGCCAAGTTCCGCAGCGCTGGAGCGCAGTTGCCGGTCGATTTCGGCGCGGCGCGATTCGAACGACACGATGACGCGTCCGCTGGATTCGAGCATCTCTTCGTAATCGCCGGCAGTGGCCAGCGCAATATCGCCATGACTCTGAAACCGGTGTCCTTTGGTATTCCGCCCTGCGGAAAGTCCGAGCAAGGTGACGGCAACGACATCCCTGCCGTGCAAGGCGACGAGGCCGTGCGCCGGGCGCACAAAGTTAACTGTGGTCTGCCCGTCCGCAAGCTGATAGCTCATTTTTTTCGGAATGGGGAGCGCATGTATTGCCTCGTCCAGAGCCAGTTGCAGCCCGTACGCCAGGGTATGTCCCCTGGCCATGCTGCGATAGACCAGCTGGTCTGCCTTGCCGTCGGATTCGCGGGAAAGTGCGGAAGGATCGAGATGCGACAGATTTTTTGCCGCCAGTTTCTTGATTAGGGCCGCCGTGGGCTTGCCGTCCTTGTCAAGCCCCACGCTGGCGGGCATCAGGCGCTCGATGAGCGGCTGATCGGCTGCAACTGCAAGGACCAGCGTGATCTTGACCGCCAGCCGGCGCGGCGTCGAGAACGCGCTTGCGATCGCGCCGTCCCCGAGCAGGTTGCGCGAACGCAGACCCGCCATGACGCCGTTGGCAAATGCTTCGCCCAGACGCTGCAGCGCCTTGGGAGGCAATTCTTCGGTGCGAAGTTCGACGAGAAGGGTGGCGTTGCTCATGGCCACGCTGCTCATGGCCGCGCTGCTCATGGCCGCGCTGCTCATGGCCGCTTACTCTGCAGCATCGGGAAGCCAAGGCGTTCGCGCGCCTGGAAGTACGCGAGCGCAACCGACCTGGAGAGAGCGCGGATGCGGCCGATGTAGCCCGCGCGCTCGGTGACCGAAATCGCGTTGCGGGCGTCGAGCAGATTGAACGTATGCGCCGCCTTGAGCACCATTTCGTATGCAGGAAGCGCCAACTGCGCTTCCATCAGGCGTTTTGCCTCTGATTCGTGGTCGTTGAAGTGCGCAAACAGCAATGCAGTGTTGGATTGCTCGAAATTGTAGGTGGACTGTTCCACTTCGTTCTGGTGGTAGACGTCCCGATAGGTGACGCCGGGTGTCCATGTGAGGTCGAATACGTTCGACTTCTCCTGGATATACATCGCCAGGCGCTCCAGTCCGTAGGTGATCTCGCCCATAATGGGATTGCAATCGAGCCCCCCTACCTGCTGGAAATAGGTGAATTGGGTGATTTCCATGCCGTTAAGCCAGACTTCCCAGCCCAGCCCCCACGCGCCCAGGGTCGGATTTTCCCAGTCATCCTCTACAAACCGGATGTCGTGAAGGCGCGGGTCGATGCCAATCGTTTCCAGCGACGCGATGTACAAGTCCAGAATGTCCAGGGGGGAGGGCTTCAGCACCACCTGGAACTGGTAGTAGTGCTGAAGGCGATTCGGGTTCTCTCCGTAGCGCCCGTCCTTCGGACGGCGGGACGGCTGGACATAGGCTGCCCGCCATGGCTCGGGGCCGATGGATCGCAGAAACGTCGCCGTGTGCGATGTTCCCGCGCCTACCTCGAGATCATAGGGCTGAAGCAGGGCACAGCCCTGTTCGCTCCAGAACATCTGCAATCGAAGGACGAGTTCCTGGAAGTTCAGCATGGCAGGCTTCGAAAGACGCGGATTTTACAGGCAATGGCCCCCCCCGAGGGCCGACTGCGCTCGCAGTCACGGGATTGATGAGCGCCTGCGCCTGATTGCCGCGAGAACGGCTGCGACGCAGGCGGCGAGGCTCAATACGAGCACCGGCGTGTTACCCAAACGAATGTAAGGCGTCTCGCCGGAATAGCCCTGCGCCCTCGCGCGGACGATTCCTTCTTCGTATTGCGGGAGTCTTGCCACGACGCCGCCGTTCCGGTCTATTAGGGCCGTCACTCCGGTGTTGGTGGCGCGGAGCATGCTGCGCCGGGTCTCGATCGCCCGCATGCGCGAAATCTGCAGGTGCTGCTCCGGGGCAAGCGATTTTCCGAACCAGGCGACGTTGCTGACGTTGACCAGCATCGTCGCTTCAGGCAGTTGCAGGATGATTTCCTCGCCGAACGCATCCTCGTAACAGATATTCACTGCAGTACGCTGGCCGCCCGCGGTGATCGGACGTTGCAATCCGCCTCGTGAGAAATCCGATAGCGGAATGCGCAGCACCGACAGGATCCAGCCGAATTCCCGCGGCACGAACTCTCCAAGCGGCACGAGGTGGGATTTGGCGTAGTACTGGGAGCCGGACGCACCGATGTTCACCACGCTGTTGAATCCGCCGCCGCCCGGCTGTTGCATGGGGACGCCGATCAAGATATCCGCGCCGCGATTGCCTGCATCCCGCGCCAGGCCCGCCAGATAGCCGGGATCGACGTTATCGAGATAACGGGGAATGGCGGTCTCCGGCAGCACGATCAGCTTGGCCGGATCATCGTGCGCCAGGCTGGATTCAATAAGCCGCTTGTAGATTCCCAGGGTTTTTTCGTAGGCTTTCGGGTCGAACTTCAGCGACAGAGGAATGTTGCCCTGGATGAGCGCGACATCCACCGGTTCTCCATGCGGTTCGGTCCAGTCCAGCTGACCCAATGCGCCTCCCGCCCCGAGCATGACGCCCGCCGCGACGACGGCCTGGACGCGCTGCCGTTGCCGCGTCACGATCGCCGCAACCAGGCTGCCGGCCACGCTGGCTGCGAGAAAGGACACGCCGTACACCCCGGCGACTGGCGCAAACCCGGATAGCGGGCTGTCCGTCTGCGAATAGCCGAGCGACAGCCAGGGAAATCCGGTGAGCAGCCAGCTTCTCAGCCATTCGGAAAGCGTCCAGAGCGCCGGGATGAACAACAGCGATCGCAGCCATTCGGGTAGCGAGAGGCGTGCCTGCAGAGAGCCGACCAGAGCGGGAAACAGCGCAAGGTAAGCGCAGAACGCGAAGGTCGACAGCGCCGCAAGCGCCGCCGGCATTGCGCCGAACACATGCAGGCTCACATAAATCCACGATACGCCGGTGCAGAAAAAACCCAGCCCGAATGCGAATCCCAGTGCGGCGGCAAAGCGCGGGCTGTCGACCGAGCGCCACAGATAGATGAGACATGCGAGGCCGATGATTGCCAGCGGCCCGAATCCGAACGGTTCGAATCCCGCGACGGAAAGCACGCCGGACAAGAACGCGGCGGCGAGCGCAGGTCGCGCCGCGATTGGGGCGGCGGCTTGCATCCTGGTCGGCGGAAAGCTCACGCCCTGCCGGGCAATTTCTGAACCTGCAGCGTATAGAGGCGCCTGCTGTCGGCGCGCATCACCTGAAAGCGCAGTGCGCCGATGGTAATGGGCTCGCCTTTCTTCGGCAGGCGGCCGAACCGGTCGATGACCAGGCCACCCACCGTGTCGTAGTTTTCGTCGGTGAACTCGGTGCCGAACGCTTCGTTGAAGTCGGCGATTTCGGTCTGTGCCTTGACTCGCCAGTGGCCGCCCGATTCCTGCACGATGTTGTCTTCCGTTTCATCGAAGTCGTATTCGTCTTCGATTTCGCCGACGATCTGTTCGAGGACGTCCTCTATCGTCACCAGTCCCGCCACGCCGCCGTACTCATCCACCACGATGGCCATGTGATTGCGATTTGCGCGGAATTCGCGCAGCAGAACGTTCAGCCGCTTCGACTCGGGGACAAACACGGCGGGTCGCAGCATGTCCCGCACCTTGAATTCTTCCTCCCCGGCGTAATAGCGGAGCAGGTCCTTGGCGAGCAGGATGCCGAGCACCTTGTCACGGTCGCGGTCTATCACGGGAAATCGGGAGTGCGAGGTGGCAATCACGAGCGGAATGAACTTGTCCGGCGTTTCGATTATGTCGATGACGTCCATCTGTGCGCGTGGAACCATGATGTCACGCACCTGCATCTCCGAGACCTGCAGCACGCCTTCCACCATCGAGAGCGCATCCGCGTCGAGCAGATTGTGCTCGAAAGCCGAATGCAGCAGCTCCACGAGTTGCACCCTGTCCTTCGGCTCGCGCAGCAGCAGGTTCGAGATTCGATCGAGCAGGGACGGTTTTTCGTTATTGCGCATGACCGGATCAGGGATGCTCGCCATACGGATCGGCAAACCCCAGAGAGTGAAGTATGCGCTTTTCCAGCCGTTCCATTCTCTCTGCCTGGGGCGCGCGCTCATGGTTGTACCCGAGCAGGTGCAACATGCCGTGAATGGTGAGATGGGCGTAGTGGGCGGCGGACGGCTTGCCCTGTTCGCGCGCCTCGCGGGCTATGACCGGGGCGCACAGCAGCAGGTCTCCCACGGCGATTCCCGTCCCGCGCTCGTAGCGGAAGCTGAGCACGTTGGTGGCGTAATCCCTGCCCCGGTAAAGCCGGTTCAGGCGGCGCCCTTCGGGCATGCCCACAAGCCGCAGCGTCACTTCTGCGCGTCGTACCGGAACGGCGCGCGCCCATAGCCGGAATTTCGACTGTGGTGGCACCCCGCGCGAGCGCGTTGCCACCTGGAGGTCAATGTGAAACGCTTCATTGGCGGGAAGCAAGCGCTCCGCGGCGGGCCTCGGGCGCGCGCGCGACGCTGAAATCGGATCACTTGGCGTCTTGCGAGCGCTCATACGCATCCACGATACGCTGCACCAGCGGATGACGAACCACATCCTCGCTTTGAAACATGTTGAATGCGATGCCGCGCACGCCGGTCAGGATCCGCTGCGCTTCGACCAGCCCGCACCGGGCGCCGCGCGGCAGATCGACCTGCGTCACGTCCCCCGTGATGACTGCCTTGCTGCCGAAGCCCATTCGCGTGAGGAACATCTTCATCTGTTCAGGCGTCGTGTTCTGGGCTTCGTCGAGGATGATGAAAGCATGGTTGAGGGTGCGCCCGCGCATGTAGGCGAGCGGCGCCAGCTCGATGGCGCTGCGTTCGAAAAGCTTTTGCACCCGGTCAAATCCCATCAGGTCGTACAGCGCGTCGTAAAGGGGCCGCAGATACGGGTCAACCTTCTGCGCCAGGTCACCCGGCAGAAATCCGAGCCGTTCGCCCGCCTCGACAGCCGGGCGCACCAGCACGATGCGCTTCACCGTATCGCGTTCCAGTGCGTCAACCGCGCATGCCACCGCGAGATAGGTCTTGCCGGTGCCTGCTGGTCCGATGGCGAAGGCAATGTCGTGCGCCAGGATGCTCTGTATGTACGAGCGCTGGCGTGGCGTGCGTCCGCGCAGGTCCGAACGCCGCGTCTGCAGCACCGGGTCGTCCGGCTCATCCGCGGAATCCGGCCGGCGGAACTCGATCAGGCCCAGCTGGATGTCTTCGACCCCCAGATCCTTGCCGGCGTTGCGATAGAACCGCTGTAGCGCCTCGGCGCCCCGCGCCATCTGCTGCGGCTCGCCGCGGATCGCGAACCGCTCGCCGCGACGCGCTATGGTGATGTCCAGCGCGGCTTCGATCTGGCGGATGTTTTCGTCCAGCGCGCCGCACAGGTTGGCCAGTCGCAGGTTGTCTACCGGCGAGAACTCTATTTCCAGAGGCTTGGGCTTCAAGCGATTATCGACGCGTGTTGGGTCGCCTGGGAATCGGGCTGGATTGCGGGCGCGCACACCAGCTCCGCCCGCAGCGTGTGGGCGAGGGCAGCGGTGATCCGGACGTCTGCAAAACTGCCGATCAGGCGCTTGTCCCCGGCGAAGTTGGCAACGCGATTGTTGCTCGTTCGACCGGCGAGGTCTCCTTCCGCCTTTTTTGATGGCCCTTCCACCAGGACCCGTTCCACGTTGCCTGTCATGCGCTCGCTGATGTCCCGCGCCTGCTGTTCGAGTAGCACCTGAAGGCGGTGCAAGCGCGACAACTTGACCTGCTGCGGTGTATCGTCTTTCAGCGCGGCCGCAGGCGTTCCGGGGCGCGGGCTGTAGGTAAAAAAGAACGAAGCATCGAACCCGATCTCATCCACGAGCTTGATCGTCGCTTCGAAGTCTTCGTCGGTTTCCCCCGGAAAGCCGACAATAAAATCCGATGTGACCGAAATGCCGGGGCGGGCCGCGCGCAGCCGTCGCACAATCGACTTGTATTCCATCGATGTGTAGCCGCGTTTCATCGCCGCGAGTATCCGGTCCGAACCTGACTGCACCGGAAGGTGCACATGTGCCGCCAGTTTTGCGATCGATCCATGGGCCTCTATGAGCCGCCTTGTGAATTCTCTCGGGTGCGAAGTCGTATATCGGATCCGGTCGATACCGGGCATTTCGTCCAGGTATTCCAGCAGCATTGCAAGATCGGCCGTCGAATCGCAGCCTGGCCCGACAGCGCCGCGGTAGGCGTTGACGTTCTGCCCCAGCAGGGTGATTTCGCGCACACCCTGCGCAGCCACATCCGCCACCTCGGCCAGCACGTCGTCCAGCGGACGGGATATTTCCTCGCCGCGCGTATAGGGCACCACACAAAAACTGCAGTACTTGCTGCACCCTTCCATGATCGAAACGAAGGCGCTGGCCCGTCGCACGCGCGCCGGCGGAAGGCGGTCGAACTTTTCAATTTCCGGAAATGATATGTCGACCTGCGCCCGCCCCGACCGGCGGCGCTTTGCCATCATGTCGGGGAGTCGGTGGATAGTCTGCGGACCAAACACCAGGTCGACGCAGGGCGCGCGGGAAACGATCGCGGCACCCTCCTGGCTGGCGACACAGCCGCCCACGCCGATAATGAGATCGGGATTGGCCTGTTTCAGGTGCTGGATCCTGCCCAGGTCATGAAATACCTTTTCCTGTGATTTTTCCCGCACCGAGCAGGTATTGAACAGGATAACGTCCGCATCCTCGGGCGATTCGGTGCGTTCGAACCCCTCGGATGCGTGGAGCAGGTCCGCCATTTTTGCGGAGTCGTACTCGTTCATCTGGCAACCGAAGGAACGAAGATACAGCTTCCTGGGCAACTTACCCTCCACCGGATTTGCTCTTCTCCGGGCGGGCCATTTCCTCGGGCGTGAGCAGCCAGACTCGCTGTACCTGTCCGTCCACATCGATGTCATAGCGCGCGGTGGCGCCTTCGGAGGGGAGGGCGGATGGCACGATGATCAAATTCTGCTGGTCGCGGATGCGCGCGGCCGGCGACAACAGGGCGGTCACGCCGTCTATCGAAACAACCATGCCGCCCACGGGCCGGATAACGCCTCGCTTTGCGGCGTCCGGAATCGAACGCATCTGAGCCACTGCGACAGATACGCACATCAGCAAAGCGCCGGCGACTAGTCCTCTGAGGCGGTTCATTGGGAAAGGACTGAACAAACAGGCGTTGTGTCGCGAGACAACGCACCCGGGCGAGCGAGGAAATAGCGTATCAAGGACTTGTGATGCTCGCGCTGGTGAAAACGCATGCGGTTTCCACGCAATCAGTGCTTTCCTGGCAGAGATGAAATTGGTGGCGAATCAGGGACTCGAACCCCGGACCTGCGGATTATGATTCCGTCGCTCTAACCAGCTGAGCTAATTCGCCATGGGGCGTAAATTATCTTTTTGTATCTGATAGTTGTCAAGAAAATTCGATGTCGCTGGCGTACCCGCAAGGTGGCGTTGGAAGAAACCTTGACCGAGTGCATGTTGCGATGCAACATGGCAGCATAGCCCATTCGGTGCGTCCTCTTGCGGTGTCCTCGGGCTGGTCGGTTCTTTCAAATCAGGTGCGCCATGAGACCTGGCCGCCAACATGATGCGTGAAGCGGAGGCGGTCGCCAACCGGCTCGGCATCAAGTTCCGCGTGTCTTTGGACAGGCGCATTGCAGGGGCCGAGCGGGTAGGGAAGCACAAGACTTCGATGCTGCAGGATGTGGAGGCGGGACGCGACCCGGAAATAGACGCTTTGGTGGGCGCCGTCATCGAATTGGGCAGGATGGTTGACGTGCCGACGCTGCACATCGAGACGGTGTACGCCCTGGTGAAATTACTGGGGCGCACCATGCAGGAAGAAAAAGTCTATATCCGGGCGCATCCATTTCTCGGCTGAGACGCGTCCGGATCAAGCGCCGCAAAGTCGCGAGCCCGTTCGGCCCGTGGCAGGTAGACTCCGGCCATGAATGTTGACGTTATCAATGTTGACGTCGCAATAGTCGGGGGCGGACTGGTCGGGTCCGGGCTTGCTCTCGCCCTCGCAGGCGGTGGCATGCGCGTGGCCATTGTCGAGTCGGACACTCCCGCTACCGTGATTCAGGAATGGGATTCCCGGATCTATACCATTTCGCCGGCAAGCGCTCGCTTTCTCGATCATACGGGTGTCTGGCGCCGGATCGACCCGAGGCGAACCTGTCCGGTGCGTGGGATGCGCATTTTTGGCGACGATGGAAAATCGGCGATCGGCTTTTCGGCATACGAGTCGGGGATGGCTGAACTCGCGCACGTGGCCGAGTTTTCCCGCCTGCAGCAGGCATCTCACCAGGAATTGAACGAACGCGACGACGTGGTCCGGTACTGTCCGGACCGTCCATCGAGGCTGACGGTTTCGCCGTCCTATGCGCAACTGGACCTCGAAAGTGGCGCCGTCATTCGTGCCCGGCTGGTTGTCGGGGCCGACGGTTCCAATTCCTGGGTTCGCTCGACGGCGGGGTTGCCCGTCGAGGATGTTCCCTACGGACAGCAGGGTGTTGTCGCCAATTTTGCAGCCGAACACGCGCACGACGATACCGCGTACCAATGGTTTCTCCCCGAGGGAATCCTTGCCTGGCTGCCGTTGCCGGGGAACTGCATTTCCATGGTGTGGTCCGCGAAGAATGACCTTGCGACAGTTTTGCTGGGATTGCCGCGGCACGAATTTGAAGAAACGGTAGCGAACGCCGGTGGGCGGTTGCTCGGACAACTGACTTGTGTTACCGCGCCGGTGGCATTTCCGCTGCATCGTCTTCTGGTCCACCGGGTAGTGGCGGCCAGGGTCGCTTTGATAGGGGATGCGGCACACGTGGTGCATCCCCTCGCCGGACAGGGTATCAACCTCGGATTCGCCGACGCCGCGGAGCTGAGCGCAACTCTCTGCGGCGGCGGTTCGGGCGTGGACGCGGGGAACCCGATGCTGTTGCGGCGCTACGAGCGCGCCAGGGCAGAGGATATACTGGCGATGGATTGGGCTACGAGAGGTCTGAATTCGCTTTTCGGTTCTCGCCGTGGCCTGATTCGCGTTGCACGAAATCAGGGATTGAGCCTGACAGATCGCTTGCCTGTCTTGAAGACCCTGCTGGCGCGCCACGCCGTTGGCAAATGGCAATGAATTGCCGAAGATCCGTCTGAAATCGGCAACAAAATGTGATGCTTCCAGTCACAATCGCAATTTGTCGCCGGATCCGGCAACGAAAGGAAAGTGAATGCGCCGTTTTCTCCTCATAGCCCTGCTGCTGGGAAGCGTGGCAAGCTCATTTGCCCGTGCTGACGAGTCTCAGATCAGACGCGACATTGAAAGCAGATTTCCCGGCGTCAAGGTGGACAGCATCACCAAAACGCCCTACTTCGGCCTGTACGAAGTCCTGATCGGCAGCGAACTGCTGTACACGGACGAGAAGGTGACCTACTTTTTCAACGGCAGCGTTATCGATGCGAAAACCCGCCGCAACCTGACCGAGGAGCGCCAGCAAAAACTCTCGGCGATTAAGTTCGAGGACCTGCCGCTGGATCTCGCGGTCAAGCAGGTGAAGGGTAACGGCAAGCGCATCGTCGCCGTATTCTCGGACCCCAACTGTCCTTATTGCAAGAGCTTCGACCGGCAGCTGACGCAAATGCAGGATCTGACGATTTACACGTTCCTGTACCCGATACTGCGACCCGACTCGGTGGACAAGTCCAAAGCCATCTGGTGCGCCAAGGACCGCGCGAAGGCATATTACGACTGGATGCTGTCCGGCAAGGCCCCCTTCGGGCCGGCAAATTGCAGTGCGCCAGTGGACAAGGTGCTTGCGCTCGGCGAGCGGCTGGGCATTCGCGCGACGCCCACCAGTTTTGTGGCAAGCGGAGAGCGCGTCATGGGCGCACGGATCGAAGACCTCAAGAAGCTCCTGGACGAGCAGCCCACAAAGTAATCGGAACGCTTACCGGGGTACCATGCCCCGGGGCAGCAAAACCCACATTCTCCCCTGCTGGCGCATTCTGCCGGCAAGCGAACCGGCTTCAGCGCCAAATCCCCAGAAAAAATCGGCCCGCACCACGCCGCGAATCGCGCCACCGGTGTCTTGCGCAATCACCAGGCGTGCCAGCGGCGTGGCGGTTCCCGGCATCGTGGTTGCAAGGAACACGGGCGCCCCCAGAGGGGTGTAGCGCGGGTCTACGGCAATCGATCGGCCGGGCGTAAGCGGAAGGCCCATGGCCCCCAAAGGGCCCGGATCGGCCCCGGTACTTGGCGACAGGCCGTTTTTCAGCGTCATCTCCCGGAAGAAAACGTAGCTGGGATTCTGGTTCAACAGTTCCGCTAGGCGGGACGGATTGGCCTGCGCCCAAGCCTTGATGGCCTGCATCGATGCCCCACCCGGCTTGATTTCTCCCTGTTCGACCAACCAGCGTCCGATCGCGGAATAGGGATGGCCGTTCTGGTCTGCGTACCCTACGCGTATCCGTTCACCCGATTCCAGTTCCACCCTGCCGGATCCCTGGATCTGCAAAAAAAATGCCTCGACCGGATCCTCTACCCAGGCAATTTCCTTTCCGGCAACCGGCGCCGCCCCGTTTTCGATTTCGGCGCGGGAATAATAGGGAACGACTCTCCGGCCTTCTACTCTTCCACGCAGCCGCATGTTGCGTAATTCCGGATTGATGGCCGTGAGGTCGATGGTGAGCAAATCGTCGGGTGGACCATAGAGCGGTGTGGCGTAACGGCTGGAGCGATTGCGGCTGCCGCGCAGGAGCGGCTCGTAGTACCCGGTAACCAGTCCACTGCTGTTGCCATCGGCTTCGGCTGTTCGATGAGGGGTGAAATGGCGCTCGAAAAACAGGCGGGCCGCAACCGCATCGGGCGCCGCTATTTTTGCGGCTGCGGCGCACACCCCCCGCCACTCCTGCCGAAAGCGCAGTGCATTGCACGAGGCACGGAATGCCGGCCAAGCGGCGCTCGCATCATCGGCGCCCCATTCCGGTATGTCTTCGAACCGCACCGGCTGCAGCGGTACCGCCTTGGCAGGCGGTGCGGTCACGCCTGGGCAGACCGGGCAGGACGGACACGGGATGGGGGCCGGACAGGCAGCTACGGCGTTGTTTGCCGCGCTATGCGACGCGCTGTCCGGCACGCCGCTCATTTTGTCGGGAACGCCGGGCGATTGTGCGCATCCGGCCAGCACCGCGGCCGCAATTGCGAGCGCAAGCAGCCTGATGTGTCCTATGATCGTGCGCATCGAAGCTGGTGTAAAACGGAACGGCGTGGGTTCAGGCTTGTGGATAATTTTGCTGGAGGCGCGTCTGGCGCTTGCGCTGTTGCTGTTCATTGACTGGTGGACGATGCTGCGCAGGAAACCGGAAGATCGCAGAGACCGGAAAAACTGAGGCGCCGCGCCGCGAGGCTTGTCCGGGCAACTGCGGACGACAGGCCGTGGCAGGTCAGTGAAGGACGCGCGGCACCGACAGCGTGAATTCCGGAATCGGCGCCTCGAACTGCGTTCCGTCCTCGGCCACCATCTGATAGCTGCCGCGCATGGTCCCTACCGATGTCGCGATGGATGTTCCGCTCGTATATTCGAAGCTCTCTCCGGGCTTGATCATGGGCTGGGCGCCCACCACCCCGAGTCCGCGCACTTCCTGCACCTGATTGCGCGCATCGGTGATGACCCAGTGGCGGGATATGAGCTGGGCGGGACTGCTGCCCGCGTTGCGAATGGTGATGGTATAGGCGAAGACGAAACGGCCGCTGTTTTCGTCGGATTGCTCCGGCACGAACTGCGTTTGCGTCAATACGATGATCTCGCATTTATTTTCTGGGGGCATGCCGCTATTGCACCTGAATTCCCCTCTACTGACAAGCGAAACTGTGTCCCAGCGAAAGTGCCGGGGTTGCACTTCGTGCTGTCGGGTGCGGGTGATTCCAAGTAAAATTTGGCGCATGACCTCGCGTGTTTTCCGCATTGCGCCCAGCATCCTTTCCGCGAATTTCGCGAAATTGGGCGAAGAGGTCGCCGCCGTCGTACGCGCCGGCGCGGACATGATTCACTTCGATGTGATGGACAACCATTACGTCCCCAACCTCACCATCGGTCCCATGGTATGCGAGGCCATCAGGCCGCTTACCAGGGCGCTGATCGACGTGCATCTCATGGTGAAGCCCGTAGACCGCATCATTCCGGACTTCGCGCGCGCCGGGGCCGACATCATCAGCTTCCACCCCGAGGCAAGTGACCATGTGGACCGCACCATCGGCCTGATACACGAGGCCGGGTGCAAGGCGGGACTGGTGTTCAATCCCGCCACGCCGCTCGATCACCTCGACCACGTGCTGCACAAGCTCGATCTGGTCCTGATCATGTCGGTCAATCCGGGATTCGGCGGGCAGCAGTTCATCGGTCACGCGCTGGTGAAGATCGCCCAGGTGCGCAACAGGCTGGATGAATCCGCGGCGAGAACCGGGCGCAGCGTGATGCTGGAGGTGGATGGCGGCATCAAGGCGGACAACATCGCGTCTGTTGCCGCCGCCGGTGCCGATACCTTCGTGGCCGGGTCGGCCATCTTCGGATCCCCCGATTACGCCTCCACGATAGCCCGTATGCGCGCCGCCCTGGCTGCGGCCCCGGCCTGAGGACTTTGCTTCAGGATGTCGCCCGGGAGGAATTCCCCCTGTCCCTGCGGCAGCGGTCGCAAGTTCAAACACTGTCATGGTGGCGCGACGGCGCCTGCTTCTCAACCCGCTAAACCCGCGGATCCGCCTGGCCGGGCTTCTTCGCTGGGTCAGGCGGTAGCGCTGCACCAGGCGGGCCGTCTTGATGAAGCAGAACGCATCTATCGAACCATCCTCGGTGACTCTCCCCGGGATGCGCAGCCATTGCACTTTCTGGGAATACTTCATGCCCAACGCGGTGATGCCGCGGGCGCCGTGACATTCATTCGCAAGGCCATTTTGTCCGATGGCAAAAACCCCGCGTTTCATTTCAATCTCGGCAAAGCGCAACGACAACTAAAGCGGCACGGGGAGGCGGTGGCGGCACTCGAACAGGCCCTGATGCTGGATCCTTCGTCCGCCGAGGTGGCCAACGAACTCGGTCTGGTTCATCTTGAATCCGGCGATCTTGACCGCGCCGAGGCTGCCTTTCGGGCGGCATTGTCGCAGCGCCCGAACTACTTCGATGCGCAATCCAACCTCGGTTTGACGCAGCACCGGCAAGGCGATCCGGAAAGCGCTATCGCGAGCCTGAGAATCGCGCTGCAATGGCAACCAGGCTCTGCGGCGGGGCTTAACAACCTCGGCATTGCGTTGCGCTCTCTGGGGCGGATCACCGAGGCGATGTACGCCTATCGCGCAGCACTTGCCGCAGCCCCGGACGATGCCCTGGTTCTGAAGAATCTTGGAAATGCATTGCTTGATGCGGCGCGACTCGACGATGCGATCTCGTGCTTTTCCAGGGCTGCGTCGATAAACCCCAATTTCGATGAAATCTACATTGGTTGGGGACTGGCTCACTTGAGACGGAGGGATCTGGTTCAGTCAGGAGAAAAATTTGCGAGGGCGATCGAGATCAACCCGCTGGCCGTCGAAGCGATGAGCGGTGCGGGATCGGTATTACAGGAGCAGAACCGCCTCGAAGAAGCCATCCGGTTCTTCAGGAGCGCGCTCGATGTGCAGCCCGACCACAGCGAAATCCACTCCAAACTGCTTTTCTGCCTGCTGCATGTTCCGGAGACGCCGCCTGAAAAAATCCTTGCCGAGCACCGTCAGTGGGCCGTCCGTCACGCCATGCCCTGGTCGAAGTCGCACCAATCGCATACCAATCGGGTTGATCCGGAGCGTCGCTTGCGGATTGGCTATGTCTCGGGTGATTTCAGGTTTCATGCCGTGAGCTATTTTTTTGAACCCGTGCTTTCAGAGGGGCGGTCCGGTGATTTCGAAGTGTTTTGCTATTACACCGGCACTGAAAACGACGAGGTGACCCGGCGCATCGGCGCTGCTTCCGATCATTTCACTCACGTCGCCCTAATGAGTGACGACGCCCTGGCCGCGCGCATACGGGAGGACGGCATCGATGTGCTGATCGATCTTTCCGGACATACCAGAGGCAATCGCCTGCTCGCATTTGCAAGGCGTCCGGCTCCGGTGCAGGCAACCTGGCTCGGTTACCCCAACACGACGGGGATGTCGATGATGGACTATCGCCTGACTGACTCGTTCGCCGACCCGCCGGGGGTTACCGACGCCTATTACGCCGAAACGCTGGTCCGTCTTCCCGACAGTCTGTGCTGCTATGTGCCTCACGGCCACTGGCCGGATGTTGCGCCTTTGCCGGCGCTTTCAAGCGGATTCACGCGATTCGTTTCGCTCAATAGCCATGCCAAGATCGGGCCGCGCGTGCTCGCTGCCTGGGGGCGCGTGCTGTTGGCCGTTCCGCAGGCGAGACTCACGATAATCCGAATCGATGACCCGCGTGACCGGCTCCTCCTGCTGAGCGGGCTGGAACAAGGCGGCGTCGACCCGCGTCGGGTCGATTTTGAACCCTTGCTCGATCCGGGAGCCTACAGGGACAAGTTCCAGCACTGGGATATTTGTCTGGATGCTTTTCCGCTCGTAGGTGGAACCACCAGTTGCGAAGCGCTGTGGATGGGGCTCCCGATTGTTACGCTGGCGGGAAGAACTTACCTGGAGCGCGTCGGAGCGAGCTGGCTTTCGACCATAGGGCATCCTGAGTGGGTCGCTCGCAGCGTGGATGAGTATGTCGACATTGCGCGCACGCTGGCATCAGACCCGGGGGCACTCGCCGCCACCCGCAAGGCATTGCGTCAGACCATGCGCGACTCGCCATTGATGGATCACGCACGGTTCGCGCGGGGCTTCGAGGCGGTGCTGAGGGGAATGTGGCGCCACTGGTGTCAGGGACAATCGCGATCGAGCGACGGAACGGCCCGCTGACACGCCGCACAATCGCACGCTAGCGGAACCGTCTGTCCAGGACGTGCCTGTCATTGCGCGCCATTCTCACTCTTGCGCTTTCGGAAACAACGACGGTATCGTCCGGCACATCGCGATTCACCAGCAAGGCACCCGCGCCGATGACGACGTTGCTGCCAATACGGCATTTGCCGATGACCCTTGCGCCCGCGTACATCACGACGGCCTCGCCAAATTCGGGAAAATTGCCCGATTCATCGGACCCGACCGTGCAATTCTGATAGACGCAGAAGTAATTGCCGTAGCGGGCGTGTCCGAGGACGGTGCCTGTGGCATGCATCAACTGAAACACTTCGGGCAGTTCCGCATCGTAAAAGGCGTCCAGTGAATGCAGCGCCTTGTTGAGATAAAAAATCCGAAACGCAAAATCGCGGTCACCGGAGGCGCGGAAAACGGTATTTCCGAGAAAGTAAAGAAACACCGCGTAATGATCCGGGTGCATATGGTTCATCAGGACCGCGTCTCCCGAGCGAAATTTCGGCCGCGATATAAGATTGAAACAATGGTAGGTGCGCTCGAGTGCGGCCGGGATGTGGGTCCGGGCAAACTCCTCGGGCGGCTGTTCGCCGTCGGGAAAGAAGACCGACAATTGAGTGGTGACATAGCTGCCCAATCCGGCGGGGGTCATGTTTTTCAACACGGGGTGTGGCATCTTCTGTATGGCTCGCTTTCCGGGGAATTGCATCGATGTTAGCCGACGACGCCGCTGCGCGCCCGGTTCGCGGGCTGCGTGCGGTTTCGAAATGTGAATCATGATGGAGCAAAAATGGAAGCGGGAATCAAACAGGAAGCGATCGACCTTTTCATGGCGGTAGTGGGGTCCACGGGGGTTGTGCTCGGGGAGGATGAAATGCGCGGCTACGCGACAGACTGGCGCAAGCGCTATTTCGGGCGTCCCCTCGCCGTGGTGCGTCCCAAATCCACCGCTGAGGTTTCCGCGGTCGTGGCAATTTGCGCCGAACGGCGCATTGGCGTCGTGCCGCAAGGCGGCAACACCGGTTTGTGCGGCGGCGCCACGCCCGACGCGAGCGGCGCGCAGGTCCTGCTGAACCTGGGCCGCATGCAGAACATTCGCGAACTGGATCCGGTCAACAACACGATTACCGTCGAAGCAGGCTGCATTCTCGCCGACATTCAGCAGGCGGCGGAGCGCGCCGGAAAACTGTTTCCCCTGAGCCTTGCGGCCGAAGGCACCGCCCGAATCGGGGGCAATCTGTCGACCAATGCGGGTGGCACCGGCGTGCTTCGCTATGGCAATACCCGCGAACTGGTGCTCGGGCTGGAGGTGGTGCTGCCCAGTGGCGAGGTGTGGGGCGGGCTGCGCGGGCTGCGCAAGGACAATACCGGCTACGACCTGAAACATCTGTTCGTCGGCGCCGAAGGAACCCTCGGCGTCATTACCGCCGCGGTGATGAAGCTGTACCCGCTCCCGGCTGCGCGCGTGACGGCGGTGGCGGCCCTGGCGAGCCCGGCGAAGGCGCTCGAATTGCTGCAGATCGCCCAGCGTAACTTTGCCGAAAAGCTGACCGGCTTCGAGTTGTTCTCCGGTTATTGCCTCAGGCTGGTGCTCAAACACTTCGGCAATACGATCAATCCGTTCCAGGTCGATTACCCGCAGTACGTCCTGCTCGAGTTGTCCGAGCCGCGCAGCGGCGCCGAGGCGCAACAGGCGCTGGAGCAGGTGCTGGGCGAGGCGAGCGACACCGGTGTGATCCTCGATGCCGTGATGGCGCAAAACCTGGCGCAATCGGCCGGGTTGTGGTCGTTGCGCGAGAACATTTCGGAAGCCCAGGCCCACGAAGGCAAGAACATCAAGCACGACATCTCCGTGCCGATCTCGCGCATCGGGCAGTTCATCGAAGCGACCGATGCGGCACTCGCAGCGCGGTTTCCCGGCGTGCAACTGGTCACCTTCGGGCACCTGGGCGACGGCAACCTGCACTACAACGTGTCGCCCTCGGACGGGGCGGATGAAGCAAGCTTCATGGCGCTCCTCGAACCGATCAACCGCGTCGTTCACGACAGCGTCGCAAGGCACAGCGGATCTATCAGCGCTGAGCACGGCATCGGCCTGTTGAAGCGCGATGAACTGAAACACTACAAGTCGGCGTTTGAACTCGATCTCATGAAGCGGATCAAGCACGCGCTGGATCCGCTGGGCATCATGAACCCGGGGAAGGTCCTGTAGGCCCGGGGTGCCCGCCAAAAGCTGTCGGGTTGAGGCTTGGAAATCCGCAGAATGTGATAACATTGTTATCACTTTTTAGAGAACGAGGCGCGGTGTATGAAAATCGCCATCCGGAAAATGGGCAATTCCCATGGGATCATCATCCCCAAACCCGTCTTGACACAACTGGGCCTTGAAAGTGAGGCCGAAATGTCGATCGAACGCGATGCGATAGTTTTGCGCAGACCTCGAAAGGTCGTGCGCGAAGGCTGGGCCGATGCGAGCAAGGTGATCGCGGCAAGCGGTGATGACGGACTGGTGTGGCCTGAATTCGGCAACGCCGCAGACTCGGAGCTTGCGTGGTAAAGCGAGGCGAAATCTGGCTCGCGACGCTCGATCCGACGACTGGGAGTGAGATCCGGAAGACACGCCCTTGCGTGATCATCTCTCCCGCCGAGATGCATGATTACTTGCGCACCGTGATCGTGGCGCCGATGACGACGGGAAGCCGGCCGGCCCCATTCCGGATTCCGGTGACTTTCGAGGGCAAGAAGGGGCTGATACTGCTGGACCAGATCCGGACGCTCGACAAGAGTCGTCTCGCCAGGCCAATGGGTGCGGTCACCTCCAGGACACTGTCTGCCACG
Source organism: Betaproteobacteria bacterium (assembly GCA_009693435.1). Next base: position 31,305 of record SHXF01000016.1, on the reverse strand, counting down.
TTGGCTGCTTTGCAGGTGCTATTCACAGACTGATCGCCGCGAAGGGGCCGCTCCTCGTGCTCCCCGGACTGCACCGGCAAGACTCGCCGACCAGACTCACGCCGACCAGACTCACGCCGACAAGACTCACGCAGTCATTCTTTACAAAACGACGGCTGCTGATATACATTCCCGCCTCCACGAGGCACTCGCCTCGGCGGGTAAGGGATGCACCGATTTCAGTCATGTACCACTTAACGTTTGAGAACCGGATCGAATGGCGTAGCTGGCGCTGGTGGCGCGGCTGATCGTTCGTTCGCGCGCCCTACCTCAGGGCGCATCCGCAGGTTTCGAAGTGGGTGGAGCAGCAGATGACTGAAGCTGGATTCAAGCAGCTTGCCTTTCCAGGTTTTATTCGCGTTCCCGTCATGGCCCGGCTTTCCCGTGGCACGGACGGCCGTTCTCCGCCTGTCTCTGTCTGGCGATACGTTGGCGAAGTCATGGGCGCGCTGCGCTGGCGCAGGCCCTGCCGACGGAATCCATTTCACGGCCAGGCCCTGTTCACCGGGCCGGGCCAGGCACAGCCGAATCATTTTCTGCACAGGGAGTCGTCATGAGCATTACTGCAACTGAAGCACTAAACCGGATCATCGAGCACCGCGAAATATTCCACGATGAAATGCTGGACCTGATGCGCCAGGTGATGAGTGGCGCGATGTCGCCGGTGATGATAGCGGCCATCACCATGGGACTGCGCGTCAAGAAAGAAACCATCGGTGAAATCACCGCCGCCGCCCAGGTGATGCGCGAGATGGCGACGGGGGTGACGGTCAAGGACACAGCCAACCTGGTCGACGTGGTCGGCACCGGCGGCGATGGCGCCCACACTTTCAACATTTCAACTGCCGCCACCTTCGTCTGCGCGGCCGCCGGGGCGCGCGTCGCCAAGCACGGCGGCCGCGCCGTGTCGTCGCAGTCTGGCAGCGCGGACGTGCTCGAGGCACTGGGCGCGAACATCATGCTCAGTCCCGAGCTGGTTGGCCAGTGCATCGATGAAGTCGGCGTCGGATTCATGTTCGCGCCCAGTCACCATTCAGCGATGAAATACGCGGCGCCGGTGAGGCGCGAACTCGGCGTCCGGACCATCTTTAACATCCTCGGCCCGCTGACCAACCCGGCGTCGGCGCCATGCCAGGTGATGGGGGTGTTCCATCAGGACCTGGTCGGCATCCAGATCCGGGTATTGCAGCGGCTCAACGCGCGCCACGCGATGACGGTGTTCGGCGTCGAGGGACTGGATGAGATATCGGTAAGCGGCGCCACCATGATAGGCGAGCTGCATAACGGGCAGGTCAGGGAATACACGGTTCATCCGGAGCGCTTCGGTATGCCGGTGCACGACCCGCGCACGCTGCGCGTTGCCAGCGTGGAGGAATCGCGCGCCATGCTGCTCGCGGCTCTGGAAAATGCCGCCGGCGCGCCGCGCGACATCGTGGCGCTGAACGCCGGCGCGGCGATTTATGTTTCGGGCAAGGCGGAGACGTTCGAAGGCGGCGTCGAAAAGGCGCTGGAAGTCATCGCAGACGGCAGTGCCCGCGCGAAGGTCGACCAGTTCGTCGAATTCACCCGCAAGGCCGGGAAATGAGCCCCGCTGGTGCTGGTGCACAAGAAACGAGGGGCGGACATGGCTGACGTTCTCCAGCGCATCATGGCGGTCAAGGCCGCCGAAGTGGATGAGGGCAAGCGGATACGCCCCCTGGAGGCGGTGCGACGCCTAGCCGAAGCGGCCGGCGCGACGCGCGATTTCGTCGGCGCAATCGAAAAGCGCATCGCCGGCGGAAACGCCGCCGTCATCGCCGAGGTGAAAAAGGCAAGTCCCAGCAAGGGCGTATTGCGCGAGGACTTCGATTCGCGCGGCATTGCCCGCTCGTATGCGAAGCACGGTGCGGCCTGTCTGTCGGTGCTGACCGACGCGCAGTTCTTCCAGGGCAACGCCGAGTATCTCGTCGCCGCGCGCGACGAGGTGGGTATCCCGGTGTTGCGCAAGGACTTCATATTCGATCCCTGGCAGGTCTACGAGGCCCGCGCCATGGGCGCCGATTGCATCCTGCTCATCGTCGCCTCGCTGGATGAGCCGACGCTGCGGTCGCTGGAATCCCTGGCCCTGGAACTGGGCATGGCTGTGCTGGTCGAGGTGCATGACCGTGCCGAACTGGACAGTGCCCTGCGCCTGCGCACGCGCCTGGTAGGCATCAATAATCGCGACCTGCGCAATTTCGAAACGCGGCTGGAAACCACCCTCGCGCTCGCGCCGCACGCGCACGAGCGGCTGGTCGTCACCGAGAGCGGCATCCGCGTCCGCGAAGACGTGGTCCGGATGCGCGCTGCCGGTATAAACGCCTTCCTGGTGGGTGAAGCGTTCATGCGCGCCGCCAGTCCTGGTAAAGCGCTTGAAGATATGTTCTCAAATACCTGATTGGCACTGTTTTTTAGCTTTCGACGAGATTGTTGCTAAATAGCAACAAAATACCCGGGTTTCCAGGGAAAGGCTGCGGACGAGGTTGCGCTATGCCATTGCGATTGCGCACAATTGCTCAACTTCGCGAAAGCAGGGCCACCTCAGGGCGGACTAGTCAAAGTGAAGGACATCGGTGGTGGTGCGGACAGGCAGGTTTTGGCCGCATCGCCATGGATAACAACCTCAAAGGAGATTTTTTTGATGAACAAGAAATTACTGGCAGTTGCAGTTGCTGGCGCCCTGGCTGCGCCTGGCCTTGCCTTGGCGCAAGCCGCGAACGTCCAGATCTACGGCTTTATGGACAATGCGGCGCTGAATCTGAGATACAGCGGCAATTCCGCCACCACCGTCGGCAGCTTCAGCAAGTACGATGTGTTCAACGCCTCGCCATCCCGGTTGGGGTTTCGCGGCTCGGAAGACTTGGGCAATGGCATGAAGGCCTGGTTCCAGGCTGAAACGACCATATTTTCCGAAGGCCGTGTTCCGGAGGCGACTAATCCGGCTGGCTTGCTCGGTGCGCGCAATACGGCCGTCGGACTGGAAGGCGGTTGGGGTAATTTTTCGATGGGCATTTGGGATGCGCCCTACAAGGCAGCGAATATCCAAACTTGGGTGCGTGGCGGTTCAGGCCCGATGTATCACGGCGGCATGATCATGAACAACGGCGACACAACCGGCGCCGCGCCGAATGCGCAGTGCGCAGCGTTGGTGAGCCCGGCAACCGGGGGGGCAACAGGGATTGGTTCCACCAACGCGCTGGGCGCGACTTGCCCGAACCAGGTTGAAGGCAACGGCACGTCGTTCCATCGCCGTATGAGCAACATCATTCAGTACTGGAGCCCGGTCTGGTCTGGTTTTCAGGCAAAAATCGCCACCCAGATCAACGAAGGCAAGACCCCGGGCAGCTTGAACGCGGCGGGCACCAACAACAACACGCAACCAAGCCTCTGGTCGTACAGCCTGACCTGGGCCAATGGTCCGTGGAACGCCGGCGCGGCCTACGAGCAGCACAAGGGCTACAACGGCAACACCGCCAGCGTGGATCCGAACACCAAAGACTCCGCATGGATGCTCGGCGGTGGCTGGAACTTCGGTCCTGGCACGATCGCAGGGGGCTGGGAAAGGCTGACATACGGCGACAATTCCGCACTGGGTGGTGTAACCGCCAACGGTTTCACCCGCACCAATTGGGTTCTTAACGGCACGTTCAAAATTGGCGCCGCCGGCATGATCTGGGCCGGCTATTCGAAGACCCCGGGCGGCAGGAGCTGCGGTGACGGTGCCACGGGCGGAGTGGGTTATGTGGTCGGCGCGGCGGCGGTATGCGGCAGCAATTCCGCCGCAAGCAATACCACGCTCGGCTACGACCATAGCATGTCCAAGCGCACCACGCTGTACGCTGTCTACGGCCGCATCAACAACAGCAACGGCACGTCGTACTACTACATCGCGGCGCCGAACGGTCCGAACGGTGTCAGCTCCGTGCTTACCCCTGGTACGGACGTGAGCACCCTCGGCGTAGGGATACGGCACACATTCTAAAAAAGCAGTACCCGGTCTTGAAAAGGCGCCTTCGGGCGCCTTTTTTTTGCACTCAATTCCTGGAGCTGGAACGGTTATTGAGGCACGACTGCGATCGAACGAATTCTTCTTCTCTCATGCGTAGGGGTGTCTCGGGCAGCGAGACGGGATGGTGTGGGTTTGGTTGCATGCGGTGGCCGGACCAGCCAATCCGCATGTATGATCGACCCATACTTGGAATGGTTGAGATCAGCTCATGCCCGTATTCATAGACACGCTAATCGGCGAGTTCGACAAGGGATTGCGCACCTTGTTCGGCGCCTACACGGCGTCCCGTCCGAGGCCCTCCGGTCCGGCGCAGGCAGTGGATGCCGATGACGGCGCTCCCGCGACCTTGAGCGAACCCGAACGCCGCCACTCGGCCGCGCTGATGCGCGTCAATCATTGCGGCGAAGTATGCGCCCAGGCGCTGTATCAGGGCCAGGCGATGGCGTCCGGCAATGCCCGGATCAAGCACGCCCTCGACCGTGCGGCGCGTGAAGAGCAGGACCACCTGGCCTGGAGCAAGGAGCGTATTGAGGAATTGGGCGGCAGGACCAGCCTGCTGAACCCGGTCTGGTACGCAGGGTCGCTTGCGCTGGGATTTGCGGCCGGGAAATTGGGGGATAGCTGGAACCTGGGCTTCGTTGCCGAGACCGAACGCCAGGTGGAACGGCACCTACAGGGACACCTGGACCGGATCTCGCCGGCGGACGCCGATACGCGGGCGATTATCGAGGCGATGAAGACGGATGAAGCCGGGCACGCGCAGCTGGCCCGCGATCTGGGGGCCGCCGAATTGCCGCAGCCGGTGAAGTGCGGCATGGCCGCCACGGCGCGGGTGATGACCTCGGTTTCGTACTGGGTCTGATCAGGATCACGCCGCCACGATTTCGTAGTCGTGCGTGATCTGCGCCATCTTGCCGAGCATGATGGACGCCGAACAATATTTGTTGTGGGACAGCTTGATCGCGTTTTCGACCATCGACGGCTTCAATTCATTGCCCGTCAGGATGAAATGCATGTGAATCCGCGTAAAGATCTTGGGGTCCGTTTCGGCACGCTCGGCGGTTAGTTTGACCTCGCAATCGCGGATGTCCTGACCGCTTTTCTTGAGGATCGCGACCACGTCATAGGCGCTGCAGCCGCCCGTTCCCGCCAGCACCGTTTCCATCGGCCTCGGCCCGATGTTGCGCCCGCCCCCTTCGGGCGCGCCATCCATGACAAAGGCGTGGCCGCTACCCGTTTCGGCAAGAAAACTCATGCCGTCCACCCATTTGATTCTGCATTCCATGTCCATTCACGCCTCGACTAGAAGTTTTGGTTCCACCTGGGTTTGATGCACCTCACCGCTGCTGCGTCTACCTGCATGAAGGCTCACTTACGCAGGGCTGCGGGATTACTGATTATTTCAACGCTTCAAATCTCGATAGAAATTTTCGTGTGTACCAAGCAATAGCAACAGACGCGTGCCAGGATCGTATTCATAGGCCAGCAACGTCAATTGGTCATTGCACCTGAATTTGTGCACAAACACGCCTGCAAGATCCCCCTTTTTGGCCTCACCTATCGTCGGGTCACGAACGATGTCGGCTATCGCATCGTCCACGTCCGCCTTCTGGTTGGGGTGCAACCGCTTGTAAGCACGATTGAATACTGCGGTTTGCTGAACCTGGACAGCCTTATCCATCAGCTCCGCTTGCCCTCGGGAACGAAAGCCGTAGCCAGTGTCGGTCCTTCCGCGCGGGCGATCAGCAAATCGCGCACGAAATCAATGGGCAGATCCGGATTGTCCAAAGCAGTTCTGCCCACCAAAGCCCAGAATTCAATTTGCCCGGCAATGGTGCGTCGCTCGGCCCGCGCTTGTGCCCGTGCCCGGTTGTACAAATCCTCATCTATGCGTACCGGCATTCCCATGGCTTCACCCCAATTACAATCGCTACATAAGTAGTAAATTATAGGACGCATTCCCGTGAAATGCAAATTCGGGAGTTCACCTTCTCGTTGCTGAAGCAGGCTTCACCCGTAAAACGGGCGCGATTTCGTTGACACCCTTACAGTGATGTCACCACGGCGGGATTTGGTTTGACACCCCCTCACTTCTCCAATAAAATCACGCCCTTTCGCCTGCACGGGCAGCTGCGCAGGAATAAGGCACAAGGGCTCATGAAAACGTTCTCCGCAAAATCGCACGAAGTAAAACGCGACTGGTATGTGGTCGACGCGTCCAACAAGGTTCTGGGACGCCTCGCCACCGAATTGGCACGCCGCCTGCGCGGCAAGCACAAGCCGGAATTTACGCCGCACGTCGACACCGGCGATTATCTGGTGGTGGTCAACTCGGCGAAGATCCGCGTCACCGGGCGCAAGGCCCAGGACAAGCGGTATTACCGCCACAGCGGCTATCCGGGCGGTGTCCGCGAAACGACATTCGAAAAAATGCAGGCGCGCTTTCCGACCCGCGCACTCGAGATCGCCGTAAAGGGCATGCTGCCCAAGGGTCCTCTCGGCTACGCGATGTTCCGCAAACTGAAAGTCTATTCCGGCGGCGACCATCCCCATGCGTCGCAGCAACCGAAGACCCTGGAGGTCACAGCATGATTGGCGATTATTACTACGGCACCGGCCGGCGCAAGAGTTCAGTGGCGCGTGTTTTCATCAAGGCCGGCAGGGGCGCTTTTGTGGTCAACGGCTTGCCGATTTCGGAATATTTCGGGCGCGAGACCGGTCAGATGGTTGCGCGGCAGCCGCTGGTGCTGACCAACAACTCGTCCGGCTTCGACGTCAAGGTGAACGTGGCAGGCGGTGGAGAGTCCGGTCAGGCCGGCGCCGTACGGCATGGCTTGACCCGCGCACTGATCGAGTTCGATGCGGAATTGAAGCCGGTCCTGAGCAAGGCGGGCCTGGTTACGCGCGACGCGCGCGAAGTCGAGCGAAAGAAAGTCGGCTTCCACAAAGCACGGCGCCGCAAGCAGTTTTCCAAGCGCTGACTTTCGCGTTTGCGAAGAAAAGCCGCCGTCAGGGCGGCTTTTTGCTTTGGCGCGCCAGGCAGCAGGCACGCCACACGCTGGAGCATGCGCTACTATGACCGCCGCGGTGGGCGGCCAGGGTCCGGCCGGATGGCAAATTCGCGTATTGTCGATCGACGGTGTGAGCTTCGATCCGAAATGAATGCGGGACAGAATAATGATTAAAGCAGGCATTGTTGGCGGTACCGGCTATACCGGCGTGGAACTGTTGCGCATTCTGGCGCGCCACCCGGGTGTGGAACTCGCGGCGATCACCTCGCGCAAGGAAGCCGGCATGCCGGTGTCGGAGCTGTTCCCCAGCCTGCGAGGCGCGGTTTCGCTATCGTTTTCCGAGCCGGCAAAGGCCGGTCTGGAGCGTTGCGATGTGGTCTTCTTCGCGACGCCCAACACCATCGCGATGAGCCAGGCAAGGAGCCTGGTGGATGCCGGTGTGCGCATCATCGACCTCTCGGCGGATTTCCGGATCCGTGATATCGCCGAATGGGAAAAATGGTACGGCGCGAAGCACGCGTCGCCGGAACTGGTGGCGGAAGCCGTGTATGGCCTGCCCGAATTTCACCGCGAACGCATTCGCAAAGCGCGGGTGATCGCCAACCCCGGTTGCTATCCGACCGCGGTTCAGCTGGGATTCGCGCCGCTCGTCCAGTCGGGCACGGTGGATCTCGCGCACCTGATCGCCGATGCGAAGTCGGGGGTCAGCGGGGCCGGCCGCAAGGAAGAGGTGCCGCTGCTGTTCTCCGAAGCATCGGACAATTTCAAGGCATACGGTGTCTCCGGACATCGCCACTGGCCCGAGATACGGCAGGGTCTGGCGGAGATCGCGGGCGTACCGGTCGGACTCACGTTCGTGCCGCACCTGACGCCCATGATACGGGGCATTCACGCCACCCTCTACGCGCGTATCACTCGTGACGCGGATTTCCAGCACCTGTTCGAAGCGCGTTATCGCGACGAACCGTTCGTCGACGTGCTGCCCGCGGGCAGCCATCCGGAGACCCGTTCAGTGCGCGCAGCCAATACCTGCCGCATCGCGGTTCACCGGCCGAGAAATACCGATGCCGGCGGAGACATGCTGGTGATCCTGGTGGTGATCGACAACCTGGTCAAAGGGGCTGCAGGACAGGCCGTCCAGAACATGAATCTGATGTTCGGGCTGGACGAGGCAGCCGGATTGGCGCAATTGCCCGTGCTTCCCTGATGTCGCGCAGCCGAACGTAACGCATTACCCGGCACGCACCGAGATGGTCCGCCTGCTCAAACGTGTCCGCCAGCGGTTCGGCATTTCCGCGCCGAAGATGACCGTGAACACCCACGTCGCCTGGTATTGGCGATGGCTGGGGATGATGCTGGTGGCGTCCATTTCGCTGGCGCTTGCGGCCTGGATTTACGACGCGGGCCGGCGCTTTGCGGGTTTTGACCGTAGCGAAGTCGAAGAGGAACTGGCGCGGCTGCGCGAATCCACAACCAAACTCCAGGCGGAAGCGGCGCGTTTGCGGGGCTTGGCCGACGCCGGCGAGTCGCGGCTGAAAATTGAGCAATCCGCGCAAAAACAGTTGGGAACCCAGGTAAGAGTCCTTGAGGAAGAAAACAGCCGGTTGAAGGAGGATCTGGCGTTTTTCGAGAATCTCATCCCCAGCGAGCGCCGCGGCGAAAAAGTATCGATCCACCGCTTTAACGTGCTCCCGGACGCCTTGCCGGGGGAATACCGGTATCGTATGCTGGTGATGCAGGGTGGCCCCCGCGATCGGGAATTCCAGGGTTCCATGCAGCTGGTAGTGGAGGTGCGGCAGGGAAACAGGAATGCTATGATAGTACTTCCTGGCGACGCGGGGCGTTCGGACCCCTCCTACAAGCTCGCGTTCAAGTATTTCCACCGGGTTGAGGGTTCGTTCCGCGTTCCACCCGAGGCAAAAGTGAGAACGGTCCGCATCCGTGTCATGGAGAACGGGTCCACGGAGGCGCGAGCAAGCCAGAGCGTCGACCTGTCATGAGAAAGGAAAGGCTCGCACACCATGTTCGGCAAACAATCCAGCAAGCAAACCAACAAGCAGACGACCAAGCCGCAGAATCGCATTGACAGCCTGATCGGCACGGGAACCAAGATCGAAGGCAATGTAATCTTCACCGGCGGGTTGCGCGTCGACGGGGAGATCGTGGGAAATGTTGCCGCGGTGCCGGACCAGCCGTCCACACTGGTGGTAAGCGAGCAGGCCCGCATCGACGGCGAAATCCACGTATCCCATCTGGTCGTGAACGGCGCCATCAATGGCCCGGTGTTTGCCAGCGAGTTCCTTGAGTTGCAATCGCGTTGCCGCGTGCTCGGGGACGTGAACTACAACACACTGGAAATGCACCTCGGGGCGATCGTCGAAGGCCGCCTGGTGCACAACAAGTCGAGTGCTGCGCGTCCGGTCGAATTGAAGCTGGCCGCCAGCAAGCCCGTCGGCGCCTGAGCCCGGGCCACAGCCACAGCGCTTGAACTGGCGCTTCCCGCCCTCAAATACCCCTACAACGCTCCGGGTTGAACCCCTTCCCGGCAGGGGACATAATGCGGTGATCGATGTACAGGAGCAGATGATGAATGCAATGACGGAAATGCCGGCGCCGCTGATTTTCACGGATAACGCCGCGAACAAGGTGAAGCAATTGATCGACGAGGAAGGCAATGTCGAATTGAAGCTGCGTGTGTTCGTCACTGGCGGCGGTTGTTCCGGCTTCCAGTACGGCTTCACGTTCGATGAGGTCACCAGCGACGACGACACCGTGATGGAGAAAAACGGGGTCCAGTTGCTGATAGACCCGATGAGCTATCAATACCTGTCGGGCGCCGAAATCGACTATACCGAAGGACTCGAGGGCGCCCAGTTCGTGATCAAGAACCCGAACGCGACCAGCACTTGCGGATGCGGATCGTCATTCTCGGCGTGACGGCCATCCTTGGTGAACAAAGAGGCCGCGAGGCCTCTTTTTTTTGGCGGCGTTCCTGTCGACCGCAGCGGGGGAGCGCTCCTTCGGGGACTTGAATGATATCGGCCGGCCATTTGCTCAAGGAAGCCGTACGCGCGCAGATGTCGGGGAGTCCGAAGGAAGCTGCGTTCCTGTATCAACAGCTTTTGAATCAACATCCCGACAACGCCGCGGCGCTTTGCAACCTGGGACTGATACGCCAGCAGGACAAACAATACGAAGAGGCCGAGAAATTGCTGCGGCGGGCGATCGCAGCAGACGCGAGATTCACCGACGCCTACGTCAACCTTACCAACGTACTGCATGAGCAGCGCCGGTACGACGAGGCGATCGGGCTTTGCGAGGCAGCCCTCAAGTTCGCGTCCGGCAACCAGTACCTGCTCAACAATCTCGCGACAAATCTGCATGGCGCCGGGGAGCATGCGAAGGCGATCGCGGTGTTGGAAAGGGTGATTGCCGCACACCCGGGATATTCCCAGGGCAGCTACAACATCGCCAAGATGTACGAGGCTATGGGAAACACCGATCAGGCCGTCAGATACTACCTGCAGGCGGCCCGGCTCAAGCCACGCGATGCGACTTCCCTGGTGGCGGCCGGCGAGTGCCTGCTCAAGGCCGGCAAAGCCGGAGATGCACTGGCGATATTCGACAAGGTGCTGGTTCTCGACGCGTACGATGTTCGCGCGCTCGCGTTGAAAAGCCTGGCCCTTGCTGAACTCGGCCAGGAGGATCAGGAACGGCTGCTTTCCGATCCTGGACGGTTGGTGCGTCTGCACCGCCTGGAGGAACTGGGGTTGAGTCCGCCGGAGATCGCGGAATTCAACCGCGCCCTGTCTGAATTTGCATCGAACCACCCGACCATGCGGGAGGATCCGCCCGACAATGCCACGTACAACGGCTGGCATAGCAAGAACCTAGCGTACGATAGCCATCCGGCAGTCGAAAAACTGAAGAAATTCATCGCCTATGCGCTGGACCAGCGGAGGCGGGGGCTGGTCGATGAAAGCAGGGACCATCCCTTTGCGCGCAGTCTGCCGCGGAATTTCGGTCTCAATCTGTGGGCCGTAAGAATGGTGGCCGGGGGGAAAATGATTCCCCACATTCATACGGACGGCTGGCTGAGCGGTGTCTACTATGTGGACGTCCCGGGCGTTGTCTACGATCCCGAGGCAGGCGAGGCGGGCTGGATCAAGTTCGGCTCGCCGAGGAATGACATCCACCTGACAAAGCAAACAATGACGCGGACGGTGAGACCCGAACCGGGCCTGTTGGTGACTTTTCCATCCTATTTTTGGCACGACACCATTCCGTTGCCGGAATACAACACGGAACAACGGCTGAGCATGGCTTTCGATCTGGAGCCCAAAGCAGTTCCGTAACTGTGCCTGCCACTGGCGTCAGGCCGGATAGATCGCCCCGAGTATCCGGGTTCCCGCGGCACCCGTCACGGCGGGGAGATTTCCTGTTTCGCGCCTCATTGTGCGCTTTGCCAACCAGGCAAATGCCGCTGCTTCGACCCAGTCGGGGTGTATTCCCAGATCCACGGTGGAAGCAAGCGTACGCGCCCCGAGTTTTTCCGCCAGTGCGGACATCAACGCGTTGTTCCGAACGCCGCCGCCACAGGCGTAGACCGCGGTGGCTGCTCCACAATGCCTCTGGATTGCTTCGGCGACGCTGGTGGCGGTCAGGCTGAGCAATGTGGCCTGCACGTCTTCAGGGGCGAAGCGTGCCGGATTGAAGCGCATCAGCCAAGGCTCGTTGAATTCGTCGCGCCCGGTGCTCTTTGGCGGCGGGCGGAGAAAATACTCGTGTTGCAGCATTGCGCCGAGCAGGTCCGGTTGCACCCGGCCACTCGCGGCCCAGGCGCCATTGTCGTCGTGATCGACGCCGCGATGCTTGCCGACCCAAAGATCCAGCAACAGATTGCCAGGACCAGTGTCAAAGCCGGTCGGCGTGCCTTGCCGCGGCAGGTCGGTGAGATTGGCGATCCCGCCCAGGTTAAGCACCACGCGGTGTTCGTCCGCTGAGCCGAAGTTGGCTGCGTGAAAGGCGGGGACAAGCGGCGCGCCCTGCCCGCCCGCGGCGATATCGCGCGACCGGAAGTCTGCGACCACGGTGATGCCGCACAGTTCAGCGAGCAGCGCTGGATTGCAGATCTGTACCGTATATCCCGCTTCCGGCCGGTGGCGTATGGTCTGTCCGTGGCAGCCGATGGCTTTGACCTGGCTTGCGGAGACCCCAGAGGATGCGAGGACACTTGCCACAGCGTCGGCGTACATGCGGGTGAGCGCCATGGCGGCCAGCGCGCTGCGATCGGTTTCGTCCGGTCCCGGCGAGTTAAGCGCCAGAAGTTCGGCGCGCAGCCCGGCCGAAATCGCCAGGAATGCTGTAGCTTGCAGCGTCGCCCGGTTGTCATCCAGGTTTATCAGCGCACAGTCCACGCCATCAAGGCTGGTTCCGGACATCAAGCCGATATATCGCTCGCCCGTCACGGAAGCACGCCCAGGACGCGCCGGCTACTCCAGCAGCGCGAGATTGGTGTTGCGCAGCAGGTCCAGCCTGGCCGCGAGAGGACGGGCGGTGGTGCGAAAAGTCGCCAGTTTATCCGGGGTAATCGGCTGCGCCGCGGGAAAAGCCATCGTGAGGGGGTTGCGGTGAACATTATTGGCACGGAATTCATAGTGAAGGTGGGGTCCGGTTGCCCAGCCGGTCTGACCGACAAAGCCTAAGGTATCCCCCTGGTTCACCCGCGCCCCGCGACGAAGGCCAGGGGCGAAACCGCGCAGGTGCGCATAGTGCGTGGTGTAGCCGCCATGGTGTTTCAGCGTCACGAGATTTCCGTAACCAGCCTGACCGGCTGCGAGCTCTACGAATCCATCACTGGTTGCTCTCACCCGCGTTCCCGGCGGCGCGGCATAGTCGACGCCCTTGTGGGCACGCCAGCTTTTCAGGATCGGATGATGGCGCATGCCAAATCCCGATGTAATCCGCGAGAACTCGAGAGGCGAGCGCAGGAATGCCTTTCTCAGGTTCTTGCCCTCGGGGGTGTAGTAGCCGCCTTGTCCGTCCACATCCTTGAACCACACCGCGCGGTAGGCCTTGTTCTGGTTGATGAATTCAGCTGCGAGGACACGCCCCGCGCGTATCGGGCGGCCGTTGTGAAAAGCCATCTCGTACACAACCGTAAAACTGTCGCCGCGCCGCAGGTCACGGTGGAAGTCGATGTCTCCGGCAAACATCTCCGCCAACTGCATGGCGAGGCTGTCTGGCAGCCCGGCGGCGTCGGTCGCGGCGAACAGGGAACTCCTGATTTCGCCGGACTTCATCAGGATCTGATCCGCGAAACCGTCTTCGCGCTCGGACGAACGAAAAGTGTCGCCATCGCGTTCTATCATGAGGAGTTTGTCGCGCGGGGACATGAACCACAGCGCCTGCAACTCGCCCGCCTCGCCGGTGCGCGCCTGAAGCGTGGTGCCCGGCCGCAGGAAGCGAAACGCGGAGGTAGCCTGGGGGGCGCGCATCACCAGATTGATCTGCTCGTCATCGACCGCAACGCGGCTGAGCAGGCTGCTGATCGTGTCGCCACGCTGGACACGCTCTTCGTGCCAGAACACCGCCGCCTCGGCGGTCGCCGCCTGTGGCGCAACCGCGAGCGCTTCGACGATGGTTCTCGCTGGAGCAGGCAACGGCGATTCCTGAACGGTACCGAACGCCGCGACAACGCCGAAAAGCGAAACGACTGCGACTGCAGCCATCCACTGCGTGTGGCGCCGTGTCCGCTCATTCATTTGGGATAGAATCCGCATCTTGTCCTTTGTCGGGCTTACCTCGGCAACAAGCCGGCAAGTGTAGCAAACAACCGCATTCCAGGCCAGTCATGCAAGCAATTGATTAATGACCACAATTGACCAACAGCTTAAAGTAATCAAGCGCGGCTGCGACGAATTGCTGGTCGAGTCGGAGTTGATCGAGAAGCTCAAGACCGGCAGGCCGCTCAGGATCAAACTGGGCATGGACCCGACCGCCCCCGATCTCCACCTCGGCCACACCGTGGTGATCAACAAACTGCGGCAGTTTCAGGACCTTGGCCACCATGCGCAGTTCCTGATCGGTGACTTTACCGGGATGATAGGCGACCCGACCGGCAAGAACGTCACCCGTCCGCCGCTCTCCCGCGAGCAGATCCTCGAAAATGCAAGGACCTACCGCGAGCAGGTGTTCAAGATTCTTGACCCTGACCGGACCGAGATCCTGTTCAATTCCGAATGGTCGGACCGGCTGGGTGCGGCCGGCATGGTGCGCGTGGCGGCAACCTACACGGTCGCGCGAATGCTCGAGCGTGACGACTTCAACAAGCGCTTCCGCTCGAACCAGCCGATCGCCATCCATGAATTCCTGTATCCGCTGATGCAGGGCTATGACTCGGTTGCGATGAAAAGCGACGTCGAACTGGGAGGGACCGACCAGAAATTCAACCTGCTGGTCGGAAGGGAGATGCAGAAGCATCACGGCCAGCCTGCCCAATGCATCCTCACCACGCCGCTGCTGGAGGGCACCGACGGCATCAACAAGATGTCCAAGTCGCTCGGTAACTACATCGGCATCGATGAGCCTCCGAACGAGATATTCGGAAAAATCATGTCGATTTCCGATGACCTGATGTGGCGCTATATCGAATTGCTGTCCTTTGCGTCGCTCGACGGCGTTGCGGCCTGGAAACGGGAGGTGGCCGGGGGCCGCAACCCCCGCGACATCAAAGTGGCGTTCGGTCGCGAAATCGTCGCCCGGTTTCACAGCGAGGCGGCGGCGAGGCTCGCGGAAGAGGCCTTTGAATTGCGCTTCAGGCAGGGCGTGATTCCGGACGACATTGTGGATGTGCGCCTGACATCCGCGGGGCCGATGTCCGTCGCACAGGTCTTGAAGGCCTCGGGTCTCACCGCGAGCACCTCCGAGGCGCTGCGCATGATCGAGCAGGGCGGCGTCCGTGTAGACGGTGAAAAGTTAACCGACAAGGGGCTGCAACTGGCAAGCGGCCGCACCGTGGTGCTGCAGGTAGGCAAACGCAAATTCTCGCGGGTGACCATCGCCGGCTGACTCTCGGCGGCTTTTTTTCGATCAGCATCCAACCCGAGTCAGGAGTACCTCGCTTCCGCGGCGGGCACAGATGCGGCCATCACGGAAGTCACTGTCACATCTGGCCGTCCATGCCGCGCGTGGCCCAGCCTGTCATGCGTTTTTCCAGTATCGCAAACACCTCGTACATGATCATCGCCATGACACTGATTACCATCAGCCCGGCAAAGACCAGCGGCATTCTCATCTGCGAACCGGCCGACATCATCAGATAGCCGATGCCTTCGTTGGCGGCAACCGTCTCGGACACCACCGACCCAACAAACGCCAGGGTGATGGCGACCTTCAGCGAGGCGAAGAAATAGGGCAGTGAACGCGGCATGCCGACCTTGATCAGCACGTCGAGGCGGTTGGCACCCAGTGCCCGCAGCACATCTTCCAGCTCCGGCTCCATGGTCGCGAGGCCGGTCGCCACATTGACGGTAATCGGGAAGAAACAGATCAGGAAAGCGGTGAGGATCGCGGGCACCGTGCCGATGCCGAACCACACCACCAGAATCGGCACAAACGCGGCTTTCGGGACGCTGTTGAAGCCCACCATCAACGGGTACAGCGCGTTGTACATGAAGCGCGACGATCCGATGAGGAAACCGAAAAAAACACCAACCACCACACCGATGGCAAACCCCGCCATCGTGGTCCAGAGCGTCTGCAGCGCGTGGTTGCTGATCGGGCCGGCGTATTCCCAGAGCGACTGCGCGATCGCCCAGGGGCTGGGGAAGATGAATTCGGAAATGTCGAAGACCCGGCAGATCAACTGCCACATCAGGACGATACCGGTCAGCAGGATCCAGGGCGCCCATTTTTCGAGCTTGCGCTTATCGATCATATTTTGCGGATCCGCCCTATGTGTTCTCGCAGTTCGTGCACGATGCCGGTGAAGCTGTCAGTGTAGGTGACCTCCAGGTCGCGCGGGCGAGGCAGGTCTATCGCCTTTCTGACGATGATTTTCCCCGGCCGCTTGCTCATCACGTAGACGGTGTCGGCGAGGAAACTGGCTTCGCGCAGGTCATGGGTGACCAGCACCACCGTGAAGCGCTGTGCTTGCCAGACGTCACGCAGCACGCACCACAGTTCTTCCCGGGTAAACGCGTCCAGGGCGGCGAACGGCTCGTCGAGCAGCAGCAGTTTCGGCTCGTGCACCAGGGCGCGGCAGATCGATGTGCGTTGTTGCATACCCCCGGATAATTGCCACGGGAACTTGTCTTCGTAGCCTTCGAGTCCGACCGTCTTGAGCAGCGCCCGGGCGCGTTCGATGTACTGGGCTTTCTCCTTGCGGAAACTGGAACGGTAAGGCTCGACGATTTCCAGTGGCAGCAGCACATTGTCCAGTGTGGTGCGCCAGGGGAGCAAGGTGGCGTTCTGGAAGGCCATGCCGACAATCTTGAGGGGTCCCCCGACATTCTGCCCGCTGACCTTAACCGTCCCCTTGCTGGGGGGGCGCAGTCCCGAACACAGTTTCATGAAGGTGGACTTGCCGCAGCCACTCGGGCCGACGATGGCAATAAACTCGCCCTCCCTGATTTCGAGCGAGATATCCTCTACCGCATTGCCGCCGACGGAATCGTAAGCGAGGTCCACACGGTCAAAGTCGACAAACGCATCAGCCACGATCTGCTTCCCCTGCGGCGATAAACCCCCGCGGATGCGGGGGCTGTTCTGCGATCGGCTCTATTTTGAGAAAACCTGTCGCTCGGATTTGCTCGGCAGGAAACTCGAGTTGAAAAGGGTGTCGGTGTTGGGCGTGACCTTCAGCTCGAAAGCCTGCACCACTTGCGCAACCGTATCCTCGAATTTCACCTTGTTGATTGCGCCAATGCCGTTCGATTTGAAATCGGGCGTGGCGATGGCCATGTCGATCGCCAGCCTGGTGCGGCGGCCTTCCATGGGCACATTGATCAGCGGGTCGCGTTCCTTGACGTATTGCATCGCGCCCTCGGGGTCGGCGATGACTTCGCGGATACCCTTGGTGAGCGCCCGCAGAAAGCCCGCCACCGCCTTCGGATTCTCGTTGATGAACTTTTGGCTGGCGATGACCGTATTGCTGTACATCCTGACGCCGTGCTCGGGGTATTTCAGGACGACTATGTCTTCGTCTTTGACGCCCCGGGCATTCAGGTTTATCAGGCTGGTGAAGTAAAAGCCGGTAATGGCGTCCACGTCGCCGCGCGCCAGCATGGTTTCACGCAGGGCCGGGTCCATCGACTGCCACTTGATGCGCTTGGAATCAAGGTTGTTGGCTTTGACGAAGGCGGGAAAGGCGCGGCGTCCCGCATCGAATACCGGGGCGCCCATGGTTTTGCCATTCAGGTCGGCGGGCTTGGCGATACCCGATTTCTTCAGGGCAAATACTGCTGCCGGGGTCACGTCGTAAAGCATGTAGACGGCCTGCATTCTCGCCGCGGGATTGGTCTGATTCGACGCCAGGAATTCGATCATGGCGGGCAGATCGGCGAAACCCATTTCATAGGCGCCTGAGGCCACGCGATTGACCGCCGCACCGGAACCGGTGCCCGAGTCAACCGTCACATCCAGCCCCTCCTGCTCGAAGTATTTCTTCGCTTTCGGTAGCAGAAAGAGTGCGGAAGGCCCTTCAAAACGCCAGTCGAGGATGAAGCGGATCTTGGTCTGCTGGGCCTGCGTCGTGCCGGCCAGACAGGTGCATGTCAGGGCGGCAAGAAACAGAAACCATGTACGGCGTGACAGGAGCGACATCTGCTTTCCCCGGTTGTATTCGATTCCATGTTGACTGCGGCGAGTCTATTACGAGAAGCCCCCGATGACAACAAACCGCACACAAACCGCATGCAAACACCGTGCCCGGTCATTGTGGTGCTCAGGATGCATGGCGCAGATCGGATGCGAAACGCCGCCGGCAACGCCTGAGACACATCATTGACAATTATTCCACTCAGCAAGCACACTCGGTCAGTCTGCCATAGAGCCCAGCCAATGACCATATCCGATAGCCCCGCTCCAAACGCCGAACACATGGAAATTCCGGGTGGCGTCCCCGCCGAGCAGCAAGCGATACGTTTCCTGCTCGACGGCAAGGTTCACGAAGTGACCGGAGTCGAACCGACCTGCACAGTGCTCAATTACCTGCGCGAGCACCTGGGACGCACCGGCACCAAGGAGGGTTGTGCGGAGGGTGATTGCGGTGCCTGTACGGTAGTGCTGGCAGAGACGACCGAGCAGGCGGGCGGGACAGCGCTGCGTTACCGGGCAGTCAACTCGTGCATACAATTCCTGCCAACGCTCGATGGAAAGGCGCTGATTACAGTGGAAGATCTGCAGCGGCGTGGGGAGCCAGACGGCGGCGCCGCGCTCCATCCAGTGCAGCAGGCGATGGCTGACGGCCATGGCTCCCAGTGCGGTTTCTGCACGCCCGGTTTCGTGATGTCGCTGTTCGCTTTGTACAAGAGCGAACGCTGCCCGGATCGCGCCAGGGTCAATGAGGTGCTCGCAGGCAATTTGTGCCGTTGCACCGGCTACCGCCCCATCGTCGACGCGGCTGCTGCGATGTATCCACTGGGCGAGAAGCTGCCGGATGAACACGCGGACTGGCTGGGCGCGCCGTGCGGCGATGTGCGTGCGCGGGACAGCGAATCGGCATGTGCGAGCGCGCTGCGCGATTTGCGCAGCCAGCGTGGTAGCCGGTTCGAATACCAACTTGGAGGACAACGCTTCTTTTCTCCGCGCACCACCGCGGAATTGGCCGACCTGCGGCAGCGCCTTCCGCAGGCGCGGCTGCTGGCGGGCGGCACCGATGTTGGCCTGTGGGTCACCAAGCAGCATCGCGAGTTGGGCGACCTGATCTACGTCGGCGAAGTGACGGAAATGAAACGCATCGTCGAGACGGCGCGGCATATCGATATCGGTGCGGCCGTTGCCCTGAGCGACGTCATGGATGTGCTCGCGAGTCACCACGCCGACTTGGGCGTGCTGCTGCGCCGATTCGCATCGCCGCCGATCCGCAATGCCGGAACGTTGGGCGGCAACATCGCCAACGGATCCCCCATTGGAGACGCCATGCCCGCGCTGATTGCGCTTGGCACTAATGTGGTGCTGCGGCGCGGTGATGTGGTGCGCGAACTGGCGCTGGAGGATTTTTATCTCGACTACCAGAAGAACGCCATGCAGCCGGGCGAATTTCTCGAGCGTATCCGCGTTCCGCTTCCACCCCCCGGACAGGCATTCCGCACTTACAAGGTTTCCAAGCGACTGGAGCAGGATATTTCATCGGTCTGCGGCGCCTTCGCCGCAGTGCTCGTCGGTGACAAGGTCGCCGACATACGCATCGCCTTCGGCGGCATGGCTGCAATCCCGAAACGAGCGGCGGAATGCGAGCGCGCCCTCGCGGGCCGCTCCTGGACTGCGGGGAGCGTGGCGGCGGCACTGCCCGCGCTCGAGCGCGATTACGCCCCGATCAGCGACATGCGCGCCAGCGCGCGCTACCGCCGGACGATTGCGGCCAACCTGCTGCGCAAATTTTTTATCGAAACCTCCTCCGAAATCCTCATGGAAACCACCGGCGTGGCACCGCCCGCCACCCGCGTAGCAGACATTGCGGAGGGCACATGACCGAGCCGGCGAGCGAATTGCGCGCCTCGGGCGGGGTGGGCAGCGCCGTCCGGCACGACAGCGCGCACCTGCATGTCGCGGGTGAGGCTGCCTACACCGACGACATACTGGAATCGCGCGGGACGTTGTACGCCGCCGCAGGGCTGTCGGCGCGCGCGCACGCACGCATCGTCGCCATGGATTTGTCCCGGGTTCGCGCCTCGCCGGGTGTGGTGGCCGTAATGACTGCCGCAGACATTCCGGGGGAAAACAACTTCGGTCCGGTGGTCCACGACGATCCGATTTTGGCTGCCGGCGAGGTTCACTACTTCGGACAGCCGCTGTTTGCGGTTGCCGCGGCGAGCGTGGGGGAAGCGCGCCGCGCCGTCCGGCTCGCGCTGGTGCAGTATGAAGACCGCACCGCATTGCTCAGCATCGAGGATGCCCTGGCTGCGCAGTCGTTCGTGTTGCCCACCATGAAGCTGCGGCGCGGCGAGCCCGAGGCCGCGCTGGCGCGCGCGCCGCACCGCTTGAGCGGCCGTTTCAACATCGGCGGGCAGGAACAATTCTATCTCGAAGGCCAGGTCGCTTATGCGGTGCCGCGCGAAGATGGTCAGATGCTGGTGTACAGCTCGACCCAGCACCCGGGCGAAGTGCAGCTCCAGGTCGCCCATGCGCTCGATGTCGAGGCGCACAGCGTCGTGGTCGACTGCCGTCGCATGGGTGGCGGATTCGGTGGCAAGGAAACACAGCCGGCGCTATTCGCATGCGTTGCCGGGTTGCTGGCGCAGCACACCGGGCGGCCAGTGAAGTACCGGGTCGATCGCGACGACGACATGATGATCACCGGCAAGCGCCATGATTTCCGCGTCGACTACGACGTGGGCTTCGATGACGCCGGTCGCATGCTCGGCCTCGATCTGGTTCTTGCGTCGCGCTGCGGTTATTCCGTCGACTTGTCCGGGGCGATAAACGACCGTGCGATGACGCATGCGGACAATGCCTATTTTCTCGAGAACGTGAGTATCACCTCATATCGCTGCCGCACCCATACCCAGTCGGCCACCGCATTTCGCGGTTTCGGCGGGCCCCAGGGAATGATGGCGACCGAATACGTCATCGACGAAATCGCGCGCACGCTGAATCTGGATCCGCTTGCCGTGCGCGAGCTGAACTTCTACGGCGGCCCCGGCCGCGATGTGACCCACTACCGGATGAAGGTCGAAGATTTCATCCTGCACGACATGGTAGGGGAACTGAAAGCAAGCTCCGGGTACGCCGCGCGGCGCAGCGCCCTGCGGGAGTGGAACGCCGGGAGCCCGTATCTCAAGCGGGGCATCGCGCTGACGCCGCTGAAGTTCGGCATTTCGTTCACCGCGACCATGCTGAACCAGGCCGGAGCACTGGTGCACCTGTACACCGACGGCACGGTCATGCTGAACCATGGCGGAACGGAGATGGGCCAGGGGCTGTTCACCAAGGTGGCCCAGGTCGTGGCCGAGGAATTCCAGATCGACGTCGACCGTGTTCGCGTCACCGCGTCGGATACGAGCAAGGTGCCCAACGCGTCGGCGACCGCCGCATCGAGCGGCGCCGACATGAATGGCAAGGCGGCCCAGGCTGCAGCGCGCGAACTCAGGGCTCGCCTGGCCGCCATCGCCGCCGCTCATTTCAAGGTGTCCGTCGACAGCGTGCGCTTCCAGGCGAACCGCGTTCACGCAGGCGCGCAGTCAATGTCGTTTGCCGAACTTGTGAAACGTGCCTGGATGGCGCGGGTGTCGCTGTCGGCGACCGGGTTTTACGCAACGCCGAAAGTCGGCTACGACCCCAGCACCCTTTGCGGCCGGCCTTTCTTTTACTTTGCGTACGGGGCAGCGGTTTCCGAAGTGGTGATAGACACCCTCACCGGCGAAACGCGGTTGCTGCGCGCGGACATCCTGCATGACGCCGGGCGTTCTCTCAACCCGGCAATCGACATCGGCCAGGTCGAGGGCGGGTACATCCAGGGAATGGGCTGGCTCACCATGGAAGAGCTTTGTTACGACGCCAGCGGGCGGCTGACCACGCATGCGCCCTCGACCTATAAAATTCCGGTGGCGGGCGATGTGCCGCCGGTTTTCAATGTCGCGCTCTACCAGCGCGGCGAGAACGTCGAAGACAGCATTTTCCGTTCCAAAGCCGTCGGCGAACCGCCCCTGATGCTTGCCATATCCGTGTTTCACGCCATCCGGGACGCAATCGCGGCGGTGGTGGATTATCGCGCCAGTCCGCTGCTCAACGCGCCCGCCACGCCGCAGGAAATCCTGTTCTCGGTCGAGGAACTGTCGGCACGCGACGCCGCCGCCTCGAGCGACATGACGGGGAAGGCGGGGGCATGAGCCAGTGGCTTCAGGCACTGCTGCGCTTCGCCGGAGAAGGTAGGTCCTGTGTCGTGGTCACGGTGGCGCATACCGAGGGCTCGGTGCCGCGCGAAGCGGGGACCAAGATGCTGGTCACGTCCGACGAACTGTTCGGCACCATAGAACTGTTCGGCACCATTGGGGGCGGCCACCTCGAGTGGAAGGCCATGGAACTGGCGCGCGCCATGCTGACCGGCGGCGGGCCCGCAGTCGCGTTTTATCGTTTTCCACTGGGTCCGAGTCTCGGCCAATGCTGCGGCGGATCCGCGAGCCTGGTGCTGGAGCGCGTTGCTGTCCCTCAGCCGCAGTGGATAGGCGAGTTGCAGTCGCTGAATGCGGCCGGCGTGCCCGCGCTGTTCATCACGCCGTCGTCCCGCGAAACCGGCGCCTCTGCGAGGCGTGTGTTTGCTTTCGCAGATACGCTCGATGCAGGTGCTGGCGAAAGCGGCGCGGCAGGTCCGGCACTCGACGCCGCGCTGCGCACCGCCGCACAAAGCATGAGGCGACCGCCAGGCACGGTCGGCGCGGCGCTTGGTCGGTCTGCTGCAATCCTGGTCGCGAACGATGGGGGTTTCGGCACGTTGCTGGAGTACGTGGCAGAGTCGGCATTCGATATTGTTCTGTTCGGCGCGGGCCACGTCGGCAAGGCGGTTGCGGAGATACTGCAACGTCTGCCCTGCCGGCTCACGTGGATAGACAGCCGCGACGGACAGCTGCCCGCGGCCGGCTCGGACAACGTGCGCCTCATCACCAGCGGGCACCCGGTGGACGAGGTCGACGATGTGCCGCCCGATGCGTATTATCTGGTGATGACCCACAGCCACGCGCTCGATCAGGACATCTGCGAGCGCATCCTGCGCCGCGGCGATTTCAGTTACCTCGGGCTGATAGGCTCGAGTACCAAACGGGCGCTGTTCGAACGCCGTCTAAGGGCGCGCGGGCTGTCCGAAATTGAACTGCAGCGGGTGACATGCCCGGTCGGCGTGCCCGGCATCGGCGGCAAGGAACCGCCGGTGATCGCCGTGGCTGTCGCCGCGCAGATTCTGCAGGTGCATGAGCGCGTCATGCAGTCGGGACAGGGAGGGTGCGCGGCACGCGCGTCCGCGTCCACTCGCGAGAACGCGGGGACCGGTCGTGAGTAGCGGGACTCTCGCGGGTCGCAGCGGATCCGGTCACTCCGGCTAGTCCGGGTGTGACCAAACGGGGGCGAAGTGAGCAGCAGCGCTGAGAAAGCGCGATCATCCACCACCGGCATGCACGCGCTCAGAGGCGAATTCGTGCATTTCCTTGGCGACCCCGCGGTCGAAGGCGCCAAAGCGCGCGCTGCCGGCATGCATTTCGCCATGGCAACCGACGTCGGCGGTGGCACCAGCCTCTCCATGCTCCAGACGCTGAACGAAGCCTACAAGGTGGCGCAGTGCGCGAACTGGGGCATGACGCCCGCCGATGCGTTTTACCTGGCTACATTGGGCGGAGCGCGCTCGCTCGGTGTCGCTGCGCACATCGGCAATCTCGAACCCGGCAAGGAAGCCGATGTGGTGGTGCTGGACCCGGCCGCAACGCCGCTGCTCGCCAAGCGCAGCGAACGCTGCGAGACCATAGAAGCGAAACTCTTCGCCCTGATGATGCTGGGCGACGACCGCGCGACTGTCGCCACTCACATCCTCGGCGCGAAGGCGTGGCAGCGCGAAACCGTGTTCTGATGGGACGCGATGAAACCCGATGACACCCTGGCTGCGCGCGTACCCGCACGCCTGGTCGAAACCGCAGCCGACCCCGCGGCGGGACCATCGGCAACCCCCGCCGAGGCGCCGCTTGTGGTCGAGATCAACGCCGTCGAGAAGGTTTTTCCGAACGGGACGCGCGCGCTAGCGCCGCTGACCCTTCAGGTGCGCGAAGGGGAACTGGTCACCCTGCTGGGTCCCTCGGGCTGCGGCAAGAGCACCTTGCTGAATCTGATTGCCGGGTTGAGTGCGCCCAGCGCCGGCCGCTTGCGATTGTGGGGGGCGGCGCCGGGTATGAAGCCGGTTGGCGCCGCCATTGGCCGCAAGCTTGCATTTGTGTTCCAGGACGCGACGCTCATGCCATGGGCTCGAGTCAATGCGAATGTGCGCCTGCCGCTGGACCTCGATGGCATGAATCGTGTCGCTGCCGAAGCACGTGTCGCGCAGTCGCTAAAAATGGTGGGCCTGGAGGATGCCGGCGCGCTCTACCCGCGCCAGTTATCCGGCGGCATGAAAATGCGCGTGTCGATCGCACGTGCCCTCGCCACCGGGCCGAATCTGCTGTTGATGGACGAACCGTTCGGGGCGCTGGACGAAATCACGCGCAACAGGCTCGATGCCGACCTGATCGGACTGTGGTGGGAAAAGGCGCTGACCATCGTCTTCGTCACGCACAGCATCTACGAGGCGGTGTTCCTTTCGACGCGGGTGGTGGTGATGGCGGCCGGGCCCGGCAGGATTACTGGTGAAATCGTCATCGACGAACCGCATCCGCGCACCGAGTCTTTCCGTGTTTCGGACAGGTTTGCCGCGCACTGCCGCAGGCTTGCCGAGTTGCTGGCCCTGGCCAGCGCCGGCGGCGATGCAGGCGCTGTACTAAAGACATGACCGGCTCCGCAGTGGGCCGCACCCTGAACGAATATGCGCCGCCGGTAGTGGTGGGCCTGCTGCTGCTGGCGCTGTGGCAAGGTTTGGTCGTGCTGCTGGAAGTGCCGAAATACATCGTGCCTTCGCCGGCCCTTGTTCTAGAGACGTTGGTGGCGGATCGCGAACTGCTGGTCCGCTCGCTCTTCGCCACCCTGAAAATCACCTTCATCGCGTTCACGCTCGCGGTAGTGGGCGGCACGCTGGTCGCTTTTCTGTTCGTGCAGAGCCGCTGGATAGAGCGGAGTTTTTTCCCCTACGCAGTGCTGCTGCAGGTCACGCCCATAGTCGCCATCGCGCCGCTGATCATCATCTGGGTCGATGACACGCAGTTCGCTCTTGCGCTGTGCGCCACCATCGTCGCGATCTTTCCGGTCATTTCCAACACGACGCTGGGCCTGCGCAGCGTCAATCCGGGCCTGGTGAGCCTGTTCCGCATGCACCATGCATCGCGACTGCAGACGCTGGTCCGGTTGCGCATCCCCAGCGCGCTGCCGTATTTTTTCGGAGGCCTGCGCATATCCAGCGGCCTCGCGCTGATCGGCGCGGTGGTGGCCGAATTCATCGCCGGCACCGGCGGGTCATCGGCTGGGCTTGCATACCAGATCCTGCTGGCCGGCATGCAGGTCAATATCCCGCGCATGTTCGCCGCGCTGCTGTTGATCACCGTGGCCGGCGTCGTGCTGTTCGCGGCGATGGTGTGGCTGTCGCGCCTGGCGCTGCAAAGCTGGCATGAAAGCGAAGTCGCGCCGGAAACCTGAGCATCGAAACCTGAGCATCGCATGAAGCCGGGCCGCGATTGCGATACGATCAACGGCGATTCACCTTCGAATGGAGCATAGTCAATGAAACGTCTGGTCATGTGGTCGGGAATGGCGGCGGCAATGCTGGCTGCAGCGCAGGCGCTTGCGCAGTCGGCGCCACTGGACAAACTGGTATTCGGCACCAACTGGCTGGCGCAAGCCGAGCACGGCGGGTTCTATCAGGCGGTGGCGGAAGGCACCTACAGAAAGCACGGTCTGGATGTGCAGATTCGCATGGGCGGACCGCAGGTGAACGGCATGCAACTGCTGCTGGCAAAGCAAATGGACCTGTTCATGGGCTACGACATGCAAACGCTCAAGGCGGTTGAACAGGACTTGCCCGTGGTCACCGTCGCGGCGGCATTCCAGAAAGACCCGGCGGTGATCGTGTCGCATCCGGGGGTCAGCAGGCTGGAGGACCTGAAGGGCCGGCCGATCGCGATAAGTTCGGCCAGCGACACCACCTTCTGGCCATGGCTGCGCACGCGCTATGGTTTCGCCGAGGAACAGAAGCGCCCCTATGCGTTCAGCGTGCAGCCTTTTCTCGTCGACAAGAAGCTGTCGCAGCAGGGCTACGCAACGTCAGAGCCGTTTTCCATCGAAAAGGCGGGTATCAAGCCGGTGGTGTTTCTGCTCGCCGACCTGGGCTATCCGCCTTATGCGGAAACGGTGATCGCCACGCGCGACACACTGGCAAAACGCAAGGACGCGGTGAGTCGTTTCATCCGGGCGACAGCCGAAGGATGGAAGAGCTACCTCGCCAATCCTGCTCCGGGAAATGCGTTGATCAAAAAGGACAATCCGCAAATGGGTGACGACCTGATCGCATTCGGCATCTCGCGGATGAAGCAATACGGCATCGTCGGAGGCGGCGATGCGGCCAAGTCCGGCATCATGACGATGACCGACGAGCGCTGGAAGCGGACCTTCGACTTCATGGTGCAAGGAGGCCTGGTGAAGCCGGATCTGGACTACCGCAAGGCCTACACCCTGGAACTGGTGAAAGACGTGCGCGTGCTGCCCTGAACGCCCGTTACCAGCCGCGCCGCCAGGTCACGCGGCGCCAGGAGGGCGCGTGCCGAGCAGAATGTCGCGCACCATTTGGATGTGCTGGCGCAGCGTGTACAACTGGTCGGTGAAGCGCAGCGGTATCGGCCGCGTGTTGACGAGATTTTCCAGGGCATTCAGGCGTTTCATGAACTCCTCGTTGCGATCCGCCGCGAAATGCTCCTTTATTTCGATTTCCAGCAGTTTCAGCTCGCCGTACCACTTGGTGATGATCGACCGGATGCGCCACGTATACAGTGCCGGCGCGAAGCGGATCGCCGGCAGCAATACGACGATCAGCGGCACCAGCAGTACCACAATACGGTCGATGAGCGTGGCTGCCCAGAACGGCAGATAACGCTGCAGAAACGGCGGCCCGGCTTTGTAGAAACGCTGCGCTTCCGGGCTGGACGGAAATGTTGAATCGCGCACCGACGGGAATTCCCCTGGCTTCTGGAACACCCCCGCCGAGCCGTGCACTTCGGCGATCGCCTGCATCAGCAGGTCGACCAGCGCCGGGTGCAGACCCTCCCGAACCAGGATGTTGGCGCTCGGTGCGAGCAGCAGCGTGTCTGCAGGCGGCACATCATGCACCAGGTCTATCGAACCGTGCGGCAGCGTGACCGCGGTCAAAAACGGAAACTTGCGCGTATAGGCGGCGGCGCGGTTGAAACTCATGAGGCGCACCTGCCGGTCGGCGAGCAGGTCCCTGACTACCTTGGACTCGGGACCGCCCACTGCCAGCACGGCGTCCACCGCGCCGCGCCGCAGCGCCAGCGCCGCCGCGTCACCCGAGAGGTCGAGCAGTTGCGTCGGCGGACGCGCTGCCTCGTTGGCGCTGAGCAACTGCGTCGCCAGCATGCGGCTGCCGCTGCCGGGCGGCCCCACGGCGATGCGCCTTCCGCGTATTTGCAGCAGGCGATCCACGGTCCTCGCGCCGCGGTAAAACACCCAGACCGGCTCGTAATAGACCGAGCCCAGTGTAAATAATTCGGTGTCCGTGTTGTCGGCGGGGTTGCCGGTACCCGACTGGTAGAAGCCCGCGTCCACGCCCGCGCCGTTGTCCCTCAGGCGCTTCAGATTTTCGACAGAGCCCGATGACGGCCGCAACTCCAGCGTGATGCCCTGGCGCGCCAGGATTTTCTGGTAGCGTTTTGCAAACGCATGGTAGGCACCCGACTCCGAGCCGGTGCTGATGACGAAGCTATCGGGCGGCGCGGGTTTGACGAACTGGTAGGCAATGACGAAGGCCAGCACCACGGCAAGCAGCACCGGGATGACGATGAGCGCGAGGTCGCGTTTCGATATGGTGCGAAGGTTGATGCGGCGCATGATTGATCCCGAATTCCGCCCGTGCAAGCCAATCCAAGGCCTGCCAATCTTCGGGCGCTACGCGGCATTCTTACATCCCGTTGCACTTTATGGAATTGTTTCCTTGCCCGAGGTCTGATATCTTTTCGGTCACGGCATGTGCCGTCATTTAGAGAAAGGAGGTGATCCGATGTCTAGTCGATTGCTTTGCTTGGCTGCGGTCATTGTGTTTGCAGTGGCGAGCGGTACCGCTTCCGCCTGTACCGGCGCGAAGATGAAGTCGGCAGACGGATCGAGTGGATCCGGCGCCTCCTCGACCTCAGGGGTCCGCGGGGGCTGATCAAAGACCGCCGATTTTGTTGCCTGCACGAGCGAAAGCGAGTGCCGGCGCGAGAACAAGCAGTCGAATGTGCAGTACCGTGCGACGGCCGCGGATGATCTCCGCGGCCGTTTTTTTGTCCGCTCCGGTCTTCGCGCGCTTCGCGGATCGCCGGGCGCTCGTGAGTCCAGAGGGCGAAGTGACTCAGGGCGAGTTGGAGCGCATCACCGGCCGGGTTGCCGCTGGCTTCCTCAGCATGGGTCTCGTTCGGCAGGCGTGCCGCGGCAACGGCGCCGCGACAAGCTGAAACACCACCCGAAGCATTCACGGAGGATGTGTAAATCAAGCTGCTACACTCCCCGCAGTTCCCCGAGGAGGATAGCCATGATTAATGCCGGATACGCGTTTTCGTGCCTGCTCGCCTGTTCTGTAATGGCGCTTGCCATCAGCGCGCCCGCCGCAGCGCAGGAAACCATCAAGATAGGCATCATCACCGACCGCGTCGGCTTCGCCAAGGCGTGGTCGGAACCGATTTCACAGGGAGCCATATACGCGGCGAAGGAGCTCAATGCAAAGGGTGGCATCCTCGGCAAGAAGGTGGAACTGCTGATTGAAGACGACCAGAGCAAACCCGACCTGTCCGCAAGCGCCGCGCGCAAGCTGGACGAAGCGGGAGCCGCCTTTATCCTGTCGATCACGCACACGCCCGCCGCGATTCAGGCGCAATCGGTAACGCTGGAGACCAAGACGCCGCACCTGGCGCCTTCGCTCACGGTCGACACGCTGACCACCCAGGTCAACAACCCGAATTTCTGGCAAACCGGGCCGCTCGCGTCGACCCAGATTGCGACCCTGCTTTCGTATGCGCGCAACAAGAAATACAAGCGGGCGGCGCTGATCTCCGATAATTCGGCGATCAGCCAGGCCACCGCCAAGGCGTTCAAGGCAGAGCTGGAAAAAACCGGGATTGAAGTTGTCAGCGAGGAAATGGTGCCCGCCGGCTCCACCTCGGCGGAAGCGCAGATGCAGAAAGTGCGCGCGGCAAAACCGGATTCGATCTTTCTCGCCACCCTGCTGACCTCGGAAAACCTGCTGATCCTGAAAGCCTACCGCCAGTACGGCATGAAAACCCCCGTGCTGGGCAACTACAACCTGGCGGTCCCTATCTACATGACGGTGGGCAAGGGCCTGCTGAACGGCGTGATTTTTGTCGATGCATGGGATCCGGCCAAACCGCAAGTCAAGCAGTTCCTTGCCGGTTTCGCCAAGGAGATGGGACATGAGGGCTACAACATGAATGGCTACGGCTACGATGGCGTGATGATGGCTGCCGATGCAATCCAGCGCGCGGGCAGCACCGACAAGGAAAAAGTTCGCCGCGCGATGCAAGCCACCAGTGGCTACAAGGGCGTGCTCGGCAGCACCAAATCATCCTATGGTTTCAGCGATGGCAAGCGCACCGGTTTTGACGGCGAAGGCATGGTGGTGCGCGCCTACGAAGGCGACAAGCAGGGCCGGGTCCTGCACGTTGGAACGAAATAGGGGCAGCCGCGAATTCAGATACAGGGGAGAGTGCAATGGCGACGCAGTCCGTGAAATATGAAGTTCAGCCTGAATGGGTGCATGTGCAGTACGCGGAGACCTCGCAGTTTCGCGAGGTGTATGGCTTTGCCAGCAGCCAGGGTATGGTCAACCTCGAGGGCATCCGCTTCGTGCCCAAGGGCAAGCCGTCGAAGACGCTGATGGTGTACATGCACCCGGCATCGACACTGCAGCTGCTGCCGATGCCGCGCGCCATGACAGAGCACGGCATGCACGTGCTGTGCGCCGGCAGCCGTTATGCCAAGAATGACACGCCGCTCATTTTCGAAAAGGTGATACTCGACCTGGGCGCCTACATACGCCACGCCAAAGAGGCGTGGGGTTACGAGAAGATCGTCATCGTCGGCTGGTCGGGCGGCGGTTCGCTGTCGTTGTTCTACCAGTCCCAGGCCGAAGGGCCGAACATCACGCAGACCCCGGCCGGGGATCCGGTGGACATCGCTGGCGCAAAACTGATACCGGGCGACGGTATGATATTCCAGGCGGCGCACGTGTCGCGCGCGGTGTTGCTGGCCGACTGGATCGACCCGTCGGTGCGCAACGAGGACGATCCGGACGACCGCATCGTGGAACTCGATATCTACAACCCGCGCAATCCGAACAAGCCGCCTTATACGGCGGACTACCTGGCGCACTTCCGCGCCGCGCAACTGGTGAGGTTGCGCCGTCGTACTGCCTGGGTTAAGGAGACGCTGGCCCGTCTGAAAAAAGACGGCGGCAAGGAACTGGAGCGGGGATTTGTCACGCACCGGACCATGGCCGAGCCGCGCTTTCTCGATCCGGCGATAGAGCCCAACGACCGCAAGCCCGGCACCTGTTTTCTCGGCGACCCCGAGACCGTGAACAGCGGCCCGATCAGCATCGGTCGATTTTCCACCCTGCGCGCCTGGCTGTCGCAGTGGTCGCTGGACGATACCAACGCGCATGGCGAGCACGCGGCTTCGCGCATCTCGGTGCCGCTGCTGGCGATCGAGAATACCGCCGATGATGCGGTGCCCCAGCCCCACACCCGGCGCATCTTCGACGCCGCGGGCAGCAAGGACAAGACCTTTCTCGCGATCAAGAAGGCTACCCACTATTACGTCGGCCAGCCGGAACTGCTGCAGCAGGCGGTCGATACCTGCATGGACTGGATGGCGTCGCGCAAGCTGATTGTCGACTGAGCAAGAGGCCGTTTCAAAAAGCGGGAAAATTTTCCATCAAGCTCCCCCCTGTGGCAGTCGTTGCAAAATTCATTTTGCAACGGGTTCTGAAATTTACCCGTTGCACAGAGCAGGGCAGGAAGTCTTGTCCAACGAGGTATGAGCCTGGAGGAAGGCTCGACATTCCATTGAGGAATGAGCCTGGAAGGGCACAAGGGAGGTGGCAAGGCGGCTGACAGGCAAGCTGCGCGGGCGCGGTGGGTTGATCATCTACGGATGGTCATC
>SHXF01000119.1 GCA_009693435.1 Betaproteobacteria bacterium | reverse complement strand
TCCGCGGCAAAAGCTACCGGCTCAAAGAAGCCGCCAACCGCCTTGCAAAGGCCAACCAATCCGAGTAACAATCCATCCATTCCTGTCGTTCCCCCTGGGGGAATTTGACCTGGCCACAGATGGGGGAATTTGAAGTGGCCACCGGGGTGTTCGCGGTTACTCATCTGGCTATTTCAGGTCCACGGATTGAAGATAATCCGGCACAAGGCAACTCCGGCCCAGCGTATTCTCTATCTGGAGACGCAATGCATTCGCCGCTACGTGGTTGATCGCGCTTTCCAGGTGCAATCCTTTTTCCATGACCGTCTGCCGCGACCAGTCCGCCTATGCCCCCACCAACCAAAGCCACTTCCATTCAATCTCCCCGAGCACCACGTCTGCAGCTCACAATTGCGTCCGTGCGGCGAACTATGCTGAACCCGCATTTTCAGCCGGCGATAGGCGATCGCCCGGTCCGGCTGCAGTCAGCGGCCGGACATCATTCCGTCATCCTGCTTCAATTGCTGCTGCAGCGACACCACGGCCTTCTTCATGGGTGCGAGGTGCTCGTGAACCGCCTCGGCGACCGGCATCGCGGAAGAAAAAAAGACCATGTTGATGCAGGCGAAAACCCGCTTTTCATGAATTACCGGCAAGGCTATGGCGGCAATGTTCTTTTCACGTTCGCCGCCATTAACCGCGTACCCGTCACGCCGGGTCGTTCGCAGCAATTCCCTCAAGAAGCCGCCGTCCCTCGCAAGTTGCCGCTCCACCCCGCTACCGTTCTGGAGCAACCGGGTGATGCGGCGCCGTTCGGTATCCGGGCAAAAGCAGAAGTATGCCCTGCCCATTGCCGTGCGCAGTATGGGCAGGCGTTCGCCGACCACACCGTGGTGAATGGAAAGCGGACTGTAGCGATGCGTGGTTTCCCGCACCACCATGGAATCGTAATCCAGAGTCGCCACATTCGTGGGCCACACCACTTTTCGCTGCAATGCCCGCAGAACCGGCACGGCGGCAAGAGAAATCCAGGCGTCGTCATCGAACCCGTCGCTCAACTGCCGCACTTTGAGGGTGAGCCGATAGCTGTCGTCTGCGGGTCCTTTCCACAGGTACCCGAGGTCCTTAAGCGTTTCGAGTACCCGGTACACAGTGGTCCTGTGAATGCCGGTTGCGGCACTGAGCGCCGCGATACTCGCGCCATTCTGGCGATTCAGGACGGCCAGTATTTCAAAACCACGGCGCAGGGAGCGAACAAGCTTGTAGACAGCCACGGTGTTTACGGTCCCGACGACGGTTTCATCCAGACGCCTCCATTTACAATCTGAGCGCCGCGCCGCGTGCACATCGCGCGCTGCCGGCAACGCGAGGTTAAAGGAATGCCGTCCAGAATGTAACAGGCAATTTGTCAGCCCTGTGCACCCCGTGCACAAATGTCGCTTCGCGCTTGCACTCGCCGAACTGCGGACCTAACCTGCGAAACTGTCTTCAACAATTGCTGGAGAATCGTGAAACTTGAATCCAGGCCGGTGCAGATCGGCGCGATCACAACCCAGGTCATCGAGGCAGGCAAGGGCCCGCCGTTGCTGTTTCTGCATTCCGGCGAGGGACCGGATACGCTGTCCGACATGTACATCAAGCAACTCGCGGATCACTATCGCGTCATCTGTCCCTGGCATCCAGGGTTCGGCGATACGATGCGGCCCGCCGGTTTCCGGGATATCGGCGACCTTGCCTATTTCTATCTGGACCTTGCGGATCATTTTGACCTTGAAGGCGCCGTACTTGCAGGCGCCTCGTTCGGCGGCTGGATCGCCGCGGAAGCGGCAATCCGCTCCACCTCGCACTTCTCGCATCTTGTTCTGGCGGATCCGTTCGGCGTGAAAGCGGGTGGACGCGAGGCCCGTGACATCGCCGACATTTTCGCCATTTCCGATTCCGATTGGCAGGACGCCGCCTTCTGCGATCCCCGCATCGCGGATCGCGATTACACGGGAATGTCGGACGATGAACTCGCGCGGCTGTGCCGCGGCAAGGAATCGCTCAGCTTCTACGGCTGGAAACCGTTCATGCACAATCCCCAGTTGCCGAGGTGGCTGCATCGCATCAGGATCCCGACTCTCGTGATGCGCGGCAGTCACGACCGCGTCGTCGCGGAAGCGTGTCACCGCCTGTACGCCGATTCCATTCCCGGCGCGCAACTGGTGGTGATCGACAAAGCCGGACACTATCCTCACATCGAGCAGCCGGATGCGTTTGTGCGCGCCCTCGTCGACTTCAGCGCGCCGAACCCGCGCGCTGCTCGCGCAGGCGCCGGCTCCGTGGCATCTTCCACGAAAGAATCGCGATGAAAGTCTGGCACTCCTCCGAAAACCCCTACCCGCCTGCCTGGCGAGCGGATCCGCAGACGGTTCGGGTCACGCTTCCGAACCGCCACTTCGATCCGGAAATCGGCGCGCGCATGATCAACCACTACCTTGACGAATGGGCGCTGTGCGATGAACTCGGCCTCAACATCATGGTGAACGAGCACCACAGCACTTCCACCTGCCTTACGGCGTCGGTCATGCTGCCGCTCGCCATACTCGCGCGCGAGACCAAGAAAGCGCGGCTGCTCGCGCTTGGCGTCCCGATAGGCGTGCGTTATGACCCCCTGCTGGTCGCGGAGGAACTGGCCTACATCGATGTCATCTCGCACGGACGCCTGGAAATGGGGCTCGTCAAGGGCGTGGCACTGGAGCTGACGCCATCCAGCATCAACCCCGCCACCCTGACGGAACGCTTCTGGGAAGCGCATGACCTGGTGCTCAAAGCAATGACGTCGCACGACGGGCCGTTTAATTTTGAAGGCGACTACTTTCAGCACCGCAATGTCAACATCTGGCCACGACCGTATCAGCAGCCGCACCCTGCAGTCTGGATGACGAGTTTCGGCCCGCAAAGCACGAAAGCGATTGCCGACCACGAATACAACTTGTGCGCAGGACTGATCGCGCTCGGCACGAAGAAAATCTTCGATGCCTATCGCACCCGTTACGCGGAGACAGCCCGCTCTGCACCTTCGCTGGAGAAGTTCGGGTATCTCGCACTGGTTGCGGTCGGCCGCACCGAGGAAGAAGGCCATGCGAGGCTGAAGAAAATCAAGGGCCACTTCGAGAACAACGAGAATGTCCCCGCCGAGTTTCAGAATCCGCCCGGCTATGCACCCGTCGAGGTCAACGTGCAGATGAAACGCCGCGGGCTGAAGCGCTCCTTGTTCAAGACCAGCCGCGATGGCAGGCAAGTCAATTTTGAAACCGCCTCCATCCCGGAGCTGATAGACGCAGGTGCAGGCATCGGCGGCAATCCCGATCAGGTCTTTGAGCAGATCAAGGACCTGTACGATTATCTGGGCGGGTTCGGCAACCTGCTCGCGATGATGCAAGGCGGTTACCTGTCTCATGATGAGACAGTCGACAATCCGCGTCTGTTCGCCGCCGAGGTGCTGCCACGACTCGAGGAACTGGTCCCGCCCCAGTCCCGGGAGGCGAATCAGCTGGATTTGATCAGGGAAAAAGCCGCAGCTGGCTAAGCACTCGAGGCTCTCCGCCAGCGGACCGCGCCGTGCAACAGGTCGGAGGCTATTTCAGCTGATCGTGCAGCAACGAGAGTATTCTTTTCGCGGTCGCGGTTTGATCGGCTGCGCCGTCTTTCGCCAGCACCTGCACCTGGGTGGACTCGTTGTTGGCGTCCTTGACCTGGACGCGATACTGCTCGGCCTTCAGTTCCGTCTTGTTGGAGCGCCAGAACAACAGGCGCGACAACATGCCGTCATCCTTCTTGTTCGTGTCTTTGGCGTCCGTCTGCGGATCGACATAGCGAACGAAGTAATAGCCCTTGGAGCGGTCTCTGTCCTCGACCGTGAATCCCACCCGGTCGAGAGCGAGACCGACCCGCCGCCAGGCACGATCGAACGGCTCGGACAGTTCCAGGAGACCGCCGCCAGTCTGGGTGTTGATGATCTTGGCCCGGTCAATCCTGGTTTCGCCACCGGCAAGCTGTGCTTTCGCCCGCGTCTCATCGACACCGAAGCGCACCATCAACCGGTGCAGGAATTCCGCTTCCAGTTCAAGATCCGACGCACGCGGCTGCCATACGGTCGAGTCCTTCTGGGTGTTGGTGAAGACCTCCATCACGCCGCGATGGCTGACATAAATCTCCGTGGTGCCGGGTTCGGATCCCCGCTCCAGGCGCGTGCGGAACTTGTCGCGCTCCGATGTTGAGAATGCCTGGTCCATCACCTTGCCCAACAGGTTGCGCACGAAGTCCTGCGGTATTTTCGCGCGGTTTTCCGCCCAGTCCGTTTCCATGACACCGGCTTCAGGCAATTCGATCTTGATCAGAAAACCGAGTTCCTGCCAGAATTCCTTCACCACCGGCCACAATTTCTCCGGCGTTTCCGGGACCACCAGCCAGCGCTGTGTGCCCGAGCGCTCCATGCGGACCTTCGATACCGCCGGCAGCACATCGGGAGTTCCCTGCCGGGGTTGCCCGGCGCGCTCGGCGTTGTAGGTGGAAAAGGTTGCCGAGCCGGGCCGGTTCGCTTCCGGGACTTGATAACGGTCATCGCGTGTCGGTGAAGTCAGATCGGGCGGAATTTCGAGCGGAGGAAGGCGCCCCGCGGACTTGTATTCGACCCCTTTTACATCGAGCAGATTTCCCGCGCCGCAGGCGGCTAGGCCTGCAGCAATAACGGCAACCAGCACGATGCGTGCGAACGCTGCTGGTGTAGTCATGATTTTCCTTCGAAAACGCGCAGGCCGCTGCTTGGTTTTATATCGGCTTCGCGCATGGCTACCCTGATTGTTTCGTGAAACTGTGGCGACAAAGGCGTCATCGGCAGCCGGATCCCTGCGCCTATCAGACCCATCTCCGCGACCGCCCATTTCACCGGTATCGGATTTGCTTCGACAAACAGTTTCTGGTGGAGCGAGAGCAACTTGAAATTGAGTTCGCGAGCACGGCCCAGATCGCCAGCGACGGCGGCGGTGCACATTTCGTGCATCAGCCGTGGCGCAACGTTTGCAGTCACCGAAATGATGCCTTGCCCCCCGAGCAGCATCAACGCGATACCGGTCGCATCGTCACCGCTGTACACTGCAAAGCCCGATGGAACCCGACGCAGCAAATCGCTGCCACGCTCGATATTCGCGGTCGCGTCCTTGATGCCCGCGATATTCGGAATCTGCGCCAGCCGCAAAGCGGTTTCAGTAGCCAGATCCGCGACCGTTCGTCCGGGGACGTTATAAACGATTACCGGAAGGTCAACCGCCTCGGCGACCGTGCGGAAATGACGGTAAAGGCCTTCCTGGGTGGGCCGATTGTAATAAGGCACGACGGAAAGGCACGCAAAGGCGCCGGCCTTCTTCGCCGATTGTGTCAGTTCAACCGCCTCGGCCGTGGAATTCGCCCCCGTGCCCGCGATGATGGGGATCCGCCCGGCAGCGTGCTCCACAGCCACGCGGATGAGTTCCTTGTGCTCGTCGAAGTTGACGGTGGGAGACTCCCCGGTCGTGCCGACTACGACGATCCCATCGGTCTTTTCCGTTACGTGAAAGTCGATGAGAGACTTGAAACGTGCGATGTCCAGCCGCCCGTCGTCCTGCATGGGGGTCACTATCGCAACAATGCTGCCCGTCAGCATGGATGGAAACCGTCGAAAGTCATATAGGTTCTGATCTTACCCGAAAGTGCCTTCTATGGTCCCTGATTCCAGCGATTCAGGACGCCAAACGGCGCTCTTTCTGGCGCAAATGCGCTGAACGACCGCAGGTTTCGGCATGCCGACCAGGCCTTGCTCAAAGCAGAGCACATTGAGGTTATCGCCGAACTGCTCCTGCAACTCGTTTCGCCTGAGCAGGAAAGCCGGATTCGAAGGCCTGCCGTAGTGTTCGTTTCCGACCGCGAAAGTCTCGTACAACAGCAACCCGTTGTCGGCAAGGACAGCGGCCAGCATCGGAAACAGGGGGCGAAACAGATAGTTGGTTACAACCACGGCATCGAAGCTACCCGGTGCAAATGGCCAGACATCGGCTTCCAGGTCCGCCATCAGGGCCGTGACGCCCGGGCCGGCGAGCGCCGAAATCGCAGCCTGGTCGCGATCCACTGCCGTGACCTGGCAGCCGCGCTGGTTGAACAGTTTTGTGTGTCTGCCCCTGCCACAAGCGACATCCAACAGGCGGGCGCCTGGTGGAATCAGCCAGGACCAACGCAACACCCAGACTGAGGGCGCCTCGGCGTCGTGGGCAGAAGCCGGCCGAAGCTCGCGATCATCGGACATCGGGGCCGCGCCTAGAAAGATGATCCCGGCTGCGTCAGAAACGCCCGTTCGTCGGCAGACGACTCACGCCCCAGAATGGCATTGCGGTGCGGGAAATGGCCGAACCGCGCAATGATTTCGTAATGCCGAATGGCATATTCCATACTGTAGGATCCGGCGGACTCGACCGCCAAGCCACCAAACAGGCGCAGCGAGTGGCGCTGGATCGCAATGTCTTCGGCATGCTCGAACGGCAGATACATGAAACTCCGCTCGGATACACGCAACACCCGATCGAATCCTCTTGCGATCGCGCGCCGTGCCACAGCCAGCGCCACCGGATCAGTCGCGAATGCCTCGGGTGTTTCCCGAAACATGTTTCTGGGGAACTGATCCAGCGCGATGACCAATGCCAGTGACGCATAGGGTGTGCGCTCCCAGGCCGCAAAGCCGCCTTTCGCGGCAGCTTTGACATGCGCCCCGAAACGCGACCGGATTTGCGCGTCAAATTCGGCATTCTTCTCGAACCATGCCTTGCGCCGCTGTCCGCGCGTCGTCGAATGCGTGCTGCCGAACCAGAAATCGAGTATCCCGGTGAAATCGTCCGGTTTCATGTCTTCTCAGTCGCGCCGAAAAAACAGAATCGAATTGTTCGACGGCATGCCGACGTCCTCCTCCAGGCCCATACCGGCCGCAACGGCCAGTTGCGCGATATCCTCGCGATCGCGCAAGCCGCTCAACGGATCGCGTGCCCTCAGCATTTCGTCAAACCGCTGGTTGCTCCCGGAAGTATATTGACCGCCGCGATTGAAAGGGCCATACAGGCAGAACACGCCGTCCTGCGGCAACAGCCTGCCGACACCTGCCACCATCTTTTCGACCTGAACCCAGGACATGATGTGGGCCGTGTTGGCCGAGAAAACGGCGTCCGCGGAGTATGGCGGCCAGCGATCGTCATCCAAGTCGAGTAGCAGAGGCTGCCGGAGGTTGGCAGCCGCGCAATCCGCGGTCCAGGCGCGGATGCCGCCCAGGTTCGCCAGAACATCGCTCGGCTGCCACACGAGATGCGGAAGTTCGGCTGCAAAGCCGGCTGCGTGCTGCCCGGTTCCCGACCCGATTTCGAGAACTGCCAGGCGGTCGGCAAACACGCGCCTCAGAACATCCAGTATGGGTCCGCGGTTGCGCTCGCATGCTTCGCTGTAAGGCCTCGCGGCCACCGCGGCCGGGTCCATCCCTTGCGCAGCCACCGCTAGCTGCACAGACGCAGATTGGCAAAATCCAGGAGCATCGCCGGGGACAGATAGGCGCGAAAGGTCAGCGCAACGACCACCAGCAGTACTGCCAAACCGATAGCCGAGAAGATTTTTTCGTCGCGTTCCATATACTCATTTTAACCCGAAAGGCATCTGGCTCGGATAGTCTGACCCGGGTGGGCAGGTGAAGCTGCCCCCTTGAGAGCCTCCCATGCCATGTCCTATGTCTTGCCCGGTTGCGCCCAGAACGCAAGCCCCAGCACCGCTAACGCCGCCACTGCGCCGGCAAACGAATAGGCAATGGCAGCACTCTGAAACTGCCAGAGCGCGCCAAACAGCGCTCCTGCCGGTATGGCGGCAAGACCCACGATGAAGTGATACCAGCCGAACGCCGTACCCTGCTCGGTCGCATTCCCGAGATCGCCTATGAGCGCGCGCTCGGCGCCCTCCGACATGCCGGTAACCACGCCGAACGCGATCGTCACCCACCACAGGGCAAACGATGATTGTGCCCGGCAGAGCAGGTAAAAGGCCGCCGACAACGCCAGCCAGCTGATCAGCAGCACCGAACGCCGGCCAAAATGATCCGACAGCACGCCCCCGACCAGGGAACTCGATGCCTTGGCGGCGTTGAGCGCCGACCAGAGAAGCAGCAGTTCGATCACACTCATGCCCAACTGGTAGCCACGCAGCACGATAAAGGTCTCGGAGATACGCGCAAACGTAAAGAACCCGAGCAGCATCAGGTAGCGACGCAGCGGCCGCGATAGCGCGCCCCAGCGTAGCAGCGGCAGCCGCGCGAGGCCAGGCGCTGAATCAGGCAGCGGTTGTCGCACACCGAGAATCAGCAGGGCAAGACACACTGCTCCAGGGACAGCGGAGAGCAGGATCATCGCCTGCAGGCTGCTCTCGAATGCGTACAGAGCCAGTGCCGCGAGCAGCCCACCCATCACCGCCCCGGCGTTGTCGAAGGCGCGGTGCAGCCCGAATGCCTTGCCACGCAGTCCGGGCGGGGCGATGTCGGCGATCAACGCGTCTCGCGGCGCGCTGCGTATGCCTTTTCCGACCCGGTCCATGCTGCGCAGGATCAGCACTGCCATCCAACTGCCCGCCAGGCCAAGCAGAGGACGCGCGACGTTGGACAACGCATAACCAACGACCATCATGGGTTTGCGTCTTCCAGTCCTGCGGTCGGACTCCCGCCCCGCCCACAACCTGAGGAAACTTGCGATCGCGTCGGCGATGCCCTCAATCAACCCCAGCACCAGCGGCCCGGCTGCCAGCACGGACACCAGCAGTATCGGTATCAGCGGAATGACGATGTCGGAGGCAACATCGTTGCAAAAACTCACCAGCCCCAGAACAATGACGGCGCGCGGCAACCTGCCGCCCTTGTCAGCCTTGTCAGCCTTGTCGGCCGGCGCAGGAGTGGCGCGCGCGAACAACCCCGACGCTTACTTGATGCTGGCGGCCAGCCAGTCGGTGATCTCGGCGATGACCGCGTCGCTGGCCGCGGTCAGCGCGCGCACGCCGCCTTCCGCATTCGGGGAGGGCGCGTCCCGCTCGACGCTGAACGAGCGCTGCGCTACCACGTTGCGGCTGCCAACAAGGGTAACGCGCATTTTCACCACCGCACGGCTGCGCTCCGCGGAGTCGAAGATCTGCGCGAACTCATCGAGCTCCACTCGCAGCGAGTGCGGGGCACGCACGCCTTCGGCGGGCAACAGGATGCCGCCGCCGCTAATGGCCGCGAGACGCTGGCGCAGCCGGTTAGCGAACAGCCCCTGCGGTGGCATGACCCAGCGGCTGTTGGCGTATGCCAGAGGTCGGGTCACGTCCACGTAAGCCAGGCGATAGTGGATCGATGGCACATCCATCCATGCCGGCGCCTGGACGTCGAAGAGCACCAGCGGCTGGCGCAGAGACTGCGCCGTTTCCACTTTGGCCGACGCGGCGGGAGGGCCGAAGTCATAGGCGGCGAACGAGTCCCTCTGTGCGCCTGGCATCGTGCAACCCGCGATGAAGGGCATCGCTGCCATCGCCAACCAGGCGACGACCGGCATTGTCTTTTGCGCTTTCATCGCCCTCCTCCGTTGAACCCTTGCTCGCCGGGACCCGGCCGTCCGGGCGGTGTGCCGAATACGATGCTCTGCGGTTGTTCGCCGATGACCTGCATCACACGGTCGAGCGTGCGCGCCTCGCGATGCAGTTCATCGACCAGTGAATTGAGGCGCGGGACCGTCTCGTCGCCCACCGCCCTTGCCACGTTGCCGACATCTTCGACGGTGCGCGTCACCCGCTCGACGTCCTCCAGTTTTCGGTCGAGTTTCAAGGTAAGTGCATTGAGGTTCCCGACCAGCTGGTCGGTGCGCGCCAGCAGCACGTCGGTCCGCTCCATCAGCTTGTCGGAGCGCCCGACGATTTGCCCGGTAAGTTGTCCGGCTTTGGCGACTGCGGCGCGCGCTTCGCCCACGAGGGTCGGTACGTCCTTGAGCCCAGGACGCAGTTCGTCGGCAAGGGAGGTGGTTTTCGTCGTCAGATTTTCCATACCCGCGAGCATGCGGCGCAACAATTGCTGGTTTTCATCGCTCAGCACGGAATTCACCCGCGCAGCCACCTCGGCGAATGCACCCATCAGATTTTCACCGGAATCCACCAGCGACGGGCGCAGCCGGATGACCGGCGGTGCCGTCGCGGAGGCCTTCAGGCGCTCGCCCGATGAGCCGTCGTCGTCAAGCGAGATCGATGCCAGGCCCGTCACGCCCAGATAGCCGAGCTGCGCAAAGGTGCCCGGCGTAATCGGCGTCTCTTCACTCACACCAATGCGAATCGCGATCACGCCTTTCCTGCGGGTGTCTATCCGAATCGACTGCACATGCCCGACCTGGACGCCGCGATAGCGAACGGGTGCATCCTGCTTCAGTCCCGTAACCGGCGTGGCGGTCTCGATCACGTAGCTCACCAGCGATGCGTCGGAGCCCGAAAACCACATGACCACCGCCACCAGGGCAATGCCCAGCACAATGGTAAACACTCCAGCCGCCAGTGCGTGCGCGCGATTTTCCATAGCCAATCTCCCTTGTACCGTTTATGCAGTGCCGGGATGCATGCCCTGATGCGCCCCTGAGTCGAACTTTGTGAATGCGTTGTGAATCTTCTTGTGAATCTTCTTGCGAATCGGATTCCTCATGCAACCAGAGGTTGCGCCCCGCCGGGTGAAAGCGCGGATCCGGCCGCGGCCGCCGATAGCGCCCGAAGACCGCGCTCCCCGAGAAAGAAATTACGGATAAACGGATGATCCACCCGGACCACCTCTGCCAGCGTGCCATAGGCGAGCAGTCGCTGATCGGCCAGCACGGCAATCCGGCTGGAGAGT
Source organism: Betaproteobacteria bacterium (assembly GCA_009693435.1). The sequence continues at coordinate 2,057 of SHXF01000119.1, read as the reverse complement.
GACACCAGCGTGTCCAGGTCGTGGGTGACCATCACCACCGTAAGACGCAGCTTGGCGTGCAGCGACTGAACCAGTGAGACAAAGCTTTCACTGCGGTCCGGGTCCAGGCCCGCAGTCGGTTCGTCCAGAAACACCAATTCGGGCTCCAGCACCAGAGCACGCGCCAGTGCGATGCGCTTGATCATGCCCCCTGACAGATCCGCCGGCATCTTTGCCGCATGACGGCGCTCGATATCGACCATGTCGAGCTTCAGCATAACCATGTCGTAGATGAACCCTTCATCGAACGCCCGCAATTCCCGAAGCGGGAGCGCAACATTGTCGAACACCGACAGCGCAGAATACAGAGCGCCTTCCTGGAATAGCACACCCCAGCGCTTGCGGATTTTCTTCAGCGTATCGACTGGCGAATCATGCAGCGATATGCCGAACACCTTGACCGTGCCGCGGGTCGGCTTCTCAAGCGCAAGAATCTGCCGCATCAGCGTGGTCTTGCCGCTGCCCGACCCTCCAACCAGCGCAACCACTTCTCCGGGTTGCACCGAAAGACTGAGATCGCGATGCACCACATGGTCGCCAAACTGCGTCCACAATCCCCGAACATCGATCACCAGCTCGGCGTCGGGTGATGCTTCGGCTCGATTTCCCTGAACGGCGCTCACAGCAGCACAATCCCCACATCGTTGAACAGAACCGCAAAAAATGCGTCGGCGATGATAACAGCGGTAATCGACGTGACCACCGAATTGGTGGTGCCGATACCGAGGCTTTCGGTGTTCGGCTGGATTTTCATGCCGAAATGGCAGGCCACCAGCGCGATCAATGCGCCAAATATCGCGCCTTTGCCGATGCCGAGCCAAAGGTTCACGGTGGGCACTGCAGCGGGCAAGCCGCTCAGGAATTCCCGCACCGGAATGCCAAGCTGGAACTCCGCCGAAACCGCTCCGCCTACGAGGGCAATCGACGATGTCCACAGCACCAACAAGGGCAGCGTGATCGACAGGGCGACCACTTTCGGCAGCACCAGCCGCACCGTGTGTGGAATGCCCATAACCGACAGCGCGTCAAGTTCTTCGGTCACGCGCATCACACCTATCTGCGCAGCAATGGCAGACCCGGATCTTCCAGCCACCAGAACGGCGCAAATGACCGGGCCGAGTTCGCGCACGATGCCGATGCCCAGGATGTTGACGATGAACGCGCCTGCGCCGAACGCCTTCAACTGCTCCGCGGAAAGATACGAAAGCACTACTCCGATCAGGAATCCCACGCCCGCAGTAATGCCCAGCGCCTGTGATCCTGTCCGGTAGATGCTCGCCGATACTTCTCGCCACGGACCGCGCGAAGGATGACGCAGCATGGACGCCGTATCGATCAGCATCTGCCCGAGCAGTTGGAGAACGTCCAGGGCGTGCGCGAAGATCAGCATCGCCATGTTGCCGACGGCCTTGACCGGCCCGAGCGGATCGAACCTGGGCGCGACATCGACCACGGCCGCGCGCTTGTCGAGATTATCGAAAAAGACCGCGTGCTCCGGGCGCAACGCCAGCCGGGCCGGCTTCTGTTTGTTCCACGCGCGCCAGATAAGCAGCGCCCCGATATGATCGAGCCGCTGTATCGTGCTCAGGTCCCACCGGTCGCCGTTGATGCGCTCCTTCAGCAACCGCTGCAAGGCGCGAGCGCGCGTCTCCAGCGCCCGTATGTCCCACGCGCCGACCAACCTGACCAGCGTTCCGCCGTCTTCTGCAGCGAGGGAATGCACCTCGGGGTCCGCTACAGATTTGTTCCCGTCATTCGATTGCGCTTGCATGCATTAACGGCCAACACCACCGGCCGCCCGGTCGCGTGTCAGACTCTCCCAGAACGCGGACCGTAGCAGGTCCCCCGAGCGAAATCAATGCACGATCTTCAGGATTGGCGCGTGATTCGCCTTCAGGCTCGGCGCGCGATTCGCGTAGAATCGCGCACTTGATTGCAACGGGCCCCGGTAGCTCAGTGGATAGAGCAACCCCCTCCTAAGGGGTAGGTCGGACGTTCGATTCGTCTCCGGGGCGCCA
>SHXF01000118.1 GCA_009693435.1 Betaproteobacteria bacterium | reverse complement strand
TGCACCAGAGTCCCCTCGAACAATTCTCCGCTTTCGCTTGTCATCTCGATTCCATCTCGCGTTGTCATAGCTCTCTTAACGTACCAGCGCTCTAACCGTGGACCAGGTAGTACGGATATTTTTATAATTTTTCACAGGCTCTGAGGCCCTGCTCATCGAGAGTTGGAATGTCCGGCTGCGATTTGATACGACGCGGACTGGTAATGCCGAGAATTTTCAAGCGCCCGGCGCGCGCCGCCTGCCCGGCATTCTGCAGTCCGGATACGCCAATGGAAACTTCGCCGGCGAGGAGTCCTTGCACCATCGGATTGCCGCCCTTGTAGGGCACGTGCACCAGATCGATTCCCGCCTGGGATACGAGTGCGGCCATGGCAAGGTGGTGAAATGAACCCGGCCCGGCGGATCCGTAGTTTAATTGCCCGGGCCGGGATTTGGCCAGGGCAATGAATTCCTGCAGGGTCGCAGCCGGCACCGACGCCGGGACCACCAGTACCGGGGGTGCGATCACCAGGTTGGTGATCAGGGTCATGTCCTTGAGCGGGTGGTAGGACAGCTTCGGATTCATCGCAACACTGACCGATATCGAGCCGGTATCGCCCAGCATCAGGATGTAGCCGTCCGGCGCTGTCCTCGTCAAGGCCGCGGCAGCGATCGCGCCGCCGGCTCCGGCCTGGTTCTCGACAACGAGGGATACGCCCAGACTGGTCTGGAGTTTCTCGACCAGTAACCGCGCAAGCACGTCGGACGTCGCGCCAGGCGCCGCCGGCACGATCAACCTGATCGGCTTGGCCGGATACGATGCCGATACCTGGGAGAAAACCGTCCCCGGCATGCCGAGCAGCATCGGGATCAGCACCACGAGCGAGCGCAATATCATGATTCCTTCCTGACGCGGTCGAAGCCGCGTAATCGTTTTGCGTATTGCGTATTGCGCATCGGCGTATCGGCGTATCGGCGTATCGGTGTATCGGCGTATTGGCGTATCGGCGGACTACGCGAGGACTGCTTCGGACTCGGCCGGCCGACCCACGCGCACCGCGGTCAGCGGCGGCAGCTTGATCAAGAGCGCCTCAAGCGGCGTGGATGCGACGAGAATCCCGGCTTCGTCCTGATCCAGTTCAATGGTTGTCCTGGCGCCGACCGCGTGTGCCCCCAAGCGGCCTTTTCCGGAGGCGACGAACGCAATCGCATGGCCGGTCATCGCAAGCCTGCCTTCGCCCGGCAGCCGCACCATGCTGATTTCCACTTTGCGCTCGCTGAAAGTGCCGAGCGACTTCACCAGGGTGTCCGGCATGCCCGGCTCAGAGGCCCACTCAAACGCCTCCGGATTCATGAACACCGCGGTGTTGTAGCGCTGCGGCGCATAGGCGATGCGCCGGCCGTTGACGTGTTCCCAGACCGCTTCGAAAGCGTCTTTCCCCTGGTCCTGTCCGGTAGCGTTGTAGAACCCACCCTTGAATTCTCCGGTTTTCTTCATCTCGCCCGCCGCCGCGTGATAAGCGCGCTCGGAGATATAACCGTTGCCGCTCGCGCCGCCGAACTGCAGCAGCAGGATCAACGAATCGCCTTCATTTTTCTGTGGTCCGTAAGGCGTGCTCTCCGGGAAATAAGCGACCGAACCGACTTTCATCCCACCGTCCCGCGTAAAACTAGACTCGCCTTCGAGCTGGAAGCGCACCTGGTCGAAGTTGTGCCGATGCCGCGGCGAATAAAGATCGCCGTAGGTGCGAACCAGTTGCAGGCTGAAATTATCCCGTTGCTTTTCATCGCCTTCGAGCAACTGATGATAGTGATACGTCCAGGACCGGGCGTTGTGGGTGCGCTCCAGTTGCGGGCGCGATTCGATCGGGATGACTTTCATCTCAAGCTCCTTTTAGGGATATTTCATCTAATTTCAATTGCACTATCCAGTATATACGGGTATTGGCGGGCAATTATCGATAAAAAACGATATAAATTCCAGTGCGTTTCCCGATTCTGACAGGTTCCGGCCATAGCTGCGATCACTCCACCCGTACCCCTGCGATCTTCGCCAGCGCCCCGAACCGTTTCAGGTCGCGGGCGATCATGTCATGAAGTTCCTCAGGAGAGCTTTGCGCGGGCACGGCGCCGGCAGCGGTGAAGGACGCGCTCAGCTCCGGCACCGACAGCGCCTTGCGTGCCGCCGCGTTGATGCGCGCGAGAATGGACGGCGGTGTGCCGGAATGGACGACCATGAAAATCAGCGGCGTGGCATCGAATCCCGGCAGTGTCTCCGCGAGCGACGGCCATTCGGGGGCCATCGCCACGCGTTGCCCGGCCACGAGGGCGATGACGCGGATCTTGCCGGCCCTGGATGGCCCGGACGCCGCCACGGTACTGATCATCGCGATCGACAAGTGGCCGCCGAGCAGGTCGGCCATGATGGGCGGCGAGCCCTTGTAGGGGACGTGCAGGATCTCCACACCCGCACGCTGCTTCAACTGCTCGACGGCGAGATGGTGGACGGTGCCCACGCCCGGTGTCCCATAACTGTACTTGTTCGGATTCGCTTTAAGCACAGCGATCAGTTCCTGCGCGTTCTTCGCCGGAAAATCCGGTGCGACGGCAATCAGCAACGGCAGCAATGCAACCGACGTGACGGGCGCAAAGCTCTTCAGCGGGTCGGCGGCCGTAGTCGAGAGGGTCGAAAAGATGAGGTAGCCGGTTTCGGTCATGAACAGCGTATGGCCATCCGCCGGAGACTTGGCGAGGATATCCAGGGCGACCGTGCCGTTGGCACCCGGGCGGTTGTCCACCACCACCGACTGTCCGAGGTTTTCGCCCAGCCTTTGCGCAAACGCCCGCGTGATCACGTCGATGCCGCCACCGGCCGCGTAGCCGAGCAGCAATCGGACCGGTTTGTTGGGGAAGTCCTGCGCGCCGACCTTCGTGAAAAAGGCGGCCATCACGACAGCAAGCGCAATTCGAACTGCGGTACCCATTCATGCTCCCTGATTCGATTTCGTCACGCCGCGCAGTCCGGCGCGTATTCGAGACCCGCGGCGAGCATACGGCCACATTGCCCGAGGTGTTCCCGCCACTCAAACCACGTAACGCTCCAGCAGTTTCTTCCCGTACGCCGGCGCGTGCGCATCCCAGGAGACGGCAAAGTGCGCCCCCGAGGCGAGCAGGTTGCGGTACTGCTGGCTGAGACGCAAGTTGTTGAACAGCGCGTGCGCGCCCGAGGCGCTGAACAGGCGGTAGCCCGCCTCCAGCACCAGCTTGCACGCATAGGAGACGTTGCGGCGCGCGGTAAGAAGGTCGAAATCATCGAGCTTGCCGCCCGCTTCGAGGATGCGCATGCTGCTGGTGATGGTGCCGACATACAGCGCCTCTGCCGCGTCGATGGCGGCCGAGGCCTCGGCTGCCGCAAACAAACTGCCCGGCTGATGGGCGACCGCGACATCCCTGGACTTGCGCGGACCGGTCAGGAGCAGCCATTCCTCCAGCACGCTTTTCGCCATGCCCACCGATACCGATGCGAATCCGGTGGAGGTGATGCCGCCGCGCGGCGTGCGGAAAATCGGCGCCGAGTTGACCGCCGTTCCCGGACCCGCGCCGATTCTGGCGAGTTCGCCATCGAGCATCCGGTGCTGCGGCAAGAACACGTCGTTGACCGTGAAGCTTTTCGATCCCGTGCCTTCGAGGCCAAGGGCATCCCAATCGTCGATCACGGTCACGTCAGTGGTCGGAACGAGGAAAAAATGCGGACCTTCGCGTTTGTCGCCCTCTACGATGTACCCGCCGCAAATCAGCCACTGCGAATAGTCGATGCCGCTGGCGAACTTGTGGCGGCCGGAAAAGCGGAATCCGCCGGGCATCCGTGTCGCGCGCCCGTTCGGATCGAAGGACGCTGCGATCACGGCGCGCTCATTCTTCCCCCATACCTCGTCCTGCGCCTCCGCGGGAAAAGTGCCGACCATCTGCGCGTGACCCGCCACGATGCAGGCGATCCATGCCTGCGAGCCGTCTGCTTCCGCAAGTATCTGACTCATCCGGCACTGCACGTCCCAGCCCATCTCGTAGCCGCCGTAGCGGCGCGGCTGCGCCAGGCGGAAGAACCCCGCGTCGTGATAATCGGCAATCGTCTCGGCCGGGACGCGCCGCTCGGATGCACAACGTTCCGCGCGCTCCCTCAGACGCGGGGCCAGCGCTGTGGCGCGCTCGATCACCATATCGGAGGTCACCGCGTCGGAGGTCACCGCGGCTTCCGGCGCCGCAGCCTGTTCGCGCGGCACTTCCCCCGCAACAGGTGCATCCATACCAGCATCTCCTTGACTTGCCGCAGGCCCGATTCCGTTACCAAATGCGTTTTACCCCGTACTTGCTGAAAATCGAGTCTGCTGTGACGACAGGAATGGCTTCTTCCAGGGCCTGCGCAACCAGCAGCCGATCGAAGGGGTCGCCATGGTGCGGCGCCAGGGATTCGACACGCCCGATATGTGCGATCCGGATATCCAGCATGCGAAATCCGTTGGCGGCCACATTTTCCACAACGAATCGCTTTACCGGCAGCGCGAGTTTCAACTTGCCCAGGCTGGCCTTTATCGCCAGTTCCCAGGCGCTGGCAAAGCTGATCACGCATTCGTTTGCCTGGTTGGCGATGGCCGCGCGCGCCTTCGCGGGCAGGGCGCGGTCCCCTTCGACCCACCAGAGAAATACGTGCGTGTCTAGCAGCACGCGCATCAGATATAGTCCTTGAAGCCTGCGGGAGTGGCATCGAAGTCCGGCGCGATGTAGAGGACCTGTCCTTTGCCGGAACCCGGCTTGCGCGGTTGCCGCGGACTGTCAAGGGGCACCAGTTTGAGCACCGGGGTGTTGCCCTTCGCGATTATCACCTCCTCGCCCAGCATGGCCTTCTGTACCAGCGCGGAGAAATGCGATTTTGCTTCGGCGATATTGAATGTCGACATGGCCGGGCTCCTGTAAAATCCGGGTTGGTCATAATACATGACCAACCTGTGCCGGGCAAACGCGGCCGGCGCATGTCGCGCTGGCGCGCCCGGCGGTGGATAGCCGCCGCCATCGTGGCAATGCCTGCGGCGCATGCGGATTGTGCATTTGACGCGAGCCTCGCTGTTCACTTAACTTAACATGCGGCATGTCGGCATGAGCGCGCCTTGCATTACGCGCCGCATCGCCGCGATTCTGCTTCAATACCCGCCAACCAAGGAGCCATAGCATGACCGTTCATACACAGATCCAGCATCTGGTGTCAGTCGCCACAAAGTTGTGGGCCGGCGAGGCCGAACTGGTGCGAACCTACTGGGATTCGCCCAAGCGCACCACCGAGACCGATCTCAAATGGCTGGCCCGGCAATGCTTCAAGGAATTCTGGGGCACCGGGGCGAACAAGTACGACCGGGGCGGGGTGTTCTTCGGCATGCTCAACAACCTGCACAAGATCGCCCCCAACGTCGACATCAGCGTCGATCGGGAAGAAATTCTGGAGGCGGTGGAGGTGTTCCACGCCGAGTTTTCCCACTACTGCGCGTTCGCCCGCGCCTACGATGCGATCCGCCCGGCGGGCTCCCCGAAAATGAGCCCGCACGGGCTGGAAAGCTGGCCCGAAGAGGATGCGCTCACGGCGTTGCGCCTGGGACACATCAAGGAACACGAAGACATCGGGCAGCGCGCCGCGCGCTTTACCGAAGGGGGTTATTGCGCGCTGTTCTCGGAAGGCATGAAGCTGCAGGGCCGCGGCGGCGCCGAGGAAAAAATCGCCTCGGCCTGTTCGCTGGTCTACGAGGACGAATTCAATCACATGCTGGTGGGCATCGCGGGCATCGCCAATACCGGCATGCGCGACGCCGACTGGAAACTGATGGAAGACCTGGTGGTGCAGCAGTTGCGTGCGCGCATCCTGATGCGCAACGCCCAGTTCAACCAGCCGCTCGACCCGGCGCGCATAGACGCGATTTACCGCGGGGACATCGAGCCGATACGATTCGACTACGCAAAAGCCGGACTGCAGGCGCCGCAATGACCGAATAGCGGCTCAGGCGCGGATGCCACTTGCTTTGCGTTAATGGCGCGATCAGGCGTCGGTTGGCGGTGCGCCCAGCGAACCCCAACACCGCAGGCGACCACGAAGCGCCATTGCGTGGTCGCGCATCCGCCGGCGGTCAATCGGCGCGCGCGCCGCTCGCCTTGACCAGTTTCCCGTACTGCAGGTTTTCACCGCGCATCACCTCGGCGAAGTGTTCCGGCGACGAAGGTGCGGAAGCCTCCACACCCATGGCGAACAACCGCTGCTGGACTTCCGGCGCGTTCACGGCCTTCATCAGTTCGGCGTTGAGACGCGCCACCAGGTCGCGAGGGGTCTTTGCTGTCGTGAGGTAACCGAGCGATATGCTCATGTTGAACCCCGGAACGCCCGCCTCCGCAATGGTCGGAATCTCCGGGGCGAGTGCCGAGCGGGTTGCTGTCGCTATCCCTATCATCTTCACCTTGCCGGCGCGTGCCTGCGACTGCGCCAGGTTCAAGCCTGCGAATGCCGCGACCACATCGCCGGCCATGACGGCGGGCACCGCCTGCGCCGCGCCTTTGTAGGGCACGTGGGTGAGATCCACGCCCGCCAGCGACTTGAGCAACTCCATCGCAAGATGATGGGCGGTGCCGTTTCCCGAGGATGCATAGGCGAGCCCGGGTTTGCCTTTGGCCAGCGCCACGAACTCCTTCACGTTGTTCACGTTCAATGCGGGATTCACCAGTAGAAATATCGGCGACGTGGCCACCAGTGCAACCGGCGCCATGTCCCTGATCGGATCGAACGAGACGCCGTGGCTCAAGAACGGGAGTATCGAATAGAGCGCGGTGTCGACCATGATGAGCGTGTACCCATCCGGCGGCGAATTGATGACCGCATTGGCCGCGACGATGCCGCTGCCGCCGGGGCGGTTGTCGACGATGACCTGCTGTCCCAGGTTCTCCGACATTTTCTGCGCCACGGTGCGCGCCAGCACGTCGGGTGAACCGCCGCCCGGCACCGTGACCAGGACGCGGATCGGTTTGTTCGGAAAAACCTGGCTCTTCGCCAGACCGGATACGCACAGGGCCACTAACCCCGCCAACCAGACTGCTCGGCAACGCATGATTACCCTCCTGATGTTTGATACCGACAAATCATCCCCAGACTGAAGCCGCGACATCGACTACCAGACGCAGCTTCGCCTCCTGAACCTGCGGTGATATCGGATTGCCGATATCGGCGCTGGCGAATCCGCACTGCGGGCTCAGACCGAGCCGCTCCAGATCGACAAACCTCGCCGCTTCGTCGATGCGTTTTTTCAGCGCATCCGCCGTTTCCATCTGCGGGCTCTTGCTGGAGACCAGTCCCAGCACCACGGACTTGGTCGCGGGCACGCGCCGCAGCGGAGCGAACGATCCGGCGCGCTCGGTATCGTATTCGAGCAGGAAGAAGCCGATCTCCAGCGCGTTAAAGAGTCGCTCCGCCACCGCCTCGTAGTCGCCTTCCGCATGCCAATGACCGCCGCGGTTGCCGCGGCATAAATGCAATCCGATGCGCAGGCTCTTGGGCAGTCCGCGGACGATCTGGTTGGTGACCGCAATGTAGCGATCGATCAATGTGGACCAGTCGTCACCACGCGCCGCCAGCACCGCACGCACCTGCGTATCGCCAAATTTTGCGAATGCCGTTTCGTCTATCTGCACGTAGCTGCAGCCTGCATCGGCGAGCGCCATCAATTCGCTGCGAAACGCTGCGACCGTGTCCTCCCAGAACTGATTCACGTCGCTGTACGCGTGCGCCAGCACGGCGGCGTCGCCGCCGCGAAAATGCAGCGCGCAGGGACCGGGAATGGTGATCTTGGGAATGCGCTTGGAGCGCGCGCGGATGAAATTGAAATCGTCCACGTGGATCGGCCCAGTCCATTTCAGGCGCGTCTTGATCACCGCCATGGGCTGGGCGCTGCGGCCACCGCCCGACAGCAAGCGCTCAACGATCGCATCCGGGGCGACGTCGCCCAGTTGCCGGTAGAAGTAGCTGTGATAGCTGGCCCGCCGGAATTCGCCGTCCGTCGCAACCTGCAGCCCTACCCGCTCCTGCATCCGCAATGCGTCTTCGATCGCCTTGTTTTCAGCCTCCGTAAGCGTCTGCTTGTCAGTCGCACCCGCCGCGTGGCGCGCGCGCAGTTCGAGCAGCGACACCGGCCGCAGCAAGCTGCCGATGTGATCTGCGTGAAACGGCAAGGCGGTGCTGTTCTGAATGTCGGTCATCGGTTTATTTTCCCTCACCCTCTGTCCCTCTCCCGGAGGGAGAGGGAAGCACATCAGATCCTCTCACGGAGGGAGAGGGAAGCACATCGGATCCTCTCACGGAGGGAGAGGGAGACACTTCGGATCCTCTCACGGAGGGAGAGGGAGACACTTCGGATCCTCTCGCGGGGGGAGAGGGAGACACTTCGGATCCTCTCGCGGGGGGAGAGGGAAGCACATCGGATCCTCTCCCGGAGGGAGAGGGAAGTACTTCGGATCCTCTCCCGAAGGGAGAGGGAGGCACATCGGATCCTCTCCCGGAGGGAGAGGGAAGCACATCGGATCCTCTCACAGAGGGAGAGGGAAGCACACCGGATCCTCTCCCGGAGGGAGAGGGAAGTTCAGCGTCGCGCAGGTAACGTTCCCACGTGTGCTCGGCGATGAATCCGAGCAGGCGTCCCGCTTTGGCTGAATCGATGCCGCTCCAGTTATCGGTGGCGTTGCCGCGCAGATCCTCCAGCCCGGGAAAAAACCGGGTCGCCAGCCGAACCGTCGCTTCGCGCATGTTGCTGCCGGGCGCGGCCGCGTTGAACATCTGGTGACCCGCCAAGGGTGCCTCGATCGCCAGCAGGCAACAGCGCGCCGCGTCGCGCACATCCACATAACTCCAGAAGCCGCGTTGCCGGTGGCCGGGATCGGCCATAAACCCCGCAATGCGCTTGAACGACGGATCGTAATTGATGCCGGGAAAGCGCAGGCTGGCCGCCGTCATTCGCCCGTCCCTGCAAAACGCATCCGCAATCGTTTCCCCCACCACCTTGGATAGCCCGTAGGGATCGGTGGGCACGCAGCGGTGCGCCTCGTCGATCGGCAGGTAGTCGGGCGCGGCGCCCAACGGTCCGTACAGGTATCCGTAAGCACCGATGCTGGAGGCGAATACCACCCGCGCCACACCCAGGTCCGCGGCCGCCTTGAACACGTTATAGGTCAACGCAACGTTGTCGTTGAAGGTGGCGGTGTCGGGAGCCAGTCCGGGGGCGATGTGCGCTGCCAGATGGATGACTGCATCCGCACCCGCCATGGCTTGGTACAGACCGCCTTCGCTGCGCAGGTCGGCAATCCAGGTCGGGCGGAATCCGGCCGGATGCGGCGTGCGATCCAGGTTGTGCACGGCATGGCCGGCCACGCCCAGTTCGGAGATGACCTGCTGCCCGAGCAGGCCGCTGCCGCCCGTGACCACCACTTTCACGATGGCCCGCCCTCAGCCGGCCGCAACAGCAGGTTCGCGCAATTCACCCGAGAACGCACGGATCATGACCTCGGAGGGTTTGCGCGCCATGCCCCAGCGGCAGGGCCGCATCGGAAAGTTGCCCCAGTACTCCGCCGTGTTCGCGACATAGGTCGCCTCGTCGACGTGCTCCATCTCGGTGGTGTACTCCACCGCAAAACCGTCCGGGTCGACGAAATAAGCGAAGATGTTGTTGCCCGGACCATGCCGTCCCACGCCCCATTCCAAAGACCGCCCCGCGCCGATGAGGCGTCCGCCGCCGCGCATCAGGCCGTCGAAATCGCGCATTTCGAAAGCGAGATGGTTCAGCGAGTTTCCCTTGCCATGCGCCACCGCCAGGCTGTGGTGGTCGATCCCGCAGCGCATGAACACCATCATCGCGGTCGTATCGCTGACGCGAAATCCCAGAACGTCATTGAAGAACCTGACCTGCGCCGCCACATCCGCGCTGTTCAACACGATGTGCGTCAGGTTCATCGGCCGCGACGGATCGTCGATTACGCTGGCGTGGCGCGCGCCGTCCGATGAAATCGTCACCGGCAGCCCGTCCGGTGTGTTCACCTGCAGCGCATGGCCCCCGCCCGCGTATCCAGGCAAATCGGCGGGTGCACTGTGCGCCACATTCGCCGCTTTGAGTCTCTCCCCCAGTTGAACCACGTCGTCCCGGCTGGAAGCGGCGAAGTGAATGCCGAGTACTCGCGGTTCGGCCGCTTCGCGCAGCACCACGACGTGATGCTCGGGACCGGTGGCGCGCAGGTAGACCGCTCCCGCGCCGGAGGCGATTTCCTGCAATCCCCACACGTCCTGGTAGAACTTCACCGAGCGCGCCAGATTGCGCACGCCCAGTTCCGCGCTGCGAACCCGGCAGATGCCGGTCTTTCCTCCCGCTGGACTCATGCGGCCACCTTTTCGCCAGATTCGCCTGCGCCCGTCTCGCCTGCGCCCGTCTTTGCGTATTTTTCGCAGAGCGTCCTCCAGCGCCGGCCGCATTCCTTTGCGCCGGCTTCATAGTCGGGCGGCATGTGGTCATAGGGCGGGCGGATCGGACCGGCACGGCAATATCCGGCTTCGTCGATGCGTATTTTCTCCAGCTGGATATTGTAGGAAGCGAAGATCTCGGGATTGCTGATGATCGGCTTCACCGTCTCGTGCGTCCAGGCTATGTCCGCCGCGATCGCCTTGACCGCTGCGGCATCGCCGCGAGCGACTGCGTTCATCATGGCCAGCGCGGGCTGCGGGCCCATCGCTGCGGCGGTCGCCCAGCAGGACGTCGTGGTCTTCGGCGAGTCGGCGAAGAAATTCTGCACCGTGGATTCGTTCGGCATGAAATGGATGCGGTTCTGCGTCATCGCCTGCAGCTCGACGAGGTTCTTGGCGCGCGAGTACTTTGCGGAACTTACGGTGGGCGCTTCGCGCGACACAGCCTGCCAGAATTCCGGCGGGAAAGCGTAGCGGAACGCCCGCGAATTAGCATAGACCATGATGGACAGTTCCGGGAACAGGCGCGACACCTCGGCGTAGTATTTCACCGCCATGTCGGTGGTCACCGGCTGCCACATCGGCAGGCCGAGCAGCACGCCGTCCGCCTTGTTGGCCCGGACAAATTTCATCCGCCTCGCGACTTCATGCCCGCCGAGCGCGGTGGCCCCGACGATGGTCGGCACACGGCGCGCGACCGTCTCCAGCACGCAGCCGGCAAAGGCCTCGTAGTCGGTGTGTGACAGGGTGGCGCATTCGCCCGTGGTGCCGAGAATGATGATGCCCGAGACTCCGTCGATGATGAGCCGGTTCACTACCCTGGCAGACTCCTCCAGGTCGACGGTGTTCACCGCGTCGAGCCGGTTCGCGCCGGGTCTGGCGGGAGTAGGCAGGATCGCGTACAGGCCCTTGTAATCGGCGGCGCTCAGCATGGTTTTCTCTCCTTATTCTTTGTCGTAGTGCGTGACCCGCTCGCGGTTGGTCATCACCGCGCGGCTGGTCTTGCGTTTGAATTTCCACTGGTCGCCGACGCGCACGATATGGTCGCGATGCCGCAGCACACCCAGGGGCAGCACCACCGGCAACGGGCCCGCATCGGCCGCCACGCCCTCGTGGCGATACAGCGTGATGAACTCCGTGCTCTCGGCGTTGTCGGCATCACGCACCCGGATGCGCGCGTTGGTCACCAGGTGCGCGGTAACCCAGTCGTCGCGTTCCGCCATCGCCGCCTTGATCTTCTGCGGTCCCGCGAGTTCCTTGCCGAGCCGCACCCAGACGCCGTCCGCGGTAAACAGGTTGCCCAGATCGTCGTAGCGCTTTTCATCCAGGCAGGCATAGAACTCGTAGAGCAACTGGGTGCAATCCCATTCGATGGCGCGCTCGTCTTCGCGTTTCATTCGTGTTCCGTTCGGGAAATCGTTTATCGGTTTGAAATCAACTGAACACCAGACGGCCGTCGGCATCACGTATCAGCCCGCGTCCGTCGCGCGAGTCCGGCATGTTGGCCGGCCCCAGCACGATCTCGCCGGCATTCACCACGCCTTTGAAAGTATCGACCCGGATGACGCCATTTTCGTCGGTTTCCAGTTGCTTGGGGGGCTTCCCCTGGGCCACATTGTCCATGGACTTGCGCCAGATCCGGCGCAGCAACACCACGCCCGCATCGGAGCTCGCCAGGGTTTCCAGCTCGCGCGGCGGGATGACGCCCTGCGTTTCCTGTATCACCAGGTCTTCCACCGGGGGACGGCCCTCCCACGCCGGATACTTGCGATGGTCGTACTCCTTTTTTGCTACCGTGCCCCGCGCGCCCTCCGCCAGGCCGCGGCTGACGTCGCTCTCGCGCGAAAAGAACAGCGCGCGGAAATTACCGGGACGGATCAGGGTGTAGCGGAAAATCTCGAAGTGGTGATCATCGATGATGCGCAGCATGCCCCCGGATTCGCGGCGGTCATTGGTGTAGTCGGGCGGCAGCCCGGCGGTGATGCCGCCAAAGCGGAAGTGGTACGGCATCACCAGACTCCAGGTGTTGACGAACTTGCGCTGCGGATCGTCAGTGGGATGAACGACGACCGACTTCAGGCCGAAGTGCGTTTCGTATACGCGCAGGTCCGCTTTGCGCCAGTCGATATCCACCGACAGGTCGCAGTACGGCCGCACCTCGTCCGGGACCACCATCGGCACGAACATGTGCAGCACATAGGCATGCCCCAGGTCGGCGAAGTTCTCCATGAAATTCTGGTAGTTGTAGTTGCGGATGTCGCCTCTGCCCACCACCAGTTCCCCGTCGTCGCGCGACAGAATATCGATCTTGGGCAGGGGTGGCGGCGCATCCTTGTCCTTGCCCATGTAGCACCAGACGACGCCCGCCCATTCGCGGGTCGGATACCAGACATGCCGCACCTCGTCCCTGAGCGCGCTGTTTTCCGGCTCCAGCGGCATATCGATGCAGCGGCCGCGCGTGTCGAAGGTCCAGCCGTGGTAGGAACACTGCAGTCCCTCGTGCCGGACCTGCCCGTACTCCAGCGCGGCGCAGCGATGCGGGCAGCGCGAGCCTACGAGGCCCACAACGCCCTGCGCAGTGCGGAACGCAACCAGATCCTCGCCCAGCATGCGCACCGGGTAGGGAATGTCCTTTAAATCCGCCGACAGGCAAAGCGGGTGCCAGTAATGGCGCAATACCGCTCCTGCGCGCGTGTCCGGCCCGGTGAGCGGGAA
>SHXF01000117.1 GCA_009693435.1 Betaproteobacteria bacterium | reverse complement strand
CGGGCTCGCCTCCAGTCGCCCTACGGGCTCCCTCCGGCGAGCCCGGCGCAACCCCTTTACCTTTCGATTCGTTCCGCATTCCTCAACTCCTTTTTCAGACACGATTTAACCCCAAATTCGTGTCCAGAAAAATCGGGGGCGGCTCAGTCCGCCATGCGGTAGCTCTGCCGCCGATTAATCTAAAAGGTCGAGGGAATGAACCATCTGCGATTAGTTGGTAGAGGGTGCTTTGGGATATGCCCAGGAGGTCAACAACTTGCGCGGCGCGAATAGGCCGGTCAAATTCGAGTGGTCCTCTGGTCGATTTGGCTTGTGTTTTATTCAAGACTGCCTCCGTTTGGTTTAATTCGGATTCGGATAAAGCAGGTTGAATATATGTGGACTTATGTGAAATGAAATTGGATGACGTGGAACCTGTCACACCGCTTCTTGATTTAAAGCTGTAGCAAAACTGAGCGAACCTTTCTTTCTGGGCTACGTATTGGGCCAAAGCACTTTGCTTTGAGGCATGCTGCAATAAAAAGCACCATTTCTTTGGGCAATTGTTCCCGGTGACTAATTGCGATTCTGTGCACCAGTACTCCTTTTGAAGCATTGGTCTTCAGAAATATCTTCTTCAATTTAAAAATATAAGCGTGTAGAGCCGTTGCGCCGGGACTTCCGCCAGAATTAAGAGTCAACAACGGCTTCCCTCGACCAAGGCTTGGTATTAGATGTGTTGTGTACGCGGTAGCGGCACTTACTCGAATTTGGGGTGGTGTTAGGTGTTTCAGCAAGGTGAGGTATTTGTCCGATTCCAAAGGCATATTGGACGGGTAATTCACGAAACCTAGTCGAGCCGCACCCAGCGCCAGTAAAGGCAGTAATTCCAGGTCAGAGCGTAATTGGGGTGCTTTGCTTTTTGCTATTCGTTTTAGCTTTTGTCCTACGGTGATTCGTGACGTACGCCGGGGTACGTTCTCCAGCTTAAGTGTCACCTCATAAACCCGTGCTTCGCTCAAAATATTTTTCCAAGTTGTTGAAGGCTGCGGTACTCGCAACTGATTCAAAGTGTTTTTGATTGCTTGTGCTTCTCTCAGAGAGAAAGGGAGTACCGATTCGAATGTCACTTTTTCCCTGCCTTTACCTTAAGCGGGATTACCTTACCAGTGCGCTTGGTCTGATCGGTTTCCACGTACTTGGCCCATGCGTCCATCAGCATCCGCCGCCTGTCGAGCTGATCGGATCGACGGTAAGCGGCTTCTACTGCGTTCTTGATTGTGTGCGCCAGCGCCTGTTCTATCGTTTCGTTCTGGAAGCCGTGAGCCTCGTCTGCGGCCCAGTCCCTGAATGAGCTGCGAAAGCCGTGCGGCGTGTATTGGCCGTATTTCATTTTCTCCATGAGCACGAGCATTGCCCCGCTGCTCAAACCGGTGGCTGCTTTCCAGCCGGGGAAAACAAATTGATCTGGCTTCCGTTCGCTGGTGATGCTGGTCAGCAGCTCCACTGCGCGTTTGCATAAGGGAACGCGGTGTTCCTTCCCGGCTTTCATGCGGTCGGCTGGCACGGTCCATAGTTTCCCGGCAGAGTCGATTTCGCTCCACTTCGTACCAACCACCTCGCCCGTTCTTGCCGCCGTCAGAATCAGGAATTCCAATGCCAGTGGTGTGAAGCCTTTCTGCTCACGCAGGGTTGTGATGAATGGATTGATTTGCTTGTAGGGCAGGGCGGAATGGTGTTTGACCCGCTTGATTTTGGATGTCTTGCTTAGAATTTTGTCGAGGTGCCCCCGGAGTCGCGCAGGGTTTTCACCGGCGACATACCCACGCGCCTTAGCCCAATCCCACACCGTTTCGATCCGCTGCCGTACCCGGCTGGCGGTTTCCGCCTTCGTTGTCCAGATCGGTTCCAATACCTTTAGCACAAGGCCTGTATCAAGCGCAGCTAACGAAAGTAGGCCGAGGGTAGGGTAAGCGTAGGTCGTTAGGGTATTGGTCCACTGCTGCTCGTGCTTGGCGTTTTTCCACTCGTGTTTCTTGCTGGTGATGCACTGCTCGGCGGCTTGCTGGAACGTTATGGCGCGGGCCTGCTCCAGTTGCTGGAAGCGGCGTCCTTCGTTGCGCTCTTCAATGGGGTCCAGCCCGGTGAGCATCTGCTGGCGGCATTCGATGGCGCGTTCCCGCGCTTTCGCCAGTGGTAATATCCCCAGCGCGCCAAGGCCCATCTCGCGTTGCTTGCCTGTCACCGGGCTCTTGAACCGGAATATCCAAGCCTTTGTGCCGCCGCTTGCTACTTGCAAATAAAGGCCGTTGCCGTCGCAGTGATAGCCCGTTTGTTTCTCGGTCTGGACCCGCCGCGCCGATAACGCCTGCTGTACTTGTTTCATCGTCCGCCTCCTTATCTACCCACAATGCTACCCACAGAAGAATAGCGGATTTCAGCAGACAGTAAAAGAGGTTATTGGAGCTTAATAGCCTATAAGTAACTGAAAGAACATTAGAAAAAGTATCTCTCTGGAGTTCTCTGGAGAATGGTCGTGGGGACTCCCTCTCCGCCAGATGTCAAGCGCCGTCAGCGGGTTAAATCAATCTGGCGGTGATGCGCCCGCTGTGGTTCCCTCATTACCGCTTGACGCGGCTTGGGTTTGATGAGCGGCAGCTACCTTATCAGGTGGCGTTCCCGATCGGTCAAGAGTCCAGGAGTTTCGAATGTCGGCTCTCCCCGTACCGCGATTCCGTGCCGAACACATAGGCAGTCTCCTTCGGCCGCCAGATCTGGTCGACGCAATGTCGAGAAAACTGACCGGGGGAATTCCGGACGACGAACTCGCAGCAGTTCAGGACCGGGCCATACGCTCTGCAATAAGGCTGCAGGAAGACATAGGGCTTGCTTGCGTAACGGATGGCGAATTCCGGCGATGGGTATACCTGCGTACGTTTATCGAGGAAGGATTTGGAATCCCCGTCACCGCCAGTCTGGTCGAGGGGATGCTGGAAGTCGGTCAGCCGATCCGCTGGAAGCCGGTTCACGTCCGCGACTTCAAGTTTCTCAGGCAATACACATCGGCGGTGCCGAAAGTAACCATGCTCGGTCCCTGTCGTGTTCATTGGTCCAGCGGCCGCGGCAATATCAGCCGCGCGGTCTATCCCGACCTGGCACAGTTTTGGGATGACATTGTCATCGCCTGCCGAAACGAGATCGATGCGCTCTTCCGCGCCGGTTGCACCTACATTCAGATCGACGAGACCACACTGGTAAAGTTCGCCGATCCGGAGAGCAGGGCATTTGCCGCAATTCGCGGAGAGGACCTGGATCAACTGCTGCCTGTGTATATCGATGTCATTAACCGCGTGGTGTCCGATCGACCGCGGGGAATGACGATAGGCCTCCACATGTGCCGCGGCAATTCCTTCGACGAGGGAAGCAGCAATCGGCGATCCGAGGGCGGGTATGACGCGCTTGCCGAGCGGATTTTCAACGAGCTCGATGTTGATTTCTTCCTATTGGAGTACGACACGCCGCGCGCCGGCACATTCGAGCCGTTGCGCTTTCTGCCAAAAGACAAGGGTGCGGTGCTCGGTTTGGTATCGACCAAGTTACCGGAGCTGGAACCAGTCGATGACCTGATCAGACGGATAGACGCGGCTTCGAAATATGTCGATATCTCCCGCCTTGGGATCAGCCCGCAGTGCGGATTCTCCAGCGGCTTTCGCGGACACCCGCTGAATCACGAGCAGCAAACGGCCAAATTGCGCCGGGTTGTGGAAGTGGCAACGCGCGTATGGGGCGGCACACTTTCCGAACCTTGAGTGTTGCTTGCCCGGATCAGATCGACCAGCATGCGTGATTGCACTGTTCAGGGTAAAGTCCCTTCAGCCGTTTGGCCGGACTGGAAAATGGACTGAAAATGGGCGATCCGCACATTCCGCGCACGATGGTCAATTCTGCCCGCGCGGCAACATCCTTCGATCCCTCGCGGTACGTGCAGGATCGAACCGCCGAAGGCGAGTTCCTGGTTCATCGCGACGTGTTTCGCGATCCGGAAATCTTCGAGCTCGAGATGAAGCACATTTTCGAGTCGACCTGGGTGTTTCTCGGCCTCTCGTCGCAACTGAGAAGGCCGCATGATTTTTTCACCACCTGGATCGGGCGCCAGCCGGTGATCGTTTCGCGCGACAGCGGGGGGAAGATCCATTGCCTGATCAACACCTGCCGCCATCGCGGCGCAATCGTCTGCCACACCCGGCACGGCCACGGGCGGCGCCACATCTGCCAGTACCACGGCTGGGTGTATGACAGCGCCGGGAAATGCGTGGGCATCAAGGACGAGGACGATGCGCTCTATGCGGAGGGTTTCAAGGGCGAATCGCACGACCTCGTGGAAGTGCCGCGTTTCGCCGAATACCGCGGACTGTTGTTCGCCAGCCTCGTCGAAGACGTGGTCGGCATCGAGGAACATCTGGGAGGCGCCCGGGCGTTCATCGATCTGGTCGTTGACCAGGGCAAGGACGGGGTCGAACTCCTGCCCGGCACCGGCACCTACACCTATCGCGCCAACTGGAAACTGCAGATCGAGAATTGCGTCGATGCCTACCACCTGACTTCGACCCACCCGAGTTTCATGAAAATAGTGGAGCGCAGGAAGCAGGGCGATTCGCACACGCCGCTCAGGAATATCGATTTCAATCTGTACGGTTCGCTTGCGGTCACCACCGGCGGCTTCACTTTCCCCTATGGACACGCGGTGCTCTGGTCGGGAAATCCGGCGCCGGAAACCCGGCCGATCTTCCCCGGCATAGAAGAAGTGCGCAGCCGGGTCGGGGACGTGCGCGCGCGGTGGATGCTCAAGGCGCGCAACCTCACGCTGTTCCCGAACGTGCAGTTCGCCGAAAGCGCCTCGCTGCAGATGCGGGTGATCCGCCCGATCGCGCCCGATCTCACCGAGATGACCATTCATTGCGTCGCGCCGGTGGGCGAGGCGCCGGCGGCGCGCGCCAATCGCATCCGGTTGTATGAGGATTTCTTCAACAGCACCGGCCTCGCGACCCCGGATGATTCGCAGACTTACGAGGATTGCCAGACTGGTTTTCGCGCGTTGTCGGTCAACCGGTTGCAGGGCTATCACCGCGGCATGAAATCGGTGCAGCCGGGCGCGGACGAGTACGCGCGCGAGCTCGGCATCGAACCTGCCACCAGTCAGACCGGCCCGTTCGCGATCCAGGACGAAACCCTGTTTCACGCCTGCTATCGCGAGTGGCTGCGCCTGATGAACCGCGGCAGCGGAAGCGCGCAGTTAAATCCATGAACGCGAACCGTTGAAACGCGAACCAATGAACCTGATGACGCTGGAGCAAGTGCAGCGCGTGGCGAGCGCAAGCGAGCTGTTGTTTCGCGAGGCAGGTCTTCTCGACGCGCGCGACTGGGATGCGTGGCTCGCGCTCTACGTCGAGAAGTGCGTGTACTGGGTTCCTGCGTGGAAGTCCGAGGACCAGACCACCGAAGACCCGCAGAGCGAAACCTCGCTGATTTACTACGACACGCGCTCGGGGCTGGAAGACCGCGTCTGGCGCGTTCGCGCCGGAACGTCCTCGGCTTCGCGGCTGCTGCCGCGTACCCAGCACCAGGTGACAAATGTGAGCGTGCTGCCGGCGCAGGATCCGCACCTGATGCAGGTCGACTACCAGTGGTGCGTCAACCAGTACGAACACAAGATCCACGCGGCGCAGGTGTTCTTCGGGCGCGCCGAGGCGACGCTCGTGGAGCAAGGCGGCGCCTGGCGCATCCAGAGGAAGAAGATCGTTTTGCTGAACGACTATGTGCCTACCAAGCTGGACTTCTACAGCCTTTGACCCAATCCGACAGAATCGAATCAGGGAGAATGCGATGAACAACGAAATACCCAACCTGCCCCAGATCCGCAAGGACTCGGTGAGCGCGACGGAATGGAATGCCCGCGTCGATCTGGCCGCGCTGTATCGCCTGAGCGATCACTATGGCTGGGGGAGCCTGATCTACAACCACATTGCCATGCGCGTGCCCGATGAGCCCGACCATTTCCTGATTAAGGTGCACAACCTCATGTACCACGAGGTGTGCGCCTCCAACTTGGTGAAGCTGCGCCTGGACGGCGAGCAGGCGGTGTGGTCGCAGAACGTCAACGCGGCCGGGTTCACCATACACAGCGCAGTGCTGAATGCGCGGCCGGACATCAACTGCACCGTGCATACGCACACCATCGCAGGCTCGGCGGTGTCCGCGCATCCCAGGGGACTGCTGCCTTTGGAGCAGAACGGCATGCGTTTCTACAACCGCATTTCGTATCACGAGTTCGAAGGCATTGCGAGCCGGATGGGCGAGGCAGCGCGCCTCGCCCGAGACCTCGGGCCGGTGAACAAGGCGATGATCCTGAGAAATCACGGTTTGCTCGCCTGCGGCGTGACCCCGGCCGAGGCAATGACCGTGACGCGGCAACTGGTGGAGGCCTGCGAGATTCAGCTCAGGCTGGAGGCGACCGGCGCCGGCTACCGGATTCCCTCACCCGAGATCTGCGAAGAGGGCGCGCGGCAGATGGAACAGCACGAAGCGAAGAATAACGGCGACGATTGGCCGGCGTACCTGCGCCTGGCTGATCGGGTGGATCCGTCCTATCGGATCTGAATTTTCGCAGCGCTGTTAACCGGCGAATGCAGAAATCATAGAGCAGTTCGTCAGCCTCTCCGACTCTCCTCCGCAATATGCTCCGCCGCCCGAAGCGCAGAGATGAACGCCTTGGCAACGCCGCCGAAATATCCAACCGGTGGACCGCCTTCCAGGCCTCCGGAACCCGAGCCAACCGCGTAGAGATTCTGGATGGGCAGGCCGGATGTGTGCATCACGCGGCAGTTGCGATCGATTGCGGGCCCGCCCATGGTGTAGGTGATGCCCGGGCACATCGGCATCGCATGGAACGGCGGCTTCACGATCGGCATGGGTGGCACGCGGTGCACGCTGCGCGGGGGGCTGAGACTGTCCGTTTTCTTCTGCGCGATCGCCTCGTTGTGACGCGAAATCGAGTCCATGAGTGCATCCGCCGGCAAGCCGCACAGCCGGGCAAGCTCAGGGATCATCCTGGCTGTATGCAGCGTGCCGCCCAGATTTTTCACGTTGGGGTTGGGCGGAAAGTGATTGCGGATGTCGGCGGCCGGTCCATTCCAGATCGCGTCGTCGAACACGGCAAATGAATCCGACGGGTCGTCGCGGCGCGCCATGATGTTGGCGATATAGATTGCCCCGAGGCCCTCGTCGACGAAGCGGCGGGCATCTGCGTCGACCACGATGCCGGTTGTGACCACGCTGTCCAGGAACGGGTAGGGCCAGAGCAGGTCGTTGGTTAGCGCATCGCGCGACAGCGGATGCCCGTAGAAAAATTCCGTCCCGGCCAGCCTGGCGCCTGCCGCTTCGGCCATTCTGATGCCGTCCCCGACACCGGAGCGGGCATTACGCTGCATGATCCGGTCGGTGCGTGGATTGATGTACTTCGCCAGGAGTGTTTCGTTGGCCTGGAATCCACCGTCCGCGAGCACCACGGCTTTCGCCCTTGTGGTGACTTCGGCGCCTGCCTGCGTGGCGATCACGCCCCGGCAAGTCCCGTTTTCCATGACCAGGGATTTCGCTTTTGTGTCGAGCAGGATCTGCCCTCCGTGATCGACCACCCGTTTCGCAAGGCGTCGCAGCAGCAGGTCCGGCCCCCGGCCCTGCCAGTTGGTGCCGGGTTTCGCGGGCCTGGGCGGTGTCATGATCCATTGCAGGTGAGAGATCGCCCCCTGCCGCATGAACTGCACACCGTTGTTGCGCAGCCAGTCGAGCAGCTTGGGTCCATCGCCGGTAAAAGCCCGGGCAACGTCGGGATCCGTATAGCCGCCGGTGTTTCGCTGGAAGTTCTCGAAGAGAAATGCGGGATCCTGCATCGGATTTTCCATGCCGATGACGACTGCTCCGCCCGAATAGCGCGAGTTGCACAGATAGTCGGCATCCTTGCCTTGTTCGAGTACGACGGGTTTCAAACCCAGTTCCACCGCCCGGCAGGCGGTGCCCAATCCGGCGAACCCGCCGCCGACGATAACCAGGTCTGCGTCCATATTCACTTTCAGCCCATATCAGACAAATTCAACATGCCCGATTGCGGACACAACACTTCCGCAACCACCACCGCGTCGTCCTGTCCTCAAAGCTTGATGTTTGCTGCCTTGATCACGGGCGTCCATCGGGCGATCTCAGCCTTGACCGCGGCTGCCAGCTGTGCCGGCGTCCCGGGAATGGTTGTGTAGCCAAGATTGGCGAGCTTTTCGCGGACCTCCGGATCGGCCAGTGCCCTGACGACGCCCGCATTCAACTTGTCAATGATCGCGGCGGGTGTGCCGGCCGGTGCGTACAGCCCATACCAGGCCAGCCCCTCCATCTGTGGAAAGCCGAGTTCTCCCACTGTAGGCACGTCGGGCATCTGCGCGTCGCGCGTGGCGCCTGTCGTCGCCAGCGCGCGCAGCTTGCCGCTCCGAACCTGGGACACGTAGGAAGAAATGCCATCGACGACAAGATCGATCTGCTCTCCGAGCAGCGCCCTCATGAAGTCCGCCGCGCCCCGGTAGGGAACAAAGACCATGTTGATTCCGCTGGCCGACATCAGCTGGAAGGCAACGAGTTGCGTTATCGCCGCGGACGCGCCGTAGTTGAGCTTGCCCGGATTCGCCTTTGCATAGGCGATCAGCTCCTGCATGGTCTTGAACGGGGTATTCGGATGCGTGACCAGCACGCTGCCTATCGCCGCAACGCCGGAAATGGGCGCAAAGTCCTTTTCCGCGTCATAGGGGAGCTTGCCGAGCATTGCCGCATTCATGGTCATGGTCGAATTCATGCCCATGAGCAAGGTGTAGCCGTCCGGGGCGGAATGCGCGGCGAGATCGGCGGAAATCACCGTGTTTCCACCCGGCTTGTTGTCGATGATCACCTGCTGCCGGAAATCCTGGCTCATTTTCTGAGCGAGGATCCGGGCCATGGTGTCGCTGCCGCCGCCCGCGGGATAGGAATGGATGATCCGTATCGGCTTGGCAGGATAATCCTGCGCGGTGGATGGCAAAGTCCACACCATTGCGGCCATGCCCAACGATGCCATTCGCAAGAATAATCCCATGGTTTCTCCTCCTTCGACTCGTATTGTGGGGAATCAGATGCGCCGGCCGACCCGCGCGCCGTCGAGGGTCGCGTGGATCAATCTGCGCGGCGCCAGGCAGTCACCGATTTCGTATACCTCTTTCACGAGGCGCCTTGCCGTGTCGGCCAATTCATTGTTGACGCGCCGTCCGTAGGCAAACACGATCGAATCCACGTCGTGCAGCGTGCTCTCTTTTCGCGTAAAGACGTTGCGCACGACAGGAGCCCCTTTCCAGGCGACCAATTCGGTCAGTGTATGAATATCCACGCTCTTGTCGAGCAGCCGTTTCAGGACCAGGTGCATGGTTGCCGGTTCGAGTCCCTGGGCTACGAGCAGGCATGAAGTTATCAGGGTTACCTGCCGGCCCGTATCGGCGATGAACTCCGCCGTCGCAGTTGGTCCCAGATGATCCTCCAGACCGCCCACCACCAGAACACGCGATCCCAATCTTGCCGAGTCCTTCAGTACATCCAGTGCCGAATACACCCGCTCTCCCGGCAAATCCGCAAAGTCGGGAACCGACAGGGTGGACCCGGTCGCGAGTACCAGGGCGTCCGGTGCGTGTCTGCGGATGGTGTCCGCATCCGCCTGGATTCCGAGTTCGACCGTCACCTTCTGGTCTTCGATCTCGTTGCCCAGAAACGCGAGGTACTCGGCGAACTCGGCGCGATTGGCGTCCCCGGAAATGATCGCGATCTGGCCGCCGAGGCGGTTCTCACGCTCGAGCAGCGTGACCCGATGTCCACGCATTGCCGCAACGCGCGCTGCCTCCATTCCCGCTGGACCACCCCCTATCACGAGCACACGCTTTTCCCGGACAGAGGGCATGAAGCGCATTTCGCGTTCCCTCCCCAGCGTTGCGTTCACTGCACAGGAAGCGCTCTTTTCCGGATAGTGGCAGTCGTTCGCGCCTATGCATTTGCGGATCTTGCCGGCTTGCCCGGAAGCGATTTTTTTCAGGAATTCCGGATCGGCCATCAGTGCGCGCGTGACGCCTATCATGTCGGCCTTGCCCTCCGAGAGTATCTTTCCCATCAACTCAGGGTCGTTGAGACGCCCGGTCACAATGACCGGCGCCGAGGCGACAGCCTTGATGGCAGCCGCCACCTCGACATTGATGCCCACCGGAACAAATGAGGGCGCGACGTAGGGGAGGGTGACTCCGCCCTGAAGCGCAAAAAAGGTGCCCCGGGTCACGTTGATGTAGGTGACCCGGGATCCCAGGGCGGCCGCGATTTCCCGGGCCTCCTCCAGCACCAGGCCGGTGGAAAAATGCTGCTGAGCAGTCAATCTCATGCCGACAGGGAAGTCGTTGCCGCATGCGGTGCGTATCGCCTGCATGATCTCTTCGAGAAAACGCATCCGGTTGTGCAGCGTCCCGCCGTAGGAGTCGGTGCGGCGATTGGTGTGAGGAGAGAGGAATTGTTCGATCAGATAGCCATGCGCCCCCATCATTTCTATGCCGTCCAGCCCCGCCTTCTTGATGCGCGCGGCAGACCGGCCGAACGCGCCGACGACGCGGGCGATCTCCTCCACGCTCAATTCGTGAGGCATGTCCCGGACCTGATCGTCGGGTATCGCGGAAGGCGCAATGCGCGGCTGAAAGTTATCAGCCAGTCTCGCCGCGCCGCGATCCGCCACCTGGCCGAAACACACCGCGCCATGGCGATGCGCGATGTCTGCTCGGCTCTTCAGCCTGGGAATCAGCAATTCATCGTAAAACGCGGCACCCTCTTCGGTGGACGGATCCGGGGCAGCATCCTCGTCGGCCGAGAATGCGCGATCTATTTTCCCGGTGGAACTCGAACTCAGGCTGGAAATGTTTCCATGCAGAATCGGAATGCCCACCATGCCGACACCGGCAGCGACGCGCTCTTCCAGGTAATCCAGATAGCGGACGTCGCTGAAGCGCGGATTGTTGGTGGTCATCATCAACCGGTTGCGCACTGTCAGCGGCCCCAGCTGGATCGGCTGCAGAAGGAGTTCCAGTCCTGTCATGATTGTTGGCTTCCTCTTGGAGAATTGCTGCTTTAACGGTCCATGGTGAATTCGGTCAGAAACCGGTAGCTGTCGCGGCCATGCTGGCGACGTCATCGGGCAAGGCGCTGCCACGCCATACGACATGCATGTCGGGTCGCAGCAGGATCAGGTCGTGGCCATAGACTTCCCGCGCAATGCGGTCAGGAACATTGAGTGTCGTAACCGGAGCGTCGCGCGCGCGAAGTGCGGCTTCGAGCGCATGCGAATCCGCCGGCGTACCGCCCAGTCTGAGCAGAGTGTAGCCCTCTGTAGGTATGCGATCCTGTATCGCGCTGCCGTCATCCAGCCAGACATGAGGCAGGCGCGCCCCGGGCCAGGTCGTCGGGACGTAATCCAGAAAGCGATGCTCCGGCCCGCCGGGGATATCCATGATGGCGGGTGAATCGACATAGCGATAGCCGAGTTCGGCGCCTGTCATCTCCTGGTTCTTCGTTTGCTCGATGTCCGCGACCATCTTCAGGGCGGCCCGCGATTGCTGTCCCGCCGGCGTGTTTTCCCGGATATCCGGCCGCCACAACGAGCGCCATTTGCGCCGCGACAGGGTGGCGAAGCGCGACGCGCCCACGTTGCGTTCGCCGACCTGCCGTCGCTCGATCTCATAGGAGCGCAGCAAATTCGGACCGCCCCACCCGTTCAAGGTTGCCGCAAGTTTCCAGGAAATGTCGAATGCGTCTCCGACGCCCGTGTTCATGCCCAGTGCGCCGCTGGGGATCATCAGATGCGCGGCGTCCCCGGCGATGAACGCACGGCCTGCGCCGTAACTTGTCGCGAGCAGCAGGTTCTGCCGCCAAGGATTGCACGCAAGCATTTCGTGGCCGACCGGGACGCCGACGACTCTCTCGAACATGCGCTTCATTTCTTCGTCCGAGTCCACCGCCGAATTCAGGGTCCAGTGCCGGGTGGAGTCCTGCATTACGAGCACAGTGCCTTTGTCGTCCGCCACGTGCCAGTGACGCCCCCTGCCCGGGCCGTTGCCCAGGGGCATCCTGTCGAACAGTTCGTCGCAGCGGAACAGTGCCTGGCGAAACTGCGCAAGCGGGCCTTCGCCGCGCAATTTGATGTCGAGCTGTGCACGTACCGTACTGTTGCCCCCGTCGCATCCCACCAGGAAGTCCGCACGCAGCGTCTGGGCGGATCCGCCACTCGTGCGCACGGAGGCCGTTACGCCCGCGGTATCCTGTGCGAGCGACAGGAATTCGCAGCCGAAGCGTACCGTCACGCAAGGCAGGGACTCCGCAATGGATTTAAGCAGGGGCTCGAGCGAATACTGCGAGGTGAGTTGGTACGGCTCCAGCGTCACGGTGCCGTCGTTGGTCGCCTTGATATGAGCGCGCGCTTCGCTCACAGACGGGCAGGCCAGCCGCAGCAGCGCCGGCTCATTCAGGGAAAATATCAGATAGACATCCATGGGCACATCCGGGCGCAAGCCGACCCGGCGGATATCATCTGCGATGCCGATGCGCCGGAACATCTCCATGCTGCGGGCATTGCATCGCTCCATCTTGGGCAGGAACTGGGGCGTCTGCTTTTGCTCGATGAGCACGCACCGGATACCGCGCTTGCCCAGATCGATGGCGAGTGTCAATCCTACCGGTCCGCCCCCTACGATCAGGACTTGTGTTGTCGTCGCTTCCATTGCAGCTGCCATGGGTTATGTGCGGCTGTGCCGTGTTTTCGTTGCCGAATGGCGTGCTGTCTCGCTTAAAAGCGCGAGGAGATCTTACTCGAATCCCGACATAGGGACCGGGGCGAAGGAGGTGCAGTGCCAGCGCAGTGGCAGTGCCTTGCCGCATCACACTGTGACGCGTAGTCGAGGCAGAATCTCGCAATCCGCTACCGGCAAATCCGCTACCGGCAAATCCGCTACCGGCAAATTCGCTACAGGCAATTGGCCCGAAAAGATTTGCGGCGTAGACTGCTCCCACCGCCGGGCGGTCACGCGCGGCGCGCGCACAAACACAGGGGAAACAACGCATGAAGATCGTGACATTTGAAATCTCCACGCCAGCCGGCCGCTTTCGTCGGCTGGGGG
>SHXF01000015.1 GCA_009693435.1 Betaproteobacteria bacterium | reverse complement strand
GCCTCGTAAAAACAGAACGGGATGAACACCGCGCCGGCCGGCGTGCCCTCGTCGGCGCGCGCGTACAGCGAAATCCTGCCGCGACGCGATTCCACGGTAATGACGCTGCCAGGTGCCACTTTCAGCCGCGCCAGTTCCAGCGGATGCAGCGATGCCACCGCTTCGGGTTCCAGGGTGTCGAGCACGGTCGCGCGGCGCGTAATCGCGCCGGTATGCCAGTGCTCGAGCTGCCGTCCGGTGATGAGCACCATCGGATACGCAGCGTCGGGCTGCTCCGCCGCCGGAATGATGTCGGCCGGGACGAACCTGCCGCGCCCGGTCGCGGTGGGAAAGTCGGTCATGAACACCACCGGCTCCCCGGGATCGCCCTCGTGCTCGCACGGATAGGTCACCGAGGACTCCCGCTCCAGGCGCTCCCAGGTAATCCCGGCGATCGATTCCATGCAGCCGCGCATCTCATTGAATACGTCGGCCGGTCCCGTGTAATTCCATGCGAGTCCCACCCGGCGCGCCAGTTCCTGGATGATCCACAAATCCTCCTTGGCCTCGCCCGGCGGCTCGACCGCCTTGCGGCCCAGTTGCACCATGCGGTCGGTGTTGGTGACGGTGCCGACCTTTTCCGGCCAGGCCGTGGCCGGCAGCACCACGTCGGCGAGGTAGGCCGTTTCGGTGAGGAAAATGTCCTGCACCACCAGATGGTCGAGGCTGGCGAGCGCCGCGCGCGCGTGGTCCAAGTCCGGATCGGACATGGCCGGGTTCTCGCCCATGATGTACATGCCGCGGATGTTCTTCGCCTTTGCCTCGCGCATGATTTCCACCACCGTCAGACCCGGCGCCGGATCCAGTTCGACGCCCCAGAATTTCTCGAAGCGCGCTTTCGCCTCGGGCGTCGCCACCCGCTGGTAATCCGGGTAGAACATCGGCACCAGGCCCGAGTCGGACGCCCCCTGCACATTGTTCTGTCCGCGCAGGGGATGCAAGCCGGTGCCAGGTCGGCCGATCTGTCCGGTCATCAGCGCCAGCGCAATCAGGCAACGCGCATTGTCGGTGCCGTGCACGTGCTGCGAGATGCCCATGCCCCACAGAATCATCGACCCTCTGGAGGTGGCATAGAGGCGCGCCACCTCGCGTATCGTCTGCGCTGGGATGCCGCACAGCGGCGCCATCGCTTCCGGGCTGTACCCGGCGACGTTCTGTTTCAGCGCCTCGTAGCCGGAGGTGCGGTCGCGGATGAATGCCTCGTTGGCCAGGCCTTCCGCAACGATGACATGCATCATGGCGTTCAGCAGCGCGACATCGGTGTCGGGCTTGAACTGCAGCACATAGGTGGCATGGCGCGCCAGTTCAGTACGGCGCGGGTCGGCGACAATGAGTTTGGTGCCGTTCTTCACCGCGTTTTTGATCCAGGTCGCCGCCACCGGATGGTTGACCGTCGGATTGGCGCCGATCACGAACACCACCTCGGCACGCGCCACATCGTTGACCTGATTCGACACCGCGCCAGAATTGACACCCTCCATCAGCGCCGCCACGGAGGACGCATGGCAGAGGCGCGTGCAGTGGTCGACGTTGTTCGAGCCGAAACCGGTGCGCACCAGTTTCTGGAACAGGTACGCCTCTTCGTTGCTGCCCTTGGCGGAACCGAAACCAGCCAATGCTTTTTTCCCGTGTCCGTCACGGATGCCGCGCAAGCCGTTCGCCGCGATAGCCAGCGCCTCTTCCCAAGTGGCTTCCCGAAACGCCTCCTGCCAGCGTTCCGGATCGACGCTGAAATCCTTGTGCTTGGGCACCCCCGGCTTGCGGATCAGCGGCCGGGTCAGCCGCTGCCGGTGATTCACATAATCGAAACCGTAGCGCCCCTTGACGCACAACCTGCCGTGATTCGAGGGGCCATCGCGCCCCTCGACGCGCAGAATCTGGTTGTCCTTGACGTGATAGGTGAGCTGGCAGCCGACGCCGCAATACGGGCAGACCGATTCGACTTTGGTATCGGCCTTGACCGGAATCACCCTGCCGGGCAGCTTGCCGGGTAGCTTGCCGGGCAGCTTGCCAGGTAGAGGCCCGGCGGTTGCGCCCGAGGTCACGCCGGCGCTTGCCGCTTTTGCCACGAAACTGGCCAGCACCTTGGATGACAAGGCGCCCGTGGGGC
This sequence comes from Betaproteobacteria bacterium, assembly GCA_009693435.1. The sequence continues at coordinate 52,806 of SHXF01000015.1, read as the reverse complement.
AGGCCTGCACGCATTCACCGCATGCGACGCAGGTCGATGCGCCCATGTCGTCATCCAGATCGAAGACGATTTTCGAATGCTCGCCGCGGAATGCATAGCCGATGACATCGTTCACCTGCTCTTCGCGGCAGGCGCGCACGCACGCCGTGCACTGGATACAGGCGTCCAGGTTCACCGCGATGGCCGGATGGGAGACATCCTGTTGCGGTTGAATTCTCGCGGGAAAGCGCGGCTTGCCGACGCCGATGCGCTTCGCCCATTTCGCCACGGTGTTGTCCGGGTCTTCGGGCATGTCGGCCAGCAGCAGTTCGAACACGATGCGCTGGCTGGCGAGCGCGCGCTCGTTGTCGGTGGTGACTTCCATGCCGTTGACCGGGTGCCGGCAGCAAGACGGCGCCAGCACCCGTTCGCCCTTGATCTCCACCACGCAGGCGCGGCAATTGCCGTCGGGGCGCAAGCCCTTCCTCTGGCACAGGTGCGGGATTGCGAGGCCGTTCTTCTCCGCAATCTGCATGATGGTCTGGTCGGAGCGACCGACGACCGTCTTGCCGTTCAGCTTGAACTCGACCGGCAGCGCTTCGATTTCCTGCTTGCTGATTGCCGTCATGAATGGCCCTTCACTCGATTTCCCGCGGGAAGTATTTCATCACCGATAGCAGCGGGTTGGGCGCCGCCTGGCCGAGGCCGCAGATGGACGCGTCCATCATGGCCTGCGACAGTTCACGCAGCAACGGCTGGTCCCAGCGCGGCGCCTCCAGCAGTTGCAGCGCCTTCACCGTGCCGACGCGGCACGGCGTGCACTGTCCGCAGGACTCTTCGGAGAAGAATCGGGTGAGGTTGCGGGCTGCGTCCACTGCACGGTCGTGTTCCGAGAGAACGATCACAGCGGCCGAGCCGATGAAGCAGCCGTAGGCGTTCAGCGTATCGAAATCCAGCGGGATGTCCGCCATGCTTGCCGGCAGGATGCCGCCCGAGGCGCCACCGGGCAGATAGCCATAAAACGTGTGCCCATCCTGCATGCCGCCGCAATATTCCGCGATCAGTTCGGCCGCGGTAATGCCGGCCGGGGCCAGATGCATGCCGGGTTTCCTGACCCGACCCGACACCGAGAATGAGCGCAACCCCTTGCGGCCATGGCGGCCCTGGTCGGCAAACCACCCGGCGCCGCGCTCGACGATCTCGCGCACCCAGTAGAGCGTCTCCATGTTGTGTTCCAGCGTCGGCCGGCCGAACAATCCGACCTGCGCCACGTAGGGCGGACGCAGGCGCGGCATGCCGCGCTTGCCTTCGATCGACTCTATCATCGCCGATTCCTCACCGCAGATGTAGGCGCCTGCGCCGCGGCGCAAGTGGATCGTCGGCAGGTCGCACGGCGGATCGGCGCGCAGCCTGGCCAGTTCGCGCTCCAGCACGGCGCGGCAACCGGCGTATTCATCGCGCAGATAGATATATATTTCCGGGATGCCGACGCACCAGGCCGCCACCAGCATGCCTTCCAGAAAACGGTGCGGATCGCGCTCCAGATACCAGCGATCCTTGAAGGTGCCCGGTTCGCCCTCGTCGATGTTGACGGCCATCAACCTGGGCGCCGGCTCGGCGGCGACGCTGCGCCACTTGCGCCCGACCGGAAATCCCGCGCCGCCCAGACCGCGCAACGCCGAATCTTCCATGACCTTGATGAGGGATTCGGCGCTGTGCCCACCCGCGTGGCAACCGGCCAGCAATGCGTAGCCGCCCGCCTTGCGGTAATCCGTGTAATCGAGATACGCAGGCTCGGCGCTGCGCGTATTGCCCGCTTTGACTGCCTCGGTGACCGCTTCGACACTCGCGTTCAGCACCGGGTTCTGGCCCACCACCACGCACGGCGCGGATTCGCAGCGCCCGACGCAGGGCGCATGCAGCACGCGGATTTCACGCCCGAATTTTCCGCCACCCAGGGCGGCCGGCAGCCTGGCAAGCAGCTCCCTGGCCCCCGCCATCTCGCAGGAGAGGGAATCGCACACGCGCACCGTGAGCACTGGGAGCGCCGGGAGCGACGCTGTCGATGACTCCCCTGCGCCGCCCACATTCCCCGCGCCGTCCTTCTCCACACCGTCCTTAACCCCGCCGTCCTTCTCGACATCAAAGTGGTGATAGAAAGTGGCCACCTCGTAGACTTCGGCCATGGAAAGCTTCATCTCGGCGGCCAGTGCGACCAGATGCGCCGCGGACAGCCGGCCGTAGCGGTCCTGTATGCGATGCAGGTTCTCGATCAGCATGTCGCGGCGGCGCACGTCGTGTGCTGCCACGGTGTTCTCGGCAGTGCTCGCCGCAGGGTTCGCCGGGGGTTCGGCGCCGTCCAGGAGCGCGCGCACGTCCGCCAGGGCAGCCGTGTCGACGCTACGGCCCTTGATGGTCGACCGAACGCGGTTCCGGCGTGGCGCCGGTTTATCTGGCTGATTGCCGTTCACATGTCCTCAACGAGTCGTATTGCGTTCCATCCGGGTCGGGCCGCGCACATGCTGCGCTACTTGAGCGCAGACTTCAGCAGCTTGCCCATCTCCGCGGGATTTTTGGTGACCTTGATACCGCAGGCCTCCATTACCGCAAGCTTCTCCTGAGCCGTGCCCTTGCCGCCGGAAATGATGGCGCCGGCGTGGCCCATGCGCTTGCCGGGCGGCGCAGTGACGCCGGCGATGAAGCCGACCACCGGCTTCTTCATATTCTCTTTCACCCATTCGGCCGCAGCCTCTTCGTCGTTGCCGCCGATCTCGCCTATCATCACCACTGCCTCGGTTTCCGGATCCTCGTTGAACAGGCGCAGCACGTCGACGTGCTTGAGACCGTTTACCGGATCCCCGCCGATGCCGACCGCGGTCGACTGGCCCAGTCCCAGTTCGGTAAGCTGACCGACCGCTTCGTAGGTCAGCGTGCCGGAACGGGACACCACGCCGATGCGGCCCTTCATGTGGATATGTCCCGGCATGATGCCGATCTTGATCTCCTCCGGCGTGATGACCCCCGGGCAGTTCGGACCAACCAGCAGCGTGCGCCGGTTCTGTTTCCTCATGCGATCACGCACCTCGACCATGTCGCGCACCGGTATGCCCTCGGTGATGCAGATCACCAGGTCGAGGTCGGCTTCCACCGCCTCCCAGATCGCCGCCGCCGCGCTGGGGGGCGGCACATAGATGACCGAGACATTGGCGCCGGTCTTTGCCTTGGCTTCGGCCACCGAACCGAAAATCGGAATGCCCTCGAAGTCCTCACCCGCTCTTTTGGGATTCACCCCGGCAACGTAGCAGGCGCGTCCGTTGGCGTAGTCCCGCGACGCATGGGTATGAAAGTGCCCGGTCTTGCCGGTGATGCCCTGCGTCACGACGCGGGTGTTCTTGTCGATCAGGATGGCCACGCGCAGTCCTTCAGTGTTTCCTGGAAGCGGCGACGACGCGTTCGGCCGCCTCCGCCATGTTGTCGGCGGTAATGATGGGCAGCCCGGAATCGGCCAGGATTTTCTTCCCGAGTTCTTCGTTGGTGCCCTTCATGCGCACCACCAGCGGCACGCCCAGCTTGACTTCGCGCGCCGCGGCCACCACCCCCTCGGCTATCGTGTCGCATTTCATGATGCCGCCGAAGATGTTGACCAGGATCGCCGCCAGCTTCGGATTGGAGAGCATGATCTTGAACGCCTCGGTCACCTTCTCGGTGGTTGCGCCGCCGCCCACGTCGAGAAAGTTGGCCGGACTGCCGCCGTAGAGCTTGATGGTGTCCATGGTGGCCATGGCGAGGCCCGCGCCGTTCACCAGGCAGCCTATGCTGCCATCCAGCTGGATGTAATTCAGGTCGAATTTCGATGCCTGCACCTCGGCTGGATCCTCCTCGTCCAGGTCGCGCATCGCCAGCAGGTCGGGGTGGCGAAACAGCGCGTTGTCGTCGAAGGTGACCTTGCCATCGAGCGCCACCACCCGGTTGTCGCCCAGCACCACCAGCGGATTGATCTCGGCGAGCGAAGCATCGGTATCGCAGAAGGCGCGGTACAGGCTCTGCAGCACCGCGCGCGCCTGGACCACAGCCACCTCCGGAATGCCGATTTTGCGCACCACGTCGTCCGCTTCGGCGTCGGACAGGCCCGACTGCGGGTCGATGAACACCTTGTGGATTTTTTCCGGCGTGCGGGCCGCGACTTCCTCTATGTCCATGCCGCCTTCGCTGGAGGCCATCAGCACCGTGCACTGCGTGCCGCGGTCGACCACCATGCCGACATACAGTTCCTTGCTGATGTCGGCGCCCTCCTCTATCAGCAGCCGCCGCACCTTCTGTCCTTCCGCGCCGGTCTGGCGGGTTTTGAGTTGCATGCCGAGTATCCTGCCCGCCCATTCGCGGACTTCGTCGCGCGATTTGGCGACTTTCACGCCGCCGCCTTTGCCGCGTCCGCCGGCGTGGATCTGCGCCTTGACCACCCAGAACTTGCCGCCCAGCGTGTCGGTGGCCTTGACCGCCTCATCGACCGAGAAACAGGCCACGCCACGCGGCGTGGGCACGCCGAATTTGCGAAGGACTTCCTTCGCCTGGTATTCGTGAATCTTCATGTTGTCCCCTGAACAGCGTCAGCGATCGCCGCCGCTCTGTGCTTTTTGTGCTTTTGCATTCGCATGCCAGCGCGGATAGTAGCGCTGAACCGCCACGCTGCGGGTGTCCAGCGCGTGGCATCGATCGAGCTGGAATGGCTTGCCGGCCGCATCGTCGGTATCGTTGCCGAGAAATCCGGAAAAAGTCTGGATCGCCACCGTCGGAAACTGCCCCAGCAGTTCAGTCAGGTGGGTGCAGCCGGCAATGCCGGAGAAGCGTTCCTGCACGTCCCTGCGAAACCCCCGCACCAGGTTGAGGCCGACGAGGCGCAACTGGTAATCCGGGGTGATCTGCTCGCAGTGCCCCGGGTAGGGCACGACATCGCTCACCACCGCGGCGTCCATCACCCTGAAATCGGTGTTGATGGTCAGCCGGATGCGCATATCGTGTATCGGCACACCGGCGTCGCGGATGCCCGATGCCAGTTCGCAATCGTAGGGTTTGACATCGCAGATATGCGCTTCGATGTCCCACAGGCCGTCATCGCGCTCGAAGCCTTCGAACCGGATGCTGCGGGTGTGTATGGGATTCCGCGCGGCGGCGGGTGGAAGCGGCATGTGCTGGTGACTGTCAATGTTGCGCAGCGCACAATTTTATCATGGCAACGCATGCCGACGAACCGGCCCCGCAGCCGACTATCGACGACCGCGCCCCAGGCAATCGGCGTCGAAAATCGGCTGTGCCCGGATGTGCCCGGATTGCGCCCTCCCGCCGAGCAACGCAGAATCCGGCATTGCCACAGGCGCCTGGTGTTCAGCAACATCGATCGAAAGGACAGTATGCCGACCCGCTACATTCTCGCCCTCGACCAGGGCACGACCAGTTCGCGCGCGCTGGTGTTCGATCAGCGCGGCACGGTGCGGGCCACGGCGCAGCGCGAATTGCGGCAGATATACCCGCATCCCGGCTGGGTCGAGCACGATGCAGAGGAAATCTGGCGCAGCCAGCTCGCCTGCGCCCGCCTTGCCATCGCGCGGGCCGGCTTGAAGCCGCAAGACATCGCCGCGATCGGCATCGCCAACCAGCGCGAAACCACGGTGCTGTGGGACCGCGCCAGCGGCAAGCCGGTGCACCACGCCATCGTCTGGCAGGACCGGCGAACCGCCGCGCACTGCGACCGCCTGCGGCGCGACGGCCTGGCCGACCTGATACGCGCGAAGACCGGTCTGGTGCTCGATCCCTATTTTTCAGCCACCAAGATCGCCTGGATGCTGGATTCGATCTCCGGCCTGCGGCAGCGCGCCGAGCGCGGCGACATCGCCTTCGGCACCATCGACACCTGGCTTGCCTGGAAACTCTCCGGTGGCGCGCTGCACGTGACCGATCACAGCAACGCCTCGCGCACCCTGCTCTATGACATTCATCACGGCGGCTGGGATGAAGAACTGCTGCGCATCTTCAAGGTGCCGGCGGCCATGCTCCCCAAAGTGCTTGCTTCGTCCTCGCTGTTTGGCCACACCGCGCAGAAATTGCTGGGGGCGTCGATTCCGATCGCCGGCATGGCAGGCGACCAGCAGGCAGCGCTGTTCGGACAGACCTGCCACGGACCGGGCATGGCCAAGAACACCTACGGCACCGGCTGCTTCATGCTGCTGCACACCGGAGGCGATGCCATCGCGTCGAAAAACGGACTGATCACCACGGTCGCGGCCAGTGTCGGGAACTCTGCCCGTGCAAAAACGCAGTTCGCACTCGAGGGCAGCGTGTTCATCGGCGGCGCGGTGGTGCAATGGCTGCGCGACGAACTGCATCTCATCAAGCGCTCCTCCGACATCGAGCCGCTTGCACGCAAGGTGCGCGATTCCGGCGGCGTCTATCTGGTGCCCGCGTTCACCGGCCTGGGCGCGCCGCACTGGGACGCCTATGCGCGCGGGGCCATCGTCGGCCTGACCCGCGGCACCTCGTCCGCGCACCTCGCGCGCGCCGCGCTCGAATCCATTGCCTTCCAGTCGGCGGAACTGCTGCATGCCATGCAACAGGACGCGGGATTGCGACTTGCCGAACTGCGCGTGGACGGCGGCGCGACGGAGAACCGCCTGCTGATGCAGTTCCAGGCGGACCTGCTCGGCATTCCGGTGGTGAGCCCCAGGGTGCGCGAGACCACGGCGCTGGGTGCGGCTTATCTCGCCGGCCTGGCCTGCGGTGTCTGGGCCTCGCCGAAGCAAATCGCGAAGCAATGGCGCGTCGAGCGCCGCTTCGAGCCGCGCATGTCGCGCGATGAAGCGCAATCGCGAATGGCGCAGTGGGGCCGCGCGCTGGAACGCGCGAAGGGGTGGGCCGAGCCCGTCTGACTGCGATCCGTCGCGCCGCGTTCCGCTACGCGCGGGGCGTCGCGGGGTGGAATCGTGCTCGCGGGTTAGAATCGTGCTTCTTTACCTGCGGCAGGTGCGATGACGTTGAACACCTCCACCATTCTGATCACCGGCGGCGCCGGTTTCATCGGGTCGCACACCACCGAAGCGCTCCTCGCGGCCGGCGCCTCAGCCATCGTCTTCGACAATTTCTCCGCCGGAAAACGCAGCAACCTGCCGGCATCGCATCCTGCGCTGACCATTGTCGAAGGCGACATCCGCGACCTGCCCGCCCTGGACCGCGCGATGCAGAAAGCAACGCACGTGATGCATCTTGCTGCGCAGATCTCGGTGCAGTTGTCGGTGCAGGATCCGCTCAATTCCTGCCACAACAACGTGGTCGGCTTCGTCAACGTGCTCGAATGCGCGCGCAAACGCGGCGTGAAACGGGTCGAATACGCGTCCAGCGCCGCGGTATACGGCACGCCGCAGGAACTGCCGCTGAAGGAAAGCTCCCCGGTCGCGCCGATTTCGCCGTACGGACTGGAGAAATGCATCGACGACCAGTATGCCGGCCTGTATCACGCGCTGTACGGCCTGTCGGCGCTCGGCATGCGCTATTTCAACGTGTACGGCCCGCGCCAGGATCCTTCTTCGCAGTACGCCGGCGTCATCAGCAAGTTCGCCAGCGCCATTGCCACCGGCAATGCGCTGAAGGTGTTCGGCGACGGCGGCCAGACGCGCGATTTCGCGTTCGTGCGCGATATCGCGCGCATCAACGTGCGCGCGCCAGCGGCCACCGCCACCGGATTCTGCAACATCGGCACCGGCAGTTCAGTGACCCTGCTGGACCTCATTGCCGCCCTCGAGCGTGTATCCAGTCGCAGCGCCATCCGCAAGTTCGAACCGCCCGCCACCGGCGATATCCGCCATTCCGCGATGCTGCCGGAGCGGCAACTCGAATGGCTGGGCGACAAACCTGCCACGCCCCTCGATGCCGGCCTTGCGGCGCTGCTGCGGGAAACGCAGTAGCCCCGCCTTGCTTTCGCGCGGCAAGGCACGATTCGACCAGGGCGGCGTCACATCGTCGCGGCAACCCACTGCTGCCACGGGAGCGATGACGGCGTTGCTGCGCGTCCCGCTGTTACGCCTCATTGGGCCGGTGCTGCTGGCACTCCTCGAAGCGTGTGCGCCCGCCTGCGCCGCCGGCGCCAATCCTGCCATTGCAAGCATTGCCATTTATTACGGCGCCGAACCGCCGTGGGATGAGCTGGCGGCCTTCGACATCGCGGTCGTGGAGGCCGATCACGCCGGCTCCGTGAAAAACCGGCCTGATCTCGCGGGGGCGCGCACCGTTGCGTGGCGAGCTGAGTTTCGCGGTTTCGGTGCGACTGTCAAAATCTGATTATGTACCAGTAATAATACCGATATTGCCCGTTAAATAGCGTACTATCTGGACTACTTCACATGAATGTTCACGTTTAACAGGATTATGACCGCCGCTTTTCGTGGCGGATGAAGCGGAGATTCGATGAACATGTTCCACATCACCGCAGCCGGGCGAGGTGTTTCCCGGCACCCGGACAGCTTCCCGCACCGCGCATGAAACACCACGTGCTCGACCGGCCGGAGTCGTTTCAGGTCGCCACCGCGTCCTACCGGGACGAAGACGTCTTCGACGCGGAGTTGCACAGCATCTTCTACTCGACCTGGATCTACCTCGGGCATGAAACCGAGATCCCGGAGAAGAACGACTACAAGACCGCCTGGATCGGACGCCAGCCCGTGATCCTCGCGCGCGGCGAAGACGGCGTGCTGCATTGCTTTCGCAACGTCTGCACCCATCGCGGCGCCACCCTGTGCCGCGAGGCCTATGGCAATACGGGCGCCTTCGTCTGCCCGTATCACGCGTGGTCGTTTCGCACCTCCGGTGAACTGAGCGCCACACCCGCGCCCGACCGCTATCCGGCGACATTCAGGCCGTCGGACCGGAACCTGCGGCGCATCGCCAGGCTGGAAAGCTACGAGGGACTGGTATTCGGCTCGCTCGATGCAGGCGTGCCCGCACTGCGGGACTTCCTCGGCGAAGCAAGGCGCCACGTCGATCTCTGGCTGGGACGCTGCGCGGGCGGCCGCTACCGCATCGCCCGCGCCGCGCACAAGTATTCCTACCGGGGCAACTGGAAATTCCAGGCGGAAAACGCCATCGACGGCTACCACGCCGCTTTCGTGCACCAGTCCGCATTCGGCGCGCTCCGGAAATTCGAGGGCGCCTTTCCCAATCGCAGCTACCTGGCCGCAAAGAACATGGGGCGCACCCGCGGCTTGCCGGGCGGCCATGCCACGCTGGAGGCCGGCGCGGTACTCGAGTCGGGGTTCACGACGCCTGCCGACCGGCAGGCCTACCGGGACGCGCTGGTGCGCCTCAACGGCGAGGAGGGCGCGCGCGAAGTCCTCACCAACCGCCACCTGCTGATTTTCCCCAGCCTGATCCTGATGGACGGCAACATCCGCGTGATCCAGCCGGTCGCGCGCGACTACACCGAGGTGTACTCGTATCCCGCGCTGATCGATGGCGTGCCCGAGAGCGTGGTGTCCGGCCGGCTGCGTGACGTGCAGATGCGCATCGGCACTGCGGGCATGCTCAATCCCGACGACGTCGAGGTATTCGCCGGAATCCAGAACGGGCTGAACGGCCCGGGCGAGGAATTTATCGTGCTCTCGCGCGGTCTCGGCATGGAGGAGGTGCTGCCCTCGGGAGAGCGCATCGGCGCCTTCAACGACGAGACGCCGCAACGCGCGTTCTGGCGCCAGTGGCGGGCCATGATCGCCGCCCCAGCCGCAAAGGCGGCGTCATGACGCAACAGCAAACCGAATCCGAATTGCAGCGGCTCATCCTGCGCGAAGCCAGGCTGCTCGATGACTGGCAGCTCGACGAATGGCTGGCGCTGTTCGACGAACGCGCGACCTATTGGCTCCCGATAGACGACAGCACCGACCCGAAGCTGTATCCATCCATCATCCATGAGGACAGGACGACCCTCGCGATGCGGGTGGAGCAGCTGATGCGGCACAAGCGCATCGCACAGTCGCCGCAATCCCAGATGCTGCACCAGGTCAGCAACGTCGAGCTTGCCCTCGAGGGCAACACCGCCTCGGCACGCTACAACCTCGTCGTTTTCGAAGTGCGCGCGGGCGACTGGCGCCAGAGCGGCCTGGGCAACCGGCGCTACCATGCCGGCATCTGCCAGATGCGCTTCGTGCGGCGCGCCGACGCCTGGCTGATCGCGGAGAAACGCATCCGCCTGCTCGACCGCGAACTGCCCCAGGAAGGCCTGTCCTACCTGTTGTAGCCATGAAAAAACCCAAGGAGACGTCGATGCAGCGATTCCTGCGCGCAGCCGCGCTTGCCGCGGGACTGGCGATGTCCTGCGCCGCCGGCGCGGACGAATTCCCTACCCGTCCGGTACGTATCATCGTCCCGCTGGCAGCAGCGGGACCCGCCGACGCCATCGCGCGCCTGTTCGCCAAGCAGGCTGCGGACAACTGGAAGCAGCCGGTGCTGATCGAGAACCGCCCGGGCGCCGCCGGCTTGATCGGCAGCCAGGCCGTGGCGCGCTCGAAACCCGATGGCTACACGCTGCTGTTCGGCGTGCCCTCGCTCACGGTTTTCAAGGTGCTGATCAAGAATCCGGACGTCGATACCGAGCGCGATCTTGCGCCGATCTCGCAGATCCTCGCCGCGCCCTACGCGATCGCAGTCCCCAGCTCGCTGCCGGTGAACACTCTCGCGGAATTCATCGCCTACGCGAAAGCACGGCCCGGCCAGCTCAACTACGCCAGCATCGCAGGCGGACAGACCCTGGCAGTGGAGTTGTTCCGCAACATCACCGGCATCAATCTCGTGCGCATCGCCTATTCAGCCGCGCCCAGCATGATTGCGCTGGGCAACGGCGAAGTGCATCTCGGGTTCGACTCGCTGTTTACGGTCACGCCGCACATCGCATCCGGAAAGGTGAAGGCGCTGGCCGTGACTTCGGCGGTGCGCGCCCCGGCCTGGCCGAACACGCCCACCGTGGCGGAGGCCGGCACGCCCGGCTACGACGTAAGCTTCTGGTTCGGCATCCTGGGTCCGGCCGGCATGCCGCGCGACATCCAGGCGAAAGTCGCCGAGGAAGTCGCGGCCTTCGTCAAAAAGCCCGACACGGTCGCGCTGTTCACCCGCTACGGCTACCTCCCGGTCGGGTCCGCGCCCGAGCAGTTCGCGCGCTACATCGCCGACGAGATCAGGCGCTGGGCAGACGTTGCCCGGTATGCGAATGTGGAGGCGCAGTAAGCGTCGCTTTTATGCGCCAGGCATGGCATACGCGCGGTCGCTGCTTGTTTCAATTCGTCGCTCTACAGGCGGCGCACCTGCGGAAGATCACCCATCTTGCGGTCCAGCGTAAGCGTGATGAAATCTGCAGCGCGGTAGTCGTCGGCAATCAGACGGTTGAGCAGCCCGCGCCGGCCTCCAGAGCCGCGAAAACACCCGCCCCATTCATCGGCGCTACGATGGAACACCACCGGGAATGCACCCGCTTACGCTGCTTGATAGGGCTCGAACGCGTTGCCGTCGTGCGTGAGCAGGGTCATCAGCTTCGGATGCACGAATAGTTTTTCCTTGCCGAAGGTTTGTTCGTGCAGCACGCCGATGGATACCAGCGCCTTCAGATGGCGGGACGCCGCCTGCCGCCCGGCAATCCCCGCCTCGACGAGATTTGCGATCCTGCAGTACGGTTGCTCGAAGATAATGTCCACAAGTTCGCGACTGTAGATCTTCGGAAGACTGCGCCGCACGTATTCGGTGGTGCCGCTAGCGAGCGCGCGGACTGCGCCGATCTTCGTCGTCGTCCACGCCGCCGTATCTTCTACGGCGCGCAGCATGTAGAGCAGCCACGGCTCCCAGGCGCCGTCGCGGGTTACAGCGAGCAGCAGGCGGTAGTAGTCCGCCTTGTTCGCGATGATGTAGCGACTGAGGTACAGGATCGGGAGCGGCAGCAGCCCCTGCTCGACCAGGAAAAGGCTGTTCAGCACGCGCCCCGTTCGCCCGTTGCCGTCCGTGAAAGGATGAATCGCCTCGAACTGGTAGTGCGCAGCCGCCATCCGCACCAGCGGGTCGATCGTTTCTTCCTCGTGCAGAAAGCGCTCCCAGTTGGCGAGCAGGTCGCGGATGCGCGCTTCGCCCTCCGGCGGCGTATAGACCACTTCCCCGGTAGCGTCGTTCACAAGCGCGGTACCCGGCACCTTGCGCACGTTCATCTCGACACCTTTGATCTGTGTGCAGACCGACTCCGCGATCCGTGTCGTCAAGGGCCGGCTTTTGAGCGCCTGGACGCCTTCAAACAGGGCGCTGCGGTAGCGCAGCGCCTCCCTGGTCGCGGGGTCGGCACCAGCGTCGCCGCGCAGGTGCCGGAACAGCTTGTCGGCCGTGGTAACGATGTTCTCGATCTCCGAACTCGCCCGGGCTTCCAGAAGGGGGAGGGTGTTGAGCAGCATCGCAGGATTCGGGATCAACTCTGCCGCCTGCTTCAGTTCGGCGAGCGCCGCTCGTGCTGCAATACATTGTTTCAACACCGTTTTTATCTCCAATTCCGTAGTGGGAGGGAGATGAGGTAGATTGTTGTAGGGTTGGCCCGGTCGCCAACCAGCGACAGCGCTCATGTCGTCGAAAGTCGCTTTTTGCACCATGTTGCTAGCCTATGTCACCGGCGACGACACGTCAAGCGAACGTGTCCCAAAAATGGTCTTTTTACAACACGTCGCCTCAAGCTCTGTTGCTGGCCTGCGAATCGCAGAAGCGAAAACGGCCTGGCCGGAGCAAGAACTAACTCGCCGGTTCCGCCACGAAAACCGGGATCTGCCGGGTGGTCTTCGCCTGGTATGCCTCGTAGGGAGGGTACGCCGCCACCGCGAGACTCCAGAGCCGCGCGCGCTCGGACGGGTCCGTGACTTCACGTGTCTTCATCGCCTGCACCACGGTCCGGTCGCGAATCTCGACCGAAGGGTTGGCGCGCAGGTTGTACACCCACACCGGGTGCTTGGGTAACCCGCCCTGCGAGCCTACGAGGACATAGTTGGCGCCGTCCGCCACGCGCATCAGAGGGGTCTTGCGGACCGCCCCCGTTTTGTTGCCGGTATTGGTGACGATGACCACCGGCAGCCCGGTATCGCCAAGCGTGATGCCTTTGGTGCCGCCGCTACTTTCGTAGAGCTCGACCTGCTCTCGCACCCAGTCTCTGGGGCTGGGAATGTACTGCGCCATGGAATGCTCCTCGACCGGCTATTGTACGAAACACATCGAATTCCCGATCCGTACGCCCGGCCTGGCGCCGGTCTTCGTCCACCGCCCGCTGGATCGCCAGCAGCAGCTAACCACGCCGCCGTCGGCCGCGAGCCTTAAGCGTCTCGGGGTTACGGCAAGGCAGTTAGGCGTTTTTGAAGATGTCGCGAAACAGCGCGGGGATGCCCGGATTCTCCGGCATTTTCGAGATGCCTTCACCGTAGAGGCCGAGCATCTTGTGACCACAGGGCGATGACGCCATGGCTTGGCCCACCCGTAGCGGGCGTAGTCCCCGGTGAAAAACTTGCGCATGCCACCGAGTTCCACGGACTCGGCGTCCATGTCGTCCATGAACTTGTAGATCAACGCGATGGTGATCTGCTCGACCTGCGACTTGGGGTCAGGCACCTTGCCGACGAGGATGTCTCGGGCGGTATCGATGCGGCGTTTGGTGTCGGTATCGAGCATTATTTCAGCCGTTTGACGTTGAAAACCCGTTCAAACCGGCCTGCTTTCTAAAGGTATCGAATTCGAGACCTATAAAACCCGGGTTGTGGATTTGATCTCCGATGCCAATCAATTCAACGGAATTTCGATTGCACAATAGGGCTGAACATTTCCAAACCCCTCGAATTCGAGGGGTTTAATTATGGCGAATTCGCCACAATTTCAGGATTCGCGCCCGCTGGACGGCATCACGCGGCAAACCGCTGGATTTCCACTTCCACATGGCGAGCGGCGGTTTTTTCGGCATCCGCATACACGCGGCGCGCGATCGCATCGCTGAGGTAATACTCGCCGCAGTCTTCACAAATCTCAGCCGGAACGTCTCGAATGACCACCACGGTGTTGTCGCGTTGCAAGGTAACGGTGGTAACGCCGGGGTGGGTATGGCCGGTTTTGCAGATGCCGCATTTCATTACGCTCTCCGCTTCTTGAATGTTTCATCCCAAATCGCGGGATCAGGTCGATATACCGTAACCAGGTGGCAGTGTCTCGTAACTGAATCACGCGCAACGACTGCATGGACCGGCAGGGCTGCGTGGAACCCCAAAAGCAGGGTACTCGGAAAAGGCTGGTCATCGGGGTATTCGGCAATGACTTCGCCAGTCGCGAGCAGTTGTGACATTGCATCCGGATCGATCCCGCGCTGGAACATCCGTTCGAAAGCGTGGCGGGAAAAGTGAATGGCTGCGCAGTCCATAGCCGCCTGCTAAACGGAGCACACCGCTCTGACCATGTTCATTCCTCATTACAACATTGGCTGGGAGTCTATCACTGCGCAGTGGAGAGTCCCCGCGTTCAGGCCACGAACTGATTCAAGGAGACGTAGTCCTTGACGTACTCCGGGACAAGGGCGCGGTACTTCGCCGGCACTGCCTTGAAATCGCGTGCGGAAAACATCGGATGGGTCGCGAGCACAGTGAAGTCCTTGCTGTCGATGATATGGCGCACCAGGTCGCTGGTGACATAGGCCTTGAAAAAGGTCTTGATGGCCGGGATCGCAGCGGCCTCCTCGGGCTTGAAATCGGCGACGAATTTGGAGAACTCCTCTTCCAGCAGCTCATCCTTCGATTTGAAGCGCGGAATGAGGCCGAAGACCTTCTCCAGAATCTCGCGCAGCGTCAGGCGGCGGTCCACGGCGGCGGCTTTGCGCAGCTTGTCGAGGGTGTAGTAGTCCTCGGGCTTGTCGAAGACCTCGCGGTTCACGTAGTCGATGACGCGGTCCCACTGCCCGGATTCGACGGCGGAAGCGACGGTGTCATTGGCGCGGATCACGTCTTCGAATTTCTCGAAGAACATGCGGTCGATCTTCATGCCCTCGGCAGTGATCTCCTCGATGCGCATCGACGCGAGGATATCGGCGCCGAGGTGCTCATAGGTTCCGCCCACGACCACCGGGTCTCCCCCTCCGTCGCCGCCTTTGCCTTTGGGCGCGGGAAGCTTCAGTACTTCGTCGTAGTTGAACTCTTCCTCGAAGTATTCGCAGTTGGCGAAGAAATCGAAGAGCTTGAAGGCCGATTTTGACGGGTGCTGCACGCCCTCCTTGCGGCTGTCGTCGAAGAGCAGCTCGAGAAAATTGTGCTTGCGCGTACCACGTCCCTTGATCTGGATGAAGTCGGTGGGCGAAAAAATCGGGCGAAAGAGACCGATGTTGAGAATGTCGGTGCAGTCGTAGCCGGTGGTCATCATGCCCACCGTGACGCAGATGCGCGCCTTACTGGTCTTGTAGGCGGGGATGAAATTGCCCGATCCACCAGAAACAACACGCGCCGCACGTTGCCGGAACGCAGAAAAAGCTTGATGACGGCGGCGGCGGTCAGGGTTTTGCGGGTGCCTGTGGCCATCTCGAACAGGAAGCGGTCATGGCCTTCGCCTACGGCGGCCTGAAGGCTGTGAATGGCCTTGAGTTGATAGGGCCGCAGAAAGCGCAGCTTGTTGGCCTGGATGTATCCGGGACGCTCCGCTTCGTTGCGCCATCCGGCCTCCGATTGATAGTTCGGGCGCTGGGTGCAAACGATGTAGTCCTCGCCCACCTGGTCTTCGATCAGGCGCTGCGGATTGGGCGTGACCTTCTGGTAGCCGGTGACCGAGTCCGGTGTCGGAAACGAAGTGATGACGTACGGATTGCCGCGTTCGAGGTCCCAGAAGTAGTGCAGATTGCCGTTGGAGAGGATGACGAACCGGCAGTTCTGGGACTTGGCGTACTTGCGGGCCTGTTCTTTGCCGACCAGCGGATTCTTGTCCTCGGCTTTGGCTTCGAAGACGAGAAGCGGGAAACCCCTGGCATCGAGCAAGAGAAAGTCGATGAACCCTTTTGTGGTTTTCTCGAAGTTGTCGCCGAGCGCGTCTAGGTCAGTCGACTTGATCGTGACGCTGGGTTCGAGACGAATATTCGCGGGCCCTTTATCGTCCGGAAAGAAATGCCAGCCAGCCGCTTCGAGCAGCTTGTTTATCTTGATGCGGGCTGCGGCTTCCTTCATGTCTCCTGCACCCAGTCGTGGTCGAACATTCTTATCGCGGAACCAGTATCCGCTTGCCAACCAGGGGACAGTATGGCGGTTGCTGGTCAGTACGACCGCGGCATCCCCAGCACATGCTCGCCGACATAGGACAGGATCATGTTGGTGGAGATCGGCGCCACCTGGTAGAGCCGCGTCTCGCGGAATTTGCGCTCGATGTCGTATTCGGCGGCGAAGCCGAATCCGCCGTGGGTCTGCAGGCAGACATTGCCCGCCTCCCAGGAGGCGTCGGCCGCCAGCAGCTTGGCCATATTGGCCTCGGCGCCGCAGTTGCCGCCTGCTTCGAATACCTCGGCCGCGCGATAGCGCATCAGGTTCGCCGCCTCGACGTTGCAGTAGGCGCGCGCGATCGGAAACTGCACGCCCTGGTTCCTGCCTATCGGCCGGTCGAAGACGACGCGGTCATTGGCGTACTGGGCGGCCTTTTCGACGAACCAGTAGCCGTCGCCTATGCACTCCGCGGCAATCAGGATGCGCTCGGCGTTGAGCCCGTCGAGGATGTAGCGCAGCCCCTTACCCTCCTCGCCGATGCGGTTTCCCACAGGCACTTCGAGGTTGTCGATGAACAGTTCGTTGGTCTCGTGGTTGACCATGTTGCGGATCGGCCGCAGCGTGATGCCGTGGCCGATCGCCTGGCGCAGGTCGACCAGGAACACCGACAGCCCCTCGGATTTCTTCTTGACCTCGGCGAGCGGCGTGGTGCGCGCGAGCAGCAGCATGTAATCGGAGTGCTGCACGCGCGAGATCCACACCTTCTGGCCGTTGACAACATAACGATCGCCCTTGCGCACCGCGGTGGTCTTGAGCCGGGTAGTGTCGCTGCCGGTCCCGGGTTCGGTCACCGCCATCGCCTGCATGCGCAGTTCGCCGGTGACGATCTTCGGCAGGATCGCGTCCTTTTGCGCTTTGGAGCCGTGGCGCAGCACGCAGCCCATCACATACATCTGGCCGTGGCAGGCACCCGAATTGCCGCCAGCGCGGTTGATCTCCTCCATGATCACGCTCGCCTCGGTGAGGCTCAGGTTGCCACCGCCGTACTCCTCCGGAATCAGCGCCGCGAGCCAGCCGCCCGCGGTGAGTGCATTCACGAAAGCCTCCGGAAAGGCGCGCGCCTCGTCGATCTTCTGCCAGTACCGGGAATCGAACTGCTGCACCACGGATCGCACGCCATCGCGGATATCCGTGTACTTGTCCTGCATGAGCCGTTTGATCATCTTCGTGCCTGGTTGTGCTGCCGGTTGATGGGTTGTCCGGAAAGGGGAATGGCCGGGTGATGCCGGCGGGATTCTCGGCGGCGCTATCCTGGCGGAACCTGCCCGGCATACCAGTCGGCGATCTGGCTGCCACGCATGAAACACACGCCCGGCGTCTTCATCAGCAGGTCGAGCATCGTCTCCAGGCTGGCGAAGCGGTGCGGCACGCCTATCAGGTGCGGGTGCAGGCCGATGGCCATGACCCTCGGCCGCCGCTCCGACTCGCGCACGAACAGCGCCAGCGTGTTCTGCAGGCGCTTCAACATTTCATCGGAGGAATGCCGTTCGATCGCATAGATGATGGAGTCGTTCAGTTCCAGGTTGTAGGGCAGCGCGAGCAGCCGTCCCGACTTCGTGCTCATCCAGTTCGGCAGGTCGTCGATGCACCAGTCGCAGACGTAGTCGATGCCCGCCGCCGCCAGCAGGTCCGGCGTGTCATGGCTTTCGCGCAGCCCGGGGCCGAGCCAGCCGCGCGGCCGCTTGCCGGTGTAGGCCTCTATCATGTCCAGCGTCGTCGCGATCACCTCCGGCTCCGCGCCGGCGTGATTGAGCGCTTTCTGATGCACCCCGTGGCCGATGAATTCCCAATCCGCCGCCAGCATCGCCTCGGCGGCGCGGGGATAAGCCTGGATGACACCGGCATTGAAGCTGGTCGAGGCCGGCAGGCCGCGCTCGGCGAAGGCACGCAGGATGCGCGGCAGGCCGGCGCGCATGCCGTAGTCGGCCCAGCTGAAGTTGGGCACGTCGGGAATGGTTTCCTTGCCGTGGGGCGGGGTGATGATGGTGCGCGGCATGGCGGCGTCGAACTGCCAGTGTTCGACGTTGACCACCAGGTGGACGATGATGCGGCCTTCAGGCGGCGGCTTGAGAGCCGGACCGTCGTCGGAAAAGCGGTAGGGAACGCGAGGATTGGCCATAGTGGTGGTCGCTCAGGGGAATGAATTTTGTCGGCGGAATCAGGCGTGCTGCCGGGTTTTTTCATTTCAGTGATGATTCAGTGTCGTCTCAGTATCGTCTCGGCGTCGTCTCGGTGTCGTATCAGTGTCGTATCAGTGTCGCATAAGGCGAAGGATTTCACGCTTCATCGAGTTGAATGAATCGGATGTGGTGACCTCGATGGCGCGCGGCCGCGCGATCGGCACCAGAACCCTTCATGAAGCCTTCGCTCTCCGTCGTGGCCGGCCTCGAAGCAATCGGCAATCCGCGCAACATAGCGATACTGACGCCCTGCAGGCCGTTCTTTTTCGCCAGTGTCTCGAAGATTTCCGCGCCAGACTTGCCGGACGCTTCGCGCACGTCGGCGACAATAACCACGCGCTTCACTTTCGGAAATTTCTTCACGAACACCGCAACCCCTTCGGGGATGGCGGTGTCGTCGGCCGGCCCGAGTCGCAGCGTCCAGGGACGAACCGTGATGCCGGGCTTGCTGGCATTCACGGTCATCGCCAGCATCTTCAGCTGATTGGCGAGCGGGCTCACGGTTTCCCACTGGGTGCCCGACATGGGACCGACAACGGCAAACGCGCCTTCGCCTATGAGTTTCCGAAACAGCAGCACCGCCTGCCCCGGGTCGAGCTGACTGTCTTCGGTCTGCACCTGGATGAGGCTGCCATTGACGCCGCCCTTGGCGTTGACGTCCTCGACCGCGATCTTGACGATCACTGCCTGGAGTTTGCCGTAGGACGAAGCCGGCCCGGTCATGATCGCGACGTGGCCGAGCTTGATCGGCGGCTTGGATTGGGCAAGAACCGGGGCGGAAAACGCGGCTGCCAGCGCAACGGACAGTGCGGCAACGAAGATGTGGCGCTTCAGGGTCGTGACTCCTGAAAGAGTGGTTTGGGATTGATCGGACTGTGCGGACGTGCCGTCCGGATTCCGTGCGAACTCAGATGCTGCGCGATAACTGCGATGCCGCTGAATCGGGTCGAACAGGATCGCCGGCACATCGCCACCCTTTCTTCGCGAATCGGAGCAGGAACAGTCAATCCGCGGGAGGCCGATGTATCCCCGGCTGCCGCACTCCGGTCAATTGCAAGTCTGCTGCAACAGGCCGTGCGGCCGGCCGGTGTTGCAGTCAGCCGCGGCATCGCGCGACCGGCAACGTGGCCGGCAATTCACTGCGATGGAATTTTCAGCCGTCCCTTGATGATCTTGCGAGTCGGCGTCATCGGCATTTCCGGCTCGATCACCAGACGCTCGGGCAGCTTGGTCTTGGCTATGTTGCGCTGTAACAGGAAATTCGCCACTTCGTCCAGCGACAGTGACGTTGTGCCCGGGCGCAAGGTCACGAAACAACAGGCGCGCTCGCCCAGCACCGGATCGGGCATAGGCACGATCGCCGACTGCAGGATTTTCGGGTGTGAATCGAGCAAATCCTCGATGTCCTGCGGGTTGAACTTCACTCCGCCGCGATTGATGACATCCTTGATGCGGCCGGTGATGGACACGTTGCCATGGGCATCCATGGTCGCCAGATCGCCGCTGCGCAGCCAGTGGTCGGCGGTGAAGGCATCCCGATTCGCGGCGTCGTTGTTGAAATAGCCGGGGAAAAGCAGGCAGCCGCGCACTTGCAGTTCGCCTTCTTCGCCGGGCGCGACCGCTGCGCCTTCGGGGCCGCATACACGCGCCTCGGTCCCGGGGCTGACGCGCCCGGTGCTCAGTGCGGCAACTTCCGGCGCGTCCCCGGGCCGCGTGTACAGCGCGGCCTGCGTCTCGGTCATGCCCCATAGCTGGGTGACGGCGCAGCCCGGCAGCCGGGCAGCGAACCAGCGCACCAACTCCGGCGCGCAGGAGCTGCCGGCCATGATTGCCAGCTTGAGGGAATTCATGTCGATCTTGTCGAACAGCCCCAGCGCGCGGCACGCGGCGATATGCGCCGGCCCGGTCCAGAGCGCGGTGGGCGCGTCGCGCGCGATCACCGCCGCCATGTCGGGCGGCGTGAACACCGGCAGCAGCACGGAAGTGGCGCCCGCGGCGAAGGCCGCGTGCAGGCTGTACAGGCCGAACAAGTGCGAAAACGGCGCAGCCGACATGATGCGGTCCGCGGCGCTCAGCGCATGTTCCGGCGCGCTCAGGCGTGCGTTGGAGAGCATGGTGTGATAGTTGTGCAGCACTGCCTTGGGCGCGGCCGTGGTCCCTGAGGTGTACAGCAGCAGGAGCGGGTCGGCCGCAACCGGTGGTTCTGCCGCACTCGCATCGAGCGGCGTGCCGGTATCGATCATCTCCGCCAGCGAAAGCGCGCCGGGCGCGCGCGGCCCCAGCGCAATGACGGCCTTGAGGTCGGGCAAGGCGGGCCGCAGGCCGCCATACGTGGCAACAGGATCCCAGTCCTTCGCCGTGGCCATGAAAATGACCGCGACCGCGCGATTGTGCGCCAGCAGCGATTTGATCTCGGTCTCCCGGTACGGCATGTAAATGGTCGACAGCACGGCGCCGAGGCGGCAGATGGCGAGGTAGGCAATGACGAACTCCGCGACATTGGGCAATTGCACCGCGACCACATCGCCTTTCGTCACACCTGCAGCGGCCAGCGCACCGGCCAGGCGTTCTGAGCGCGCCTGCAACGCGCGCCAGCTGATCACGTCGTTCCCCTGCACCAGCGCCGGCGCGTCCGGCCGCTCGCCGGCATGCCGGGCCAGCCAGCCGGTGAGCGTGTCGTCGCGCCACCAGCCGCGCTCTACATAGGTGCGCACCAGCTGCGGTTCGAACGCCAGCGCCGCGCGCAGGGTGAGCGCGGCCTCGCTGTAGCGGAAGCGGTCGAGGTGCGGGGTGAACTTCTCGGCGCGAAAACGCTTGCCGCCGCCGAGTTCGAGCAGCCTCTGATAGTGCCCGGTGCGAAAGCGCCGCCGTTCCTCCAGGGTGCGAATGAACAGCACCTGATGGCGCGTGAGGCCGAGTTTGGCGGCGATCTGGGCGTCGGCGAGACCCATATCCTCGCGCTGGCGCTCGACCTCGGCCCAGTCGCGCAGCCGGACCGGATCGCCGTGGCGGGTTTGATGGTTGTGGCTGAGGTTGAAGACCACTTCGCCGAAGGTTCGCAGCATCGCCTCGGTGACGCCGATCTGGGCGCGCGTGAGTCCGCGGGCCATTCCGTCTACCCCTGCCCGGCCTTGACCTGGCGCAGCAGATGCGTGCGCCGGATCGGGTCGGCCGCCGGCGCGCGCGTCGCAATGGGACAGGCGCGCATGCATTCGAAGCACTGCGCGAACCAGCCGCCGGAGCCGGCCGACACCTTGTACCAGAGCATCTTATTGTCCGGGTCGAACAGCGCGTCCTCGCGCGCCGCCGGCGTTTCCGCGGCGATCGCCTCCATGATCATCGCCGGCACGCTCTCGTACTGCTGCGACATTTCGGCGCACTTGGCCATGTCGTAGTGCATCACCGACTGCTTGCCGGCGGCATCGATCTCGCCCGACAGGCATTGCACGGGGCAGAATTTCATGCACGGGGTCTGGCCGATCTTGCGGTACATGTCGACGCATGAGGGCGCTGGACACGGGTTCTCCGCCATCGGCTGGTCCGGCGGCAATTCCAGTTCGGTGAACACCGAGGCGAAATACATGTAGCCGAATTCCGGATGCAGGAGGATATCGCCTGCCAGCGAACGCGCGCCGATGCCGGCGAGCTCGGCGTGCAGCTTCAGGCTTTGCAGGGGCACGCGCGGACCGCCGTCCGGGTCCATGTCGGGCGGGCAGTAGATGGTCGGTGCGCCGAACCGGCTCTCGATGAAGAACGCCGCGCCGTAGGCGACGCCGTAGGCGCGCGTTTCGGTCGAGCCGAAATACGCCATCGCCTTGGCCGGCAGGCTCCAGACGCCGGCAGTCTGACCGCCGACACCGACCGAGATCACCGACTTCACGCGCGGCATCAGGTCACTCGGGCGATGGCCTGGCGGCGCGATGCGTTCGATGGCGGCAAGATCGGCGACACCGACGGCGAGCGCGCCCTTCTTCTTGCAATACTCGACGATGGTCTGCTTCGCCGCGACCGGGTCGACCGCGGGGAAGTTGGGGTCTGCTGGCTTCATGTTGCCTCGCTCGCGTTGGTGTGGCGCCGCCACTGTGGTCCGACCGGCTTCACGGCGATGAATCCGTTCTCTCGATGAAACGTAACGCCGTCGGGAAAGTCATCGCGGCGGTGCACCGATGCCTGCACCGCAGCGGCGTCCTCGCCCACCGGGCAGACCTGCAGGCATTCCATGCAGCCGGTGAACGCGCCCTGGCGCAGCAAGGCGAGGCCCTGCCACTGCTCGCGGCTCGCGGCGCTGTCGATGAGTTGCTGCTGCGCCTTGCCGCGTGCGGCGAAGGTCGCCTTGAAATGATTGACGAACGCATCGGGTCCAAAGGGGTGGGCGCTCTTCAGGCAGGCTGCCTGATCGAGCCCGCGCAGCGCGGCAAGATCCGCACCGGCGGTGGCGCGAAGCGGAATCGCTTTTTCCGGGCAGATCGCCGCGCAACGCCCGCACGCCTCCAGCCCCAGGCACAGCTCCTTCGCCAGCGGTACGTCGTGCCCGAGCGCGAGATTGGTCAACAGTCCGCCGAAATACACCCGCGGCCCGTACTGCGGCGTGAGCACGGCGTCGTTCAGCCCCCAGGTACCCAGGCCCGACTCGACAGCCGCGGCGCGCAGCAGGCGCGATCCCTGGCCGGCCGGCGTGTTGCCGGCCGCGCTCATCTCGCGCGTGAAATCCACGAACAGCGCGGGCAGGGTCGCAACCATCGCGCCATGACGCTCCAGCCAATAGCCGAGATCCCGGCCGGCAGTCTCGATGACCTGGGCGAGCTGGCCGCACGAGAACTGCTTCTGGCGCCGGTCGAGCGCACCGCTCACGCCGTTCGCGATATGCTTTCCCAGCACCACCAGCGTCTTCAAGGTCGTGGAGATGGTCCCCGGCCGGTCATCCACCGGCAGTCTCGCATCCAGCCGTTCAGTGCTGGCAAAACCCGCCAGGTCGAACCCGCACTCGCGGGCGCGCGCCACAATGCCCTCCCTGGTCAGTGGCGGCCCGCTCATTTCTGCAGCGCCTTGCCGAGTTCGCTGTCGCGGTTGAAAATCTTCACGCGCTCTTGCGGCGGCCCGAGCCAGTTTATCTTGTGGCGCCCGTCCTGCTTTTGGTGCTTCACGCCCGGTCGAGGCAGGTCCCCGACCCGCTCGGGGGCCTTGTACATGGGCTTGTAGTCATCGCCCACCGGGCACACGTACATGCACTCGTAGCAGGCCGCGAACGCGCCGACCTTGGAGTTGACCGACTGCCACCAGTCGCGCATGTACGGGCTCTCCAGCACGGCATCGGCATCGAACGGCTGGTCGGAGTTGAGCACGCTTTCCAGATTCAGGTGTATGGAACGGATGCCGATGCGCTCGGCCCCGAGCGAGCACTGGCGCTTGTTGAGCGCGCGGTAATCGCGCAGGCCCGCCCCCAGCGCGACGTCGCGCGGTATGGCGTCGGGCGGGCAGACCACCCCGCAGCGGCCGCAGGCGACACCGGGGCACAGATCGCGCTCCATCGGCGGATCCGGCTCCATTTCGGCGTCGGTCATAATGCAGCCGAGGTACACGCGCGAAGCGTAGTTCGGCGACAGGAAATTCAGGTTCAGCCCGACGGTGCCGATACCGGCCTCCTCGCAGACCCATTTCAGATCCAGCGTTCCCATCGGCTTGCGCGGATCGAGGTCGAGGAACGCCCCTTCCGGCGGCGGTGCGACGCCGAGATGGCCGCGGCGCTCCAGCCAGTCGATCAACTCCATCTGCAGGCGTTCGATGTCGTCCATGGTCAGATGGCCGTTGTGCGACTGCAGCGGCACATGCCGGGTGAGGAAGGCACCGGTCATCATGTGCCGGTAGAAGGCGACGATGCTGCGGTAGCCCAGTCCGGTGCTCGAGGGCTTCTGCAGATTGGGCACCTTGGCCTCGAAGGCCGCCGCCGAAACGATGCCCACGCCATCGGCGCCTCGCTCGGTCGCGAACGCCTTGAGGTCCGCCTTGAGGCTCGACTTGGGGTCCGCCTTGGGGTCCGATTTCAACTGCGCCGATTTCACATCAGACATGTTCGATTACTCCCGCAAAAGTGATGGTGTCGGGGATGGTGCCGGCCGAATTACGTCGAGAGGATTGCGTCGTGAGGATTGCGTCGGGAGGATTGCGTCGGGGCGGTGTCGGGATCGCGTGTCGATGCCAATCCCCGTGCCCAGACCAGGCGTTGACCCTGCGGCTCATGGGGTGTGCGCTTTCGCAGGCGCCGCTTCGATCCTGACAATGCCCGCCTCGATGTGACGACGCACGCCATCGGGCAGGTCCGCCTGCCGATGCGGCGAACGCGATATCACCGCGTAATCGGCGCCGACCGGGCACACGTCCTCGCAACGCATGCAGGAGGTATAGGCGCCTTCCTTGAGAAAGGCCGCCTCCTGCCACAGTTCGCCGGTGGTGCGGTGCCGGATGAGTTTATTCACGGTCTCCCGATCGGGCGAGGCGAATACCGTCGACAGGTAGCGCACGAACGCGTCGGCGCCGAAGGGCTGCGCGCTGCGGCAGCAGGCGGCGGCGTCCAGGCCGCGGGTCGAGGCGAGCGACGCTCCCTGCTCTGCGCGCAGCGGAATCGCCTGCTCGGGGCAGATCGCGGCGCAGCGGCCGCAAGCTTCCAGCCCCAGGCAAAGTTCGGTCGCCATGGGCTTTCCGGCGGGCAGCGCCGCGTCGGTCAGCAGCGCCGCAAAATGCACGCGCGGCCCGAATTCCGGTGTCAGCACCATGTTGTTGAGCCCGAAGGTTCCGAGACCCGCCTGTACCGCGGCAACGCGCGCAGCCAATGGACCCTGGCCGGCGGGAGCGAGTTCCCCTGCGTCGCGCGAGCCGAAATCGATCGCAACCGGCGCGAGCGGCATGGCTGTTGCCCCGGCCGCCTCGATCGCCGCGGCAAGATGGACGGCGGCCTCGCCCAGCATTTTCAGCGAGCGCGCCGCGGCATATTGCTTGGTCCCCGGATGCCTGGCCCACATCACGCCGTTGGGCATGTGACGCGCCAGCACCACGACCCGCGTGAATTGCGCGGAAACTTGCGACAGACGCCGATTTTCGGGCAACTGCCTATCCACCTCCATGATCGAGGCGATCGCCAGCCGGTCCACGCCGCGGTGGCGCGCAATCATTTCCAGATCTTCGAGGTTCACTCCGGCAACTCCTTGTGCGGGTCTGAATACGGTCTATCAGGCGCAGGCGCAGCGAGATTCCATTTTCCAATGCTTCAATGCGTATATCCGTTCAGCTGTGCTGCGGCAAAGCGCCTAGCGCGCGCGCATGCCGTCGATCAGCGCGCGGCTGAAGCTTTGCGCCACGCGATCGATCGAAACACCGGGCTCCCGTCCGGCCCAGAAAGACACCGAATTGCACAAACCGAGCAATGCAAGCGTTGCCATGCGCGCATCGATCTGCGGATCGAGCACGCCGCTATTCATGCCCTCGCGCAGCAGTTCTTCGAGTTCACGCTCGTAAGCGCGCGACAGGCGCGACACAGCCACCTTCCCTTTCCCGGTGAGATGCCGGCGCATGAAGACGAACGAATGGGCGTAGTGCTGGCGCAGGACATACGGCGTGACGTGAGCGCGGATGACCGCTTCGATCTTCTCCAGCGGCGTGCCCTGCCCCCGCCGTATCGTCTCGATATTGCGCAGGAACATTTCCCCGCCGTAGCTGCAGATTGCCTCGAGAATTTCGTCTTTGGAACGAAAATGATGATAGATGCTGCTCTGGCGGATGCCGATGCGCTCGGCCACGTCGCGCATCGAGCAGCCGTGGTATCCGGCGCGCGCGAATACCTCCGCGGCGCCCTCGATCAGCTCGAATTTGCGCGTGCTGAACTCTGCGACCCGCCCGGATATCGCTGCCGTCTGCACGGCGCTCTGGCTCATTGGCGTTCCTGTCAGGTTTTCGGGCCCTGCGCTACCGGAACGAAACGCACATCGCCCTGGTCGCGCGCCGCCGCGGCCGCCTCTTTGAGCTCGCGCCGCAGCACTTTGTTGGCGGCATTTCGCGGCAGCGAATCGATGGTGAAATAGGCGCGCGGTCGTTTGTAACCGGCCAGAACGCTGTTTCGGCAATGGGCATCGAGCGCCTGCATTTCCGGCGCCTGAGCGCGGGCAACGACGCACGCCACCACCAGTTCTCCCCAGCGCACATCGGGTATGCCGATCACCGCAACGTCGGCGACGCCGGGATGGGCCGCCAGTACGGATTCCACCTCCACCGGATGCACGTTTTCCGCGCCGGAGCGGATGATGTCGTCGCCGCGACCCTTGAGCGTGACGCTTCCGTCTTCATTCAGCCGGACGATGTCACTGGTGCGGTACCAGCCGTCGACCAGCTTTTCGGCAGTCACCTCGGGCCGGCCGAGGTAGCCGGTGAAAAGCATGTCGAACGTCGCGTCGATCAGCAATTCGCCTTCTTCTCCCGGCGCGACCCTATCGCTGCTGCTGCCGCCATTGCGGACCACCCTGATGGTCGAGTAATAGCCCGGGACCAGCTTGTCCGGCTCATCGAGCGGCGCGGGCTGATAAAGCGAGCACATCGTTTCGGTGGTCCCGTACACGTGGCACAGACGGCTCTTGAATCCATCCGCCATGCGCTGCAGCAGTTCGAATGCAGCCGGCGCGGCGCCGTAGCAGAGGATGTCGAGCGAGGACAGATCGCGCGCCGCGAATGACGGCGCTTCCAGCATCAGTTGGTAGTGGGTCGGGGTCGCGAACAGATAGGTGATGCGGTGGCGCTCGATGGCGGCGAGCGTAACCTCAGGCGCAAACAGCGGCTGGGCAACGAAAGTGCCGTTGAATGCCAGGCAAGGAATCAGCACGCCGAAGAATCCGATGGCATGGTTCAGCGGCATGAAACCGAGAAACCGGTTGTGCGGACCGAAACGGATGTCGGTGATCGAGGCCGTATTGACAATCCTTGCCTCGATGGCGCGGTGCGGAATCAGCGCGGCCTTGGGCAGACCGGTGGTGCCGGAGGTGTAAAAAATATAGGCAGACTCTTCTGCGCCCGGGCGCGGCAGCGGACCCAGACTCGCAGGGTCGCCGCGACAGGCCGACAGAGCGCGCGCCACACCCATCGGCTCGCCCGGGGTAAGCAGAATCGCGCCCTCCGGGAGTGCGCCCGCCACTGCGTCGATCGCCGCCCTGTTCGGGGCGACGAGGGCGCCGCGCATGCCGGCCTCTGCCACCAGTTTTCCGATCTCCTCGGGTTTGAGCCGCGGATTGATCAACGCAGGAATGGCGCCGATTCGCGACAAGGCGAACACCGTGACGATGAGGTCCACAGTGCCGGGCATGACGGTTGCAAAACGATCACCCGGACGCAAGCCGAGCGCGTGCAGGCCGGCAGCGCAGGCCTCGATATCCGCCCGCAGCTCGGCGTAGGTGAGGCTTTTCCCGGTGGCATCATCCACCAGGGCAGGGTGATCAGGCATCCTCGAAGCCGACTGCCACAGCAAGTCGATCGCCGTCTTCATAGTACTGATTCTCCCAATCCGGTTGCGCCGTTCGGCTCGTCTGCCGCTTGTCTGCCGCTTGTCTGCCGCTTGTCTGCTGCTTGTCTGCTGCTTGTCTGCTGCTTGTCCGTTGCTTGTCTGCTGCTTGCCCGTTGCTTCCCTACCATTCGATGGCGGTCCTGTGCAACCAGGCCTGTGCCATCGCGCCGGTGCCATCGCGCTTGGTCAACCAAACGAATGATCGGTAGGATAATATTGCGGCCGATGTGCGTCAACGACGTCGCGACGCCCCACCTGCCGCTACTTCACGATCATGCCCGGCAGCCACAGCGCCATCCACGGAAACATCATCACCAGCACGAGCGTCAGCAGCATCAGCCCGATGAACGGGACGGCGGCCGCGCAGATCGTCGCCATGCTGGTTTCCTCGGGCACCACGCCCTTCATGACGAACAACAGCAGGCCGAAAGGCGGCGTGGTGAAGCCGATTTCCAGGGCGATCATCATCATCACGCCGAACCACACCGGATTGATGCCCAGCGCATTCACAATCGGCATGAAAAACGGCAGCGTGATCAGCATCATGCTGACCTGATCCATGAAGCAGCCGAGGATCAGCAGGATGACCATCATGGCAATGATGAGGGTGAGCGGCGACATGGTCTTCACGTCGAGCAGCGTCATCATCCCTTCGGTGGCGTTCGAGAAAGCGAGGATCTGCGAAAAAGTGATAGAGGCGCAAATGATGAACAGGATCATCACCGACAGTTTCGCGGTTTCGATCAGAGCCTTGCTGATTCCTTTCCAGCCGGCCGACCGGTACAGCACCGCGGCAATCACGGTGGCGCTGCAGCCGAGCGCCGCCGATTCCGTCGGTGAGGCGATCCCTCGCAGCATCGAGCCGACGACGACGATGAAAATCAGCAGCAGCGGCAATACGTGGACGACGAAAGGCCGCAATCGCTGCCACAGGGTCAAATTGCCTACATCGTAAGCGGGCGCCAGTTCCGGATTGAGCGCGCAGCGCACCAGGATGTAGACAAAAAACAGTCCGGCCATGACGATGCCGGGCAGGATGCTGGCGATCAGCAATTCAGCGACCGGGATCTGGCCCAGGCTGGCGAGCAGCACGCCCAGGGCCGAGGGCGGGATCAGCATGGCGATACCGCCGGTGCCGAGGATCGGGCCCATCGCCATGTGCGGGTGATAGCCGCGCCGGTACATTTCCGGGATCAGTGTGCTGCCGAGCATGGCGGTGTTGGCGATGGTCGAGCCGGACAAGGCGGAGAAGATCGTGCCGCTGACCACCGCCACCAGGGAGAGCCGCCCGGGCAGGCGGGCGATCAGTTTGTCGACCGCATCGATGGCCCGCCCGGCAAGGCCGGTGTGGTACATCAGCTCGCCCATCAGGATGAACAGCGGGATGGGTGCGAGCGAAATGTTGATGACGGCATCCGAGGCGTTGCGCACCAGCTGGCCGAGCCCGGCCTCGCCGCCCAGAAAGATCAAGGCGCCGACGATGTTCACGGTGAAGAACGCGAACGCCACTGGCAGCCCGATCGCCAGCAGCGCCATGAACAACGCCATCATCAGGGTGAGCGTAACGTACCAGACCATCAGACGCCCGGCACTCCGTCGGCGATCTGCTCGCCGCGCCATGCGCGCCCGAGCCGGTTGCTGAATTCGACGATCAACAGCACGCCGGACAGGGCGATGATGCCGAATACCCACCATTCCGGAATGATGAACGCCTTGATGAGGCGCGCACCCTCCCTGAACGAGATGGATGCCACATTGATCGCGTAGTAGACGATCACGCAGGTGCACAGCAGGCCGATGCTGTTTGCGAGCAATTCCAGCCGGCGCGCCCAGGCGGGCGAGGCCGCGCTCACCACCACGTCGACGCGCACATGCGCCCCTTCGCGCAACACCCAGGGTGCGCCCAGGAACGTGGCCACGAACAAGGCGTATTCATTGGCTTCCTGCATCCAGCCTATGCTGCCCCAGCCGAGATTGCGGATCACCACATCGACCGTGATGCCGAGCGCCGTGAACGCGATCAATGCCGCGGCGAGCACGCCGAGCGCGCGGTACAGCAGGTCGACCCGGGTGGATGAGAGTGACATACCGGAAAAAAGGGGCGGCGGCCTTGCCGGTCGCCGCCCGGGGTCGTTACCGGTCGATCAGTTTCTTCAGGATCGGCGCGTTGACCGGATCCAGTTCGTGCGCCTCGGCCCAGCCCGCGTCATAGGCCCGCTTGAGGTAGTCCTCAGCCATCTTGCCGGTCAGGGTGATGACCTGGATCCCCGCGGCGGCCTGCTCTTTCACGTAATGGTCGTGGCGCTCGGCCGCCTGCTTCGGAAAATCGATCTGTATGCGCTCGGCATGCTTCATCAGCAGGGCTTTTTGCGCGTCAGAAAAGGTTTTCCATTTGTCCAGATTGACCATCATGCCGTTGGTGACTTCGTAGAAGCCCGGCTCGACGCGGTACTTGGTCACCTTGTCCCAACCGAAACCCTTGATGTCCCAGCTCGGCCAGCCGTACCCGTCTATCGTGCCGCGCTCCAGCGCCGTGTAGACGTCGCCGGGCGCGGTTTGAATGAGATCGGCGCCGAGTCCGCGGAAGAAGGCGCGGTAGACGGGCGTGACGCGCAGTTTCATGCCCTTGAGATCGATGTTGTCGATCTTTTTTTCGCGCATGTACAGATAGAACATGGCGCCGGAACCCCATTGGCCGAGGAACCAGGTGTTGACCTTTTCGTTATGCAGCTTGTTCATCAGATCCCATGTGCCGTTCTTGCGCAGCTCGGCCGGCCCCTTGCGGGACAGCTTCAGCGCATCGCCGATCGGCAGCAGGTTCTGATAAAAAGTCGGTGGCAGGCAGACCATGTCTACAACGCCGGTTTTCACCGCATTGCCCATGACGAACGGCGACATGGAGCCGCTCGGCTTGATGACGATCTGCAACACGCCCTTGCCATCGGCGTTGACCTCCTCGACCCACTTGGCGAATGGAATGCCGAACGAGTTGTTGTTGGGCAGGAAGTTGAGCGCGCTCAGCGTCACCTCCTGGGCCATCGAAGGTGTCGCCAGTAATGCAGCCGCGAGAGCAGCGGCGCCGATCTTGCCGCGCACCATGCTGTTCATCAGTCCCTCCCCCTTGGGCGGAGTCGCGCTCCGCATCGTCGATCTTCCGATCGCCACCTGGCGCACCGGAACCCTTCGTGGACATGCGACGTGCCGATTTTTTCGCCCGATTTTCTTGTCTGACTGGCCGAACGAATGACCGGTAGGATAGTATTCAGGCGTAAGCACGTCAATGCCCGACAATGCAACGCCTCGCAACGGGAATCATCGTATCCAGCGCGGTGACGTGGATGGGCAAAGCGGGATTTATTCAAACGCCGTTTCGAGATGAGGAGATCGACATGAAGTCAATCAATACGCATCCGTTCAAGGCAATCGCCGCCGCTGTCCTTGCAGTTGGCCTGATAGTTCCGGCCGCCGGGCCCGCATCGGCGCAGGCCATCACGCTGCGGTTCAGCCAGTGGATTCCCGTGGCGCATGTGTCGCAAGGCCCCGGTCTGCACAAGTTATTCGAAGACATCGCCAAGGCGACCGAGGGCAGGGTCAAGATCGAGCCGACGGCGCAGGCGCTGGGCGCGCCCCCGAGAAACATGCAACTCGCGGTGGATGGCATTTCGGATGTCGCCTGGGGCCTCCACGGCTATACGCCGGGGACCTATCCTTTGTCCGAAATGGTCGAATTGCCATTCCTGACGAAGAACGTGGAAGCCAATTCGGTCGCCTATTGGCGCGTCTTCAAGGCCATGTTCGAGAAAACCGGCATGCACCCGGCCACCGTCCATACGCTTGCCGTTCATGTCCATCCTGCCGGACAAATCTACGCCAACAAGAAGGTGATTCGTTCGCTCGATGACTTCAAGGGTCTCAGGCTGCGCGCCACCAACACCGTCTCGATGGAAGCCTTCAAGATGTTCGGCGCGACGCCGCTGCCGATGCCGGTCACACAACTGCGCGACGCGCTTTCCAAGGGGATCGCCGACGGCACCTCGTTTCTCGACGAGGGGGTCTTTGGTTTCAGGATCGAGGAATTCGTCACCAGCACCACGCGCATCCCGGGCGGGCTTTTCAACGCCAGTTTCTTCCTCGTGATAAACAAGGGCAAGTGGGATGCGATAGCGAAGAAAGACCAGGATGCAATCACGGCGCTCACAGGCGAGACGCTGTTGCGCCGCATGGGCAAGCTCTGGGACGCCGAAGAAGCCCTCTCCGCAGACAAGCTGAAAGCGCGCGGCGTGACCTGGGTGATTGCCGATGCTGCGATGATGGCGAAACTGGACGAGTCGCTGGCGCCGTTCGAGAAGAAGTGGATCGACGACGCCAAGGCCAAGGGCGTGGACGGCGCCGCGGCGCTCAGGATGTTCCGCGCGGAAGTGGCGAAGAACTGAGCCGGTCCGGCATCCGCCATCGCAGGCGCGATGACTCGCGCCTTCGCAGCGGGCAAGGCCGTAACTCCGGCGGCGGGATCCGCGCCGAGCCGGCGCAGTGAGGAGGGGGTGCCATGAATGAAGTAAAAGGCCTCAAGCCGGTCCTGAGCGCGCTTTCGACGCTGCTTGCGATCATGGTGTTCCTGCTGATGATGATCACTTTTGTCGACGTGCTCGGGCGCAACCTGTTCAACCTGTCGCTTCCGGCGTCCTATGAAATCACGCGGCTGACGCTGGGCATGATGGTTTTTGTCGCGCTGCCGCTGGTGAGCGCAAACGACGAGCACGTCACCATCGGTCTGCTCAACGGCCTGTTCAAAGGACGGGCGGTGCGGAGGAAGCAATTCGTCATCAGCCTGTTCGTCGCGTTCCTGTGCGTCGTCTGGGCGCGCGAGCTCTGGGTGCAGGCCGGGTCGCTCTATCAGCAGAACGAGCGCATGATGTTTCTCAAGGTCCTGCTGGCGCCTTTTGTCTATGCCATGAGCATTCTCACGATGCTCACGGCCATCATCCATCTGGCGCAGGCCTGGCTAAAGCTTGCCGGCCGGGCCGCGGCGCCGGAAGTGACGGGCGTCTGATCGATGGAAGCGATGATCGTCGTGCTGGCCGGTTTCGTCCTGCTGTTCGTTCTGCTGTTCCTCGAAGTGCCCATTGCATTCGGCATGGGATTCGTCGGCTTCCTCGGTTTTGCGTGGCTGGTCGGCCTGACCCCCGCCTTGAGGGGCGTCGGGCAGATCGCCTCGGACACGGTGTTCAGCTATGAATTTTCGGTGCTGCCGCTGTTCATCCTGATGGGGAACTTCGTCGCGTACTCGCGCATTTCGCAGGATCTCTACGACGCCTCCCACGCCTGGCTCGGACACCAGCGCGGCGGTCTCGCGACCGCCACCATCGTCGCCTGTGCCGGATTCAGCGCAATCTGCGGTTCCTCACTGGCCACGGCGGCAACCATGACCAAGGTCGCGATGCCGCCGATGCGCCGCTATGGCTACGCCGACAGCCTCGCCGCCGGTTCGATCGCCTCCGGCGGCACCCTCGGTATCCTCATTCCCCCGTCGGTGGCTTTCGTGTTCTACGGCATCATGACCCAGACCGACATCGGCAAGCTGTTTGCCTCGGGAATCCTGCCGGGCCTGCTCGGTGTCTTGCTCTACATCGCGGCAATCGTGGTTACGACATGGATAAAGCCCGAGCTCGGCCCGCCCGGCGAGCGCACCCCGTTGCGCCAGCGATTCATCGCCCTGCGGGGCGTATGGGGCATGCTGGTGCTCTTTACCCTGGTAATGGGCGGCCTCTACAGCGGATTCTTCACCCCGGTGGAAGCCGCCGGGATCGGCGCCGCCGGCGGCTGGATCATCGCCATGGCGCGCCGCTCGCTCACCTGGGACCTGTTCAAGCGCGTTCTGATCGAATCGGGTCGCACCTCGGCGATGCTGCTGCTGATCCTCATCGGCTCGCTGATTTTTTCGCAATTCATCAATGTCGCCAGGTTCCCGAACATCATCGCCGACTGGGTCAAGGCACTCGAGGTCGGGCCCTACGCGGTGATGGCCGCGATCGTCGTCATCTATGTGATCCTCGGCTGCATCCTGGAGAGCATCTCGATGCTGCTGCTGACGATACCGGTGTTCTTTCCGATCGTCGCCGGGCTGGATTTCGGACTGGGCGGGCCGGAGCGGACGCTGATCTGGTTCGGCGTCATCGTCGTTGTCACCATCGAAATCAGCCTGATTACCCCGCCCATCGGGCTGAACGTATTCGTTCTGAAGAGCCTGCTTCCGGAAGTTTCCCTGCGCACGATTTTTCGCGGCGTGACCCCATTCATCATCGCCGACTTCGTCCGCCTTGCGGTGCTGCTGGCGCTGCCTGTCGTGTCGCTTGCGCTGCCGGACCTGATGGCAGCAAGGAAATAGCGCGCAACCATTGCTGCGCTTGATCGGAGCGCCCGCACGACCCGCGCGATGTTCCCCGTTATTACCGTTGATTACCGTTGATTACCGTTGACCCGGTCATGTTGTGTACCAGTAACAATACCATTATTGCCCGCCAGATACCGCCGTTACTGCATTGTTATACAATAATGTTCAAGAATGTCGATCAAGATCGGCGCGGCGTCCGCCGCCATTTCCGGATGATGGGCCGGCCTGAGTTCCTTGTAACCCTGTCCCCACTGCTTCTCTGGCGCTATCTTTCCGGCCGCTTGCGCACCCCACCCGGCCGGCGCAAGTTGTAAGCCCGACCAGCCCCGGCCTCCTCCGATGCCCAACACCCCGGCAGTCTCGCCCGAGGAACGCGCCCGCCGGCGCCAGCGGCAACTTGAGGAACTCGCACTCAAGGCCAGCTACCAGGAGACCGATGGCGTAGTCGAAGCGGTCAGTCACGCCGCGGTGCTGGGCGCGCTGTGGGCTCATGTTGCGCTGGTCGCGCTGGGTGCGTGGCTGGTGACACGCGGGGGTTCACTGATCGGCACGGCTGGCGCTGCCTGCCTCCTGTTCGACGCCATTCTGTGCATGTTTACGCTGGTTTCAATGGTGCGCATCGCGCTGGAGAACACGGCATTGCGCGGCGTGCTGATTGCGACCAGCGCCACGGTTGCGCTGGCGGCGATCCCTACGGTGCTGGCCAGCGTGTTCGGCAAACTGAACGGGCTCCCCTTCGAACCCATTTACCTGGGAGGCGGCATTCTGATCATCACCGTGCTGGTGTTCCTGGCCTGTTACGGCGCGGTATCGGCGTGGCTGACCTGGCTGCTGGGTTTTCACTCCGCCGACCACATCCGCAAACACAAGCTGTTTCGTGCATCGCCCTGAAGCCGAATCTGGCGTCGCCGGGAACCGCTCCGGCGCAAATCGGACGGTCTACTGCGGCACGATGCCGTAGCGGCGCACGGCATCCAGATAGGTTTTCTGCTCGCGCTGCACCAAGTCACGCAATGCCTCGGGCGTGGAGTGGATCGCCGAAAATGCGATCGGCCGGAATTTCTCGTCCACTTCGGGAGAGGCGGCGAACGCGCGCACTTCGGCGTTCAGCCGTTCGATGGCAATGCGCGGCGTCCCGGCCGGCGCGACCAGGCCATACCAGACGAACATCTCGGGCACGGCCAATCCGGCTTCGGCCAGCGTCGGCACGTCGGGGAGCGCCGGCACGCGCGCCGACGTGGTGAGCGCCAGCAGGCGTGCCTTGCCGGCGTTAACCAATGGCTGCAGCGTGACCATCGCATCGAGGACGTAATCGACGTCGCCGCGCGCGAGCGCCTGCCCCGCCGGGGCGGACCCCGTGTAGGGGATGTTGTTCCCGCTCAGCCCGGCAGCTTCGTTGAAAATTTCCGTCGCCACGCGGCTCGCGTTGCCGAAGGTCGCGTAGTTGAGCTTGCCCGGATTGGCGCGGCTGTAGGTAACGAGTTCGGCCATGCTGCGGAACGGCCGCTCGCCACTGACCGCCACGATGTAGGGAATGCGCACCACCATGGAAATGAAAGCGAAGTCGGCGAGGACGTCTATCTTCGGGTCTTTCATGAACGCGGCGTAGCTCGCGATGGAAGGCGAGCCGAGCAGGATGGTGTAGCCATCGGGCTCGGCGCGCGCCACCGCCTGCGCGCCTATCAGGGATCCGCCACCGGGCCGGTTGTCGACGATGACCGGCTGTTTCATGCGCGCGCTCATGCCGGCTGCGAGCAGGCGGGCGCTCAGGTCGAGCGGCCCGCCCGCCGGCACCGGCACGATGATGCGTATCGGGCGCGCGGGGTAGGTCTGCGCGACCGTGTCCAACGCCGGGAACATCACCAGGCAGACGACCAGACAGTGCAACGCGATGCGCGTCGTTCGGCTCATTTCAATTTCTCCCTGGATTCATCCGATTGCGGCGCCGCGCCGGAGGGGTCGGCCTTGGTGGAGGCACCGACAGCTTCGGCGCAGCCGAGAGCTTCGGCGCAGCCGAGAGCTTCGGCGCAGGCGCGCTCGATATCGTACTCGTAGATCCACGCCGCGCGGTGCAAGGTCCGGTGCGGCTGGAACCACTGGCGCAGCCGGAAACCGAGGTTGCGCCGCGCCCGCGCGAGCGGCGAGCGCAGGTGGTTCTCGCGCGCGCGCGATCGCGATCCCAGTTGCACGCGCGCCGTCCGCGCAAGGCGGAGGCTCTCGTAACGGCGCAGCACCTGCAGCGGATTCGCATCCGCTCGGGCGAGCAACAGGCCCAGCGTCACGCCATCCTCGATCGCCATGCCGGCCCCGGCGCCGAGGAAAGGCAGCATCGGATGCGCCGCATCGCCCAGCAGCGTCACCCGCCCCACAGTCCATGCGGCAAGCGGCGCGTGATCGAACAGTCCCCATTTGTGGCAGCCCGCAGCGTGCTCGAACAAGCGGAACAGCGCCGCATTCCAGCCGGCAAACTGCTGGTGCAATTCTGCCGGGTCGGCCCTGAGCGCCCAGGACTCCTCGGTCCAGTTCCCGGTTTCGTGGATGGCCACGATATTCACCAGCGCGCCCGCGCGGACGTAGTAGTGCACCACGTGACCGCCCGGCCCCATCCAGTTGGTAATGTCGGGGGCGATGAATCCCGCCGGCAGATCTTCGGGGCGCACGGTAAACCGCCAGGCGACGTTGCCGGTGAATTCGGGCGCGCTTTCGCCGAACAGGCACTGCTTCACCGCGGAGCGTATGCCGTCGGCGCCGATCACGATGTCCGCCTCGGCCTGCGATCCGTCGGCAAAACGGAGCACCGCGGCATGCGCGTCCTGCTCGACGCCGGTGCAGCGCGCCTCCAGCCGGATAGCCGCCTCCGGGACGCCGCCGCGCAGCACCGCATGCAGGTCGGCGCGATGGATGTTGCAGGCGGGCGCGCCGTAGCTTCGCTGGTACTCGCCCTTCACATGGGTACGGAACAGCACCCTGCCCGATTGCCCGTCGCGAAATACGTGGTTCTCGGGCTGAAACGCGCGCTCGATCACGCCGGCTTCGAGGTCGAGCCCGCGCAGCGCCTTGAGCACGTTGGGCGTGAGATTGATGCCCGCGCCGATCTCGCCCAGGCCGCCCGCCTGCTCGTAGACCGTCACCTCGCATCCGGCGCGCAGCATGGCGCAGGCTGCGGCAAGCCCGCCCAGGCCCGCTCCGACGACAGCGACTTTGGTGTTACGCCTCATGGCGAGGCTGCGGCGGGTCAACGTTCAATTGAGCTCTGTTGGGAATGAAATCTGTTGCGAATGAAATCTTGCGTAGATGGCGGTACCAGGCGTAGGTTGGCGGTGAGCGCAGCGAACCCCAACACTGCGGCACCACTTTGGCGAGCGCCCGCATCGCGCCGGACGCATGTTGCACCGGCACCCTGTTGATTGCAATGCCGGTTCGGGAGAGACTGGATAGTTGACCTACATCGCAGATCAACCAACAGGAGCCCGGCCCATGAGCCCGAACCCGACCCCGAACCCGAGCCCGAACCCGAGCCCGAACCCGAGCCTGAACCCGAGCCTGAACCCGAGCCTGAAATCGCGACTCGCCATGCAGGACATCGTCGTCGCCCCCGGCGTGTTCGACGCCTGGTCCGCGCTGCTTGCCGAGCGCGCCGGATTCGAGGCCCTCTACCTTTCGGGGGCGAGCATTGCCTACACGCGGCTGGGGCGACCCGACATCGGTCTGGTATCGCTCACCGAAGTCGCGGATACGCTGGGCTGCATTCGCGAGCGCGTCGCGCTTCCGATCATCGTCGATGCGGACACCGGTTTCGGCAATGCGCTCAACGTCCGGCGCACTGTGACTTTGCTCGAGCGCGCGGGCGGCGGCGCAGGTGGCCTGGCCATTCAGCTCGAGGATCAGACTTCACCCAAGCGCTGCGGCCATCTCGATGGCAAGACGCTCATCCCGGCCGCCGAGATGGCCGGCAAGATCCGCGCAGCGCTCGATGCGCGCGCCAGCAGCGACACGCTGATCGTGGCGCGCACCGATGCCGTGGCTGTCGAGGGCCTGGAATCCGCGCTGGAGCGCGCGGAGCGCTACCTGGAGGCCGGCGCCGGGGTGCTGTTCATCGAGGCCCTGCGTTCCCCACAGGAGATGCGCCAGGCGACCGCCCGCTTTGTCGGAAGGGTCCCGCTGCTGGCCAACATGGTCGAAGGCGGCAAGACGCCGTTGCTTGCCGGGCCGGAACTGCAGGCACTGGGCTATGCCATCGTGATTTTTCCGGGCGGTCTGGTGCGTGCGCTGTCGCACGCCGCGCGCGAGTATTTCGCCAGCCTCAAGACGACCGGCTCGACGGCCGCATTCCGCGATCGCATGCTCGACTTTTCAGAACTCAACGCGCTCATCGGCACACCCGAAATGCTCGCGCTCGGGGGGCAGTATGACCACTGAGTTACAACTGAACGACGACTGAACGACAACTGAACGACAACTGAGCCGACTCGCGGAGTCACGCCATCACTACGGATACCCTCATCCACCGCGACCCCGCGCCGGAGGACACCCGTCGCTTCGACCTGAGCGTTCCGGTGGTCATCGTCGGTGCCGGCGCCTGCGGACTGGTGGCGGCACTGGCTGCGAAGGACGCGGGCGCGGATGTGCTGGTGCTGGAACGCGATCGCGCGCCGGCAGGGTCGACGGCGCTCTCGTCGGGGTTCATTCCGGCCGCGTACACGCGCTTCCAGCGCGCAGCGGGCGTAGTCGATTCACCGGAACAGTTCGCGGCGGACGTTACGAGAAAGAATCATGGCGAGGCGGACCCGCGCATGGTCGATGCGATCTGCCGCGCGTCGGGCCGCGCTATCGAATGGCTGGCCGACCGCTGCGCCATCGAGTTCGTGCTGGTGGAAGGATTTCTCTATCCCGGGCATACCGCGCTGCGCATGCATGCGGCACCGGGGAAGACCGGGCGCGCGCTCATGGCCGCGCTCGAAGACGCGTGCCGCCGTGCCGGCATCGATATCCTGTGCGAGGCGCAGGTGACGGCATTGCACGCCGGACCGGATAATCGCGTGCGCGGCATCTCGTTTGCACGCCGCGGCCAGGACATCGAGTCAGTCGGCTGCAGCGCGCTGGTTCTCGCCTGCTCGGGTTTCGGCGGCAACGCCGCCATGGTGCAGCATCACATCCCCGAACTGGGCGGGGTGGAGTACTCCGGCCACAGCGGCAATC
The DNA here is from genome assembly GCA_009693435.1 of Betaproteobacteria bacterium. Next base: position 13,203 of record SHXF01000015.1, on the reverse strand, counting down.
AGGGCGATGCGGTCAGATGGGGAGAAGCGCTGGGCGCGCCGGCCGCCGACATGACCGCCTACCAGGGTCACGGCTCGGTTGCGACCCCGCATGGCATCCTAATCACCTGGGCCCTGATGATGGAGGGCAGCATCCAGGTGAATGCACAGGGTGAGCGCTTCTCCAACGAGCATGGCGGGTATTCGGAGCAATGTGTACACGTACTCGCGCAACCGGGCCGGTTTGCCTGGAATGTCTACGATGAGCGGCTGCATCGATTGGGGCTGGAGTTTCCCGACTACTGTGACGCGTTCGCCGCGGGCGCGATCAAGTCCGCGCCGACCCTGGAACGAATCGCATCCGTGACAGGCCTTCCTGTCGAGGGCTTGAAGAGAACCGCGCATCAATGCACGGATCTTGCTGCCGGCACGGCCGGCGATCCATACGGGCGCGATTTCACGAGCAAGCCGGCATTGCAGCCGCCCTACTACGCGGTCAAGGTAACGGGCACGCTGTTCCACACGCAAGGCGGCCTGGTAGTCAATGAAGCCGCACGAGTCTGCGACGGCCGCGGTGTGCCACTGCCGAATCTGTACGCCGGCGGCGGCGCGGCGCGCGGCGTCTCCGGCGCCCATGTCTGGGGTTATCTCTCGGGGAACGGCTTGTTGTCCGCGGTCAGCCTCGGCTGGATTGCCGGCCGGGCATCCGCCGCGCAGGTGCTGGAGAATTTGCCCACATATTGAACAGGTAAGCAGGTGGATTCTGGACGGGCGTGCCCCGGCAATGTCACACTGCGCGAGGCGGGCATGGAGCCGACCGGCGGCACCCCGGCCGAACTGCTGGACATCATGCGCCGCGATGCGGCGATCTGGAGCCAGGCAGTCAAGGACTCGGGCTTCCAGGCCGAGGAATGAACCCCGAGGAATGAACCCCGAGGAATGAACCACACGCACCAGGACGGGAAATGAACAAGCGAGTCGATACCTTCGGATTGTCGGCGCTGCGCGTGCCGCGCACTGTCTACGAACCCGAACACGAGGCCTTTCGCGATGCGATGAAGCGTCTGGTCGCCCAGGAGATGGCGCCGCACATGGCGCGCTGGGAGGAAGAAGGCAAGACCCCGCGCGCGATCTGGAAAACCCTGGGCGATGCGGGCGCACTCGGCGCCGGCATACCCGAAGAGTACGGTGGCTCGGGGACCGATTTCCGCTTTCTCGCAGTGGCGGTGGAGGAGCATGCGCGCGCCGGCTATGCCGCGCCGGCATTCGAGCTGCACACCGGCATCGTCGCGCCCTACATCGTGCACCATGGCAGCGAGGCACAGAAGCGCGAATGGCTGCCCAAGCTCGCTTCGGGCGATGCGATCGCCTCCATCGGCATGACCGAACCCGATTCGGGCAGCGACCTCGCGGGCGTGCGCACCAGCGCGGTTCGCGACGGCGGGCACTACGTGGTCAACGGCTCGAAGATTTTCATCACCAACGGCATCATCGGCGACCTGGTGGTGCTGGTGGTCAAAACCGATCCTGCGCGCAAGGCCAAGGGCGTGTCGCTGCTGCTGGTGGACACCGCGCTGCCCGGCTACAAGAAGGGCCGCAACCTGAAGAAGATCGGCAACAAGGCGCAGGACACGGCGGAACTGTTTTTCGACGACCTGCGCGTGCCGGCATCGGCAATGCTGGGCGAGGAGAACGGCGGTTGGAAGGTGCTGATGTCCGAACTGGTGCAGGAGCGCCTGCTGGTGGCGGTGCGCGCCTGCGCCACCTGCGAATCGGCGCTGGAACAGACGGTGCGTTATGTGAAGGACCGCAAGGCCTTCGGCCAGGCCGTCTTCGATTTCCAGAATACGCGGTTCCGCCTTGCCGATGCGGCGACGCAACTGCAGGCGCTGCGCGTATTCACCGACCGCTGCATCGAGCTGCATGCGAAGGGCGAGCTCGACATGCACACCGCGGCGATGTCCAAGCTCTATTCCACCGAGGTGCAGGACAAGGTGCTGGACATCTGCCTGCAGTTGCACGGCGGCAACGGCTACATGTGGGAGTATCCGATCGCGCGCATGTGGGCCGATGCGCGCATACACCGCATCTATGCCGGCACCAACGAGATCATGCGCGAGATCATCGGCCGCGCCCTTTGAGGGCGGACAGCACAGCCGACCTTCGTTCGACCATCGCTCGACCATCACTCAACTACCGCAGACGAAAATGACCAGGACCTGGATACCGTTCGCGCTGGCTGCGCTGTTTGCCCTGCCTGCGCAGGCACAGAAGGCGATCGCGATCGCGGTCAACGGGCCGCACCCCACGCTGTAGCAGGCCCAGGACGGCTTCAAGGAAGAACTCGCGCGCCTGGGCTTTCGCGACGGGCAGGAAGTCGTCTATCGCAAGAGCATGGGCAACTTCAACCCGGCACTGATTGCCCAGTTGCTGGCGCAGGCGGAGCCCACGAATCCGGCGGTGATACTCGGCGAAACGCTGATCGGCACGCGCACCGTCTGGCGCCAGGTTCTCGCGCCGGTGATCGGGTCGCTGGTCTATTACCAGGTGATCTCGGCCGCGCTCGCGGTGGGCCTGCGGCCCTCGGACCTCAAGTTCATCACCGGGCTGTTGGTGCTCCTGACCCTCGCGATTCCCGCGATACGCGGCGCTGGCGACGGCGGATTGCGGATGCGGGAGTAGCATGCGCCAGGATCCGGGAAAACGGCTCAAACACCCGGCGCCGCGACTGCCCGAGGATCTGCTCCCGCCTCGCCGCGTTCTCTACGGATTGCCCAGGAAGTCGCGCTTGCCGATCTCGACCCCGTTGTGGCGCAGGATGTTGTAGGTCGTGATGACGTGGAAATAGAAATTCGGCAGCGCGTGGCCGAGCAGGAACTGCATGCCCGTGTAGCGGGTTTCCTTTTCGCCGCGCTTGATCACGATTTCCTTGTCCTCGGTGCCCTCGATCTGCGCCGGCGTAACGGCCTTGATGAAGGCGATCGTCCTGGCAATGCGCGCCTTCAGGTCGGCCAGGGTCTTTTCCGTATCCTCGTAGGCGGGAATCTCCACCCCCGCGAGCCGCGCCACCACGCCCTTGGCGGTATCGCAGGCGATCTGCACCTGGGTGGTCATGGGCAGCATGTCGGGAAACAGGCGATACGTAGTCAGCGTGGCAGTGTCGAGCTTCTTTGCGTCGACATGGGCCTGCGCCTTGTCGAGAATGTTGGAGAGGTTGCCGAGGATGTTGACGAAGCGCGGCACGCTCGCCTGGTACATGGAAATGTTCATGGATAATCCTGAAAGTGGAGAGAGTGGATGCAGTGAGAGAACTGCAGCTTTGTAGTTTAGCGGGACTCGGCGCATCCGAGGGCCGATACTCGTCATAATATGGAAAATCTGGCTGGCGATTGCCCTCAGGAACGCTTCGGATAGCGCCCATGGCATACCGCTCGACGCCACCGGGTGCATCAGCGCGCACAGGGAGGAAAATTGAAGACAGCGCAAAGGATTAATGGCACGGCGTGGAGGATTTTCGGGCTGCTGCTCGGTTTGGCGGCGCTGGCCGCACTGCCGGCGGCGCACGCGCAAGGCTGGCCATCGCGACCGGTGCGCATCATCGTGCCGTTCACGCCCGGAGGCGGCGTCGACCTGCTCGCCCGCGCCTGCTCGGGGCCGCTGTCGGCGGCGCTGGGCCAGCCCATCGTGGTCGAAAACCGCCCGGGCAACGCCGGCATCATCGCCGCCGAACTGGTGTCCAGGGCAGCCCCGGACGGCTACACCATGCTCGCCTCCGCGAACGACGTGCTGGTGTTCAACCGGTTCTTCTACAGGAAACTCAACTACGACGCGGACCGCGACCTGACCCCGGTGATATGGATGGGGCATTCGCCGATCGCGCTGTTCGTCCACGCCTCGATGCCGGCACACACACTGGCCGAGTTTCTCGCCTACGCCAAGGCCAACCCCGGCAAGATCAACTATGGCTCGGCGGGCGTGGGGCACGCCTTCCACGTGCCCATGGAAATGCTCCAGTACCGCACCGGAACCAGCATGGTGCACGTTCCCTACAAGGGCCAGTCTCTGGTGGTGCAGGACCTCCTGGCCGGACGCCTGGATGCGATGTTCTACGTGGCCTCCGCGCAATTGGTCTCCCAGGTCAAGGACGGCAAGCTGCGCGCGCTCGCCACGGTGAATGCACGGCGACTCGACGCCTTGCCCGATACGCCCACTTTCGACGAGGCCGGGATGACGGACTTCAATGTAGCCGGCATGATTACGCTGGTCGCGCCCAGCGGCACCCCCAGGGACGTCATCGAGCGCATGAACCGCGAGGTGAACAAGGCCATGAATTCGGCCGAAGTCAAAAACGTGTATGCGCGTCTCAGCATCGAACCCGTGGGCGGCAGCCCCGAAGCGCTGGCCGACAAGATCAGGAAGGACGTGGCGACCTGGACGCCCCTCGCCATGCGCATGAATATCCGCCTGGACTGAATGCGTTCCATCGCAGGCTACTGTTCCGGCTGGGGAAAAGTTACACTTATGCCATTCAGCAACCTGAAAGCCGCCGCGTGACGCTGGTCTCCAAACAACGCGCCATCCTGTTCGCCGACGTCTGCGACAGCACGGCGATCTACGAACAGCTGGGCAACAGGCCCGCCGCCCAGTCCATCGATGCCTGCCTGGCAGTGATGGCCAAGGCCGTGGCGCGCTGGCAGGGGACGGTGGTAAAGACCATAGGCGACGAGATCATGGCCGCATTCCCGTCGGCCGCGGCGGCCTGCGATGCCGCTAAATCGATGCAGGACGCCGTCAGCGTTCTGCCAGCCACACGCGGGGTGAAGTTCGCCATCAAGATCGGTTTCCATTTCGGCCAGGTGCTCGAAGACCGGAAGGATTTCTGGGGCGACGGCGTGAATACCGCGGCGCGGCTGGCTGGACTCGCCCGCAGGGGGCAGATTCTGACCAGCGGCGCTGCCGCGGATGCGTTTACGCCTTCGCAACGCGCTGCGACGCGCGATCTCGACGCCCTTAACGTGAAGGGCAAGCAGGACGCTGTGCGCGTATTCGAAGTGTTATGGGAAGAAGACCTGGAAAGCACACAGGTCATCAGAGTGATTCGCCGCCCTCAGACGGTGGCGCGGCTGGTGCTGTCGCACTCCGGCAAGACAATCGAGTATCCGCCGGACAAGGCGATGTTGTGGCTGGGACGCGATGCCGCTTGCGAGTTGCACACCCAGGAAAAGGCCGCTTCGCGCCGCCACGCGCGCATCGAGCGCCACGCCGCCCAGTATTTCCTCATCGATGACTCGACCAACGGCACCTATGTGAGCATGGATGGCGAGCGCGAAGTGCTGCTGCGGCGCGAACAGGTGTTGCTGCACGGCCAGGGACGCATCAGCCTGGGCGTGCCCGCGGCCAGCGGATCGGATCCGGTCGTGTTCGAGTTCAAGTAGGTTTTTTATGCAGTGCTGTCCGGGTCAGTCCCGGCAGCCCGGCGGACCGACCCCCTCGCGCGCTGTCAGCACCCGGCCACGCACTTGGCCTTGCCGTCGAACTCCATGGTGCGCCCGCTGAGCGAAAGATGCACCTTGCGTCCCTTCACCAGCCTGACGAAATCCGCGGTGCGACTGCCCGCCTTGAGCTTGCCGCCCTCGGTGGCGCCTTCGCTGGAATGCGATGGAATGACCGCCGCAGGGCGTAGCAGCGTGTTCACCGCATAGGCGGCCTCTTCCGAGGGCATGGTGGTCGCACCCAGGTTGATGATGGCGAGGTTCGGCTTGTAGAAGTCACCGATGATGGTTTTCATCTCGCTCATGATGCCGGTGTCGCCCGAAAGGTAGACGCGCAATCCGTTGGTGAATACCAGCATGTAGCCGTTGGCATGCCCGACGTACGCCGACAGTTCGTCCGGAACCAGCGGTGACCGCCCACCTTCGGACAGCATCGCGCGTCCGGCATTGTTGCTGTGCACTGCGAACACCGTGGTGACCTGCACGCCTTTGGCTTGCCCCGCTGTCTTGAAGGTGCGCTTGCCGCCCAGTTGCACGCCCGCGCGGCAGGGCGCCTGCAGAGGAACGATGGTGTCGCGCGTCAGGCCGGTTTCGGCGCAGTTCTCCACCGGCTTCCCGTGTATCGCCTCCACCTTCTTTGCGACGAACGACGTCATGTCGATGCCGGTCATGATGGCGGCATTTTTCGCCGCGGCAATTTCGCCGGTAGTGGTGGCCGGCAGCGCACTCACGGTTTCGGGCTTGGCGCAGACCCCTGCATTAAGACCGGCGGCCTTGTTGAGCCCGATGTGATCGCCATGCGCATGGCTCAGCAAAATGACATGCACATCCCCGAGGCGCGGATCGCCCGCGCCCGCGACGGACGCGCCGACGTCATATACGAGGCGCACGCCGGTCGGATCTTCGAACAACATCGCGCGGTCGGTGGCGCAGAATTCCCCAGCGTGCGAGCCGAGCGGCGTGATTTTGACCGTCTGACCGTGCGCGCCGGTGGCGATGGCGCAGGCCACGGCCATTGCGAAAAACAGTGTTCCGCATATTTTCATTGCATTTCCCAAAATGGTTGTCCCAGGAACAAGTTTCCCGATACGGCCTGCGTCCGCCTGCACGCACCGGCCCGCTCAAAGCGCCCGCTATGCCCTCGAAGCCGCCGAGGATACAACAAAGAACCTGAGGGCCTGAAAAATCGCGTTCCGCTACAGCCGGAACACCTGCCGCGCGTTGCCCTCGAAAATCATCTGTTTTTGCGCTGCCGTAAGCCAGTCGAACGACTGGATAATCGGCCGGATGTCGTCGAAGGTCTTGCCGGTATCCGGGTTCACCGCCGAGCCCACGCCGGGGCACTCGGCGCCGAAGAGGCAGCGCTCCGCGCCCACGGTCTCGATCAGCAGCCGCAGCGCGCCCTCGCTGTAGAGCACGGTGTCGTAATAGAGCTTGCGCATACCGTCGAGGAAGCGGTCGCCCTCGGTCTTGCGCATCGATGAGGACTGGAAGCGGCCGATCTGGTAGGGGATCGCGCCGCCGCCGTGCGACACCACGATCTTCAACGCGGGGAAGTCACGCAGCACGCTGGAATTCACCAACCCGTAGACGGCGATCGTTTCCTCGTTGATGAAGTGCACCGTGTAGGGCGTGCGTTCGGAATGCGAGCCGGTCGCATGGATGTGCGCCGGCACGTCGAGCTGGCAGAGCTTCTCGTAGAGCGGATACCAGTAGCGGTCGCCGAGCGGCGGCGCCTCGGCGCCGCTGTTCTCGTAGGGATCGGGATTGAGCAGGCAGCCCTTGAAGCCGAGCTGGGTGATGCAGCGCTCGAGCTCCGGCAGCACGTTCGCGATCGGCTCGCCCGCCACCTGCGGCAATCCCGCCACCCCGATGAACAGCCCGGGGAAGAGCTGCATCTGCCGGTGGATAATGTTGTTGCACTCCTCGGTGAACCAGTGCACCAGGCGCGCCGGCTTGGCGCTGTGCATCATCTGGAACGGGCGAGGCGAGAGCAACTGCGTGTCGGTGCCGGCGCGCTTCAGCATGTCGAGGTGCCCCACCGGCGCCATTTCTTTCTTGTTGGCGGCGGCACGGATCTCGTCGTCCGAGACATTCACCTTGCCCTTGCCGTGCGCGCCGCGATGCGACAGCAGCGAAGCCTTGTACGCCCACAACTCCGCCGGCGCGCTCACGTGGCCATGACAGTCGATGATCATTCGGTGGTTCTCCTATGCGCGGGTTGGGCCGTCACTTCGTAGCGTGCGCCATGCGCACGATCCTCGTTGCTTCGTGCGCATGGCGCACGCTACCTTGCTTCTGCGAAGCAATGATAGGGACACTATAAATCCACCACCGCGCGATCCGTCATGGTGACGCCCATCGCGGATTCGTAGGCGCGCTTGACCGCTTCGGGCTGGCCGGCGTGAAACGGAAAATGGCGAATGTGCTTGCCCCACATCGGATGCGCCAGGTAGGCCTCCAGGGGCATGCCTTCGGTCAGCGTCTTGCGCATCGCCACCGGCAGGCGCACCGCGTGGTTCGCCTGCGCATCGCGGATCAGCCCGCTCGGATCCTCGCCGCGCGCCACGCAATCGATGTCCGCGGCAAGGCGCTTGCGCAGCAGCCAGATTCCCTGGTCGCTCGCACCGAGATTCTCGCGCGTGCGGTCCGCAATGCGGCCCTGGCCGGCCCAGGCGATGATGTCCTGATTGATGACGTGGCTGGAGATCCAGCGGCCGCTGGCGGCGTCGCGTATCGGGCTGGTCCAGGAGGGAATCGCTTCCTGCACGTAAGGCTCGCGCTCGCGCGGCACGCGCCAGAACGACCAGGTCACCGAAAGCGTGTTCTCGTCGTCCACCGGAACGCGCCATTCGAAATGATCGCCGAGGAAGAACGCATTCGGCCACAGGCAGGTGCGGCCCACGGTCCACAGCGGATGCTGTTCATCAGTGTCCTCGCGCACCCGTTTGTAGACGATGCCGTAATCGAACTCCTCGAAATCGAGCCGGGTATGCGCGGGCGCGTAGGGTCCGGGCTCGTTGCGCAGGCGCTTGCTCCAGTTGGAGTGCATCCACTCGAAATGCACCGGATCGATGGAGTTCTCCTGGCACTGCAGCCAGTTGCACGGAACGTCGGCGAACACGATCTGCACGAAACCGTTTTTCCAGGAGAACGGCTCCCAATCGGGCAGCTCCGGCGCGGGCAAAGGACCGAGGTAGGCCCACAGCAGTCCGGCCAGCGCCCGGACAGGGTAGGCCGTTACATGAGTCCGTTCGCGCAGCCGCGCGCGCGGATCGAAGGTCTCCTCGAACGGCTGGTGCAGGCAGGCGCCGCTCTCGCCGTAAAGCCAGCCGTGGTAATTGCAGCGCAACCCGCACTGCTCGACATAACCGTAGGAAAGGTCCGCGCCGCGATGCGCGCAGTGGCGCGCCAGGAGGCCGTAGGCGCCGCCCAGATCGCGGTAGGCAACCAGGTCTTCGCCCAGCAGGCGCACTGCCTTGACCGGATTGCGCGCGAGATCGTCCAATGCGGCCACCGGATGCCAGTAACGCCGCAGCATCTCGCCCGCCGGTTCGCCGGGTCCAACGCGGGTCAAGCGGCGGTTGTGCTCTTCACTGATCATGCTGTGTCCCCTGCTCCCCGGGTCGCCAGACTATGCATGCGCTTGTAAAAAGCTTGTCGAAACTGCGCATGGCTTATTATATCCACGGGGGAACTGCGACCAAGCGCAGCCGTAGGGCGCAGCTTCAGCGCGCCGAATGCCGGTGGCTTTCCCGCGACCATGGCGCGATGAATCCGCGCCCTACGCCGGCGGTGCTCGGGTACGAGACCGGAGGTGGTGAGATGAGCCGTAGGGCGCGGCTTCAGCGCTACGAATACCGGTGATTTTCCCGCGACCATGGCGCGATGAATCCGCGCCCTACGATGGTGGCACTGGGGTGCGAAACCGGAGGTGAGGAGATGAGCAACGGTTGTCCCAGGGAAGATGCGGTTAACAATGCGCCGGAGAATGTGCACTCGACGACGCCCGGTCGGGATGCCCTTCACGCAACTGGAGATTCTTGGCGAAACGCGCGCATGTTCGCCTTCGCGGTACGCGCTATCGTTGCGACCGGTGCGCTGACGACACTGTTGCTTGCACAGCCCGCGCTGGCGCAGAAGCCGGCGGGTTATCCGGCGCGGCTGGTGCGCATCGTTGTCCCCTACTCGCCCGGCATCGGCGTGGACATCGCCGCGCGCACCATCGGACCGAAGCTGTCCGAGCGCATCGGCCAGCCGGTCATCGTCGAGAACAAGCCGGGCGCTTCCAGCCTGATCGGCACCGAATTTGTGGCGCGCGCCGCGCCCGACGGCTACACGCTGGGGATGGCGGTGAACACCCTGGTGATCACCGCCAGCACGCGTACCGTCCCGTTCGATCCACTCAGGGATTTCGCACCCATCATCAAGATCGGCAGCGGCGCCTTCCTGCTCACGGTGCATCCCTCATTGCCGGCCGGCAACCTGAACGAACTTATCGCCTATGCGAGGGCGCGGCCGGGCAAGGTGAATTACGGCACGCCCGGCGCGGGAACGCCCGCGCACCTGGCCACCGAATTGCTCAAGCAGCTTGCCGGCATCGATCTGTTTCACGTGCCCTACAAAGGCATGCCGCCCTCGGTGCTCGGCCACGCCAGCGGCGACGTGGCGTTCATGATCACGCCCATGGAAATGGCGCGGCCACATTTGGCGAGCGGCAAGCTGAAGGCGCTGGCGACGGCAGGCGCGCGGCGCAACGCCGAGTTCCCCGATCTCCCCACCGTTGCCGAACTCGGCTATCCCGGCTTCAGCCTCGATCTCTGGTACGCGATGCTCGCGCCCGCGGGCACGCCGCCGGCCATCGTTGCCTGGCTGAACGCGGAGATCACGCAGTTGCTCGCGCAGCCGGAGGTGCTGGCGGTGCTGAAAAGACAGGGCATAGAAGCGAGCCCGGGCACCCCGGCCGAACTCGGCGCGCTGATCCGCGACGATCTCGCCAAGTGGAAAAAGGTGGTGGCGACGGCGAACATCCGCGTGGAAGACTGAGACAGGGGCCGCACGATGCCATCCACTTCCATCGGCGATTGCAGCATCCGTTACCGCGTTCTGGGCAAGGGCGTGCCGCTCGTATTAACGCCCGGCGGCCGTTGTCCGCTCGAACTCGCCATGCCGCTCGCGGAAAAGCTCGCGGCGCACTGCCGCGTCATCGTCTGGGACCGCGCCAATCTGGGCGGCTCGGATGTCCTGTTCCGCGGCGCATCGGACCTCGACCTGTGGGCCGATCAGCTCGAGCAGTTGTTGCGGCAACTGGACGCCTGGCCGGCTTACCTCGCCGGCGCGTCCTCGGGCGCGCGCGTGTCGATACGCACCGCGCTGCGTTATCCCGACGCGGTGCGCGGCATGTTTTTGTGGCTGCTCTCGGGCGGACCGGTCGCCGTGCCGCTGGCGCGCACCTACTATGGCGAAGCCGCGGAAATCGCCGAGCGCGACGGGATGCAGGCGGTCGCCGCCATGCCCTACTGGGCCGATCGCATCCGGGCCAACCCGGCCAACCGCGCGCGCATGCTCGCGGAGAATCCGCGGCAGTTCGCAAGCGTGATGCGCCGCTGGGCGAGCCAGATACGCGCCGAAGACCTGCTCATAGGCGCGCCCGAGGAAGATCTGCGCCGGCTGGCCGTGCCGGTGCGCATCGTCGATGGGTCGGACGACTCCGGGCACCTGCGCGAACGCGCGCAGCGGGCCGCGGCGCTCATTCCCGGCGCCGAACTGATCGCCCCGGCGGGTTTTCGCGAAGCGTGGCTGGAGATCAAGCAACGCGCGCCAGTGGGGACGGGCTACGAACGGGTGCCGCAGGTGGCCGGCCTCATCGCGGATTTTGTCGACGCCGGGAGCAGAGGCGGTTGAATGCGGGCAGGCTGGACCGCCTTCCTGGAGGTGCGGATCACCTTCCGCAACGCGCCACCATCGTAGGGCGCGGATTCATCGCGCCCTGTTCGCGGAAAAACCACCGTATTCGGCGCGCCGAATCTGCGCACTAAGGCTGCACCCTACGGCTGCGCTCTGCTGTAATGACGGTGCCACCGCCCGGCGGCGAACGGCACCCCAGTTTGGATCGCACCCTAAAGTGGACCCCGTTTTCAAGACAGCAGTTCAAGCTGTGCGCTGTCAAGAAGGATTAGAAGAAATGGTTGATTCAAAGAAGCGGAAGGTCCACACGCCCGAGTTCAAGGCGAAGGGTGGTCTGGAGGCCTTGCGAGGTGCGAAGACGATCAACGAGATTGGGCAGCAGTACTGTGTTCATCCAGTGCAGATTGGGCAGTGGAAGAAGGAGATTCAGGAGCAAGCCAAAACGCTGCTTGAAGAAAAGCGCGGCCCCAAGCCGGAGATCTTCAACAGCGATCAGGGATCGCAGTTCACCAGCGAGGCATTCACCGGCATGAGGACGTGTATTTGGAGGGCTATGCCACGATGGGGCAGTTGATGGTCGGTCTGGTCGAATACTTCGCCTTCCATAACGGCGAGCTTCCTCACCAGTCTCTGGAATACAAACCGCCGTCAGTCGTGTATCGAACCGCAATCGGTGGCGGAGCGCTGATCGTGGACAAATTCGGCGGCTCGGTGGAGGAACCCCCTGTTGCGCTACGCTCCACAGGGGGTTCCTCCACCGCAAAGGCAAAATCAAAAGCGACAGCAAAGACCAAAGCAGGGCAAAGCAGGGAAAAGTAGGGAAAACCCGGGGCAGCGCCGCCCAGCTACAAGTGAAGTCGAATGTGCAGCTTAAACCGAGCGAGTTATTGTCTTGACTCAGGGGTCCACTTTACCCGACAACTTTGCCGCCCAAGTCTGCAATTACCAATGTTAAATCAGATACATTCTTAGCAAGCGAAGCCGAGCCGCCCGAATTCTCAAGCCCGAACGACTGAGATATTCTCCAACGCGATCCATTGGGACAGAGTCTCTTATGCTCTTCGTCAGGTCGGTTGCTCCCCACCGAATCCAGGACTCTAAAAAAATATTCAACCCTGACTCTGACACTGCCACTTTGTATTTCAAACGTCGCTCGATCCGGGCCAAAGTAACCCTGATTGGGCACGTACCAGAATCCTCCTGGAGCATCTTTACTTGGTTCTAATTTTCCATAGGTTGGACCATTGAGAATTCTGAGATCACCTCTCGCCAAGACACTTGTGAAACTTGGATCATTTTCAAAGTAAATCCTCGCCGCGCCCACAGGCCCCAATGAGTTAATGGGCAAATATTCGCCCTCATATGTTGGGATTGGGTTTTGCACAAGCTGGCAAATTCCAATCGTCCGCTCATTCCCTCTCTGCCCACTTTTCGATTGAACTGCTTCAACAACCATCGATTCAGAGACTTGATATGCAAAATCGGGCATCTCAATGGCAAACATAGTTTTGTCTCCGTACTCAATATTGAAAAGTTTCTGCAGATCATCTAGAAGACTCTGCGCGCGCATAGAAATTCCCTCGTCCATTGGAATCGAGCCAAAAGAAGACGAGGGAATGTCACCGGTCAGATTGCTCGGCAATCCCCTAAATAGTGCTTGTCCGTAAACCCCGGAAACGCCCGCCCGGCGCCGGTCGAGGGAGTTTTTGGCGGAGCGAAGAATTACGCGATGAGATGCGACGCAGGGCATTTTAAGGATGGCCAGTGACTTGTGGGTGCACAAACGTGGCAATCTTCGCGCGTGATGGTGGTTGATTTTAGAGCAA
>SHXF01000116.1 GCA_009693435.1 Betaproteobacteria bacterium | reverse complement strand
AAGGGTTGAACAACAAGGCTAAAGTCACGATCAGAAGAACCTGCAGTTTTCGGACATTCAAAATGGCAGAACATATGCTTAATCATGTACTTGGGAAACTACCCGAGCCAAAACTCACCCACAGATTCTGCTGACGAACCAAATTTTTTTAAACCAATTAACCATGAGGATCAGAGCAGTGTGTTTTTTACGGCCGTTCGTGAACAGCGCAGGATTATCACGCCGCAGCGCCAATTGGCGCAGCAGGGTTAAAACCCATCACGCCGCCGACGGACTCAGAATGTGCGATCGCCCTTGATCGTGATCCGGTGCATGACCCTGCGGTAGCCGTAGTAGTCATTGACCGGATAATGCAGCGCACGGCGGTTGTCCCACACCGCCATCGAACCGGCTTCCCAGCGAAAACGGCAAGTGAATTCCGGCCGCGTCGCGTGGGCTATCAGATAGGACAGGGTGGGCCGGCTTTCTTCCTCGGTCATGCCTACGATCTGGCGTGTGATTCCGATGTGGCACAGGTACAGCGCCTTGCGCCCGGTTTCGGGGTGTTCACGGACCAATGGGTGTTCGGCAGGTTCGGGATCATCATCGGGCGCAGTCGGTGTCATGGCGGCCGGCCTTATTTTCTTTTTGTCGTAGATGCTGATGGTGCGCAGATTGGCAATCATCGCCTTCATGCCGTCCGATAGCGTGTCGTAAGCCATGTAGAGGTTGGCGAACAGGGTGTCGCCGCCCACCGGCGGCACTTGTTTTGCGTAGAGGATAGTGACGCGCGCGGGCGTTGGCGTAAACATCTGGTCGGTGTGCCAGTTCTCGCCGAAAACGGTGGTGTCATCCTCCTTCTTCACGATTTCGATAACGCCCGGATGATCTGGCAGACAACGCATATGGGGATGCAGATGGATTTCACCCCAGTGCGTAGCGAACGCGATCTGTTGCGCCGGGGTAATGTTCTGAGCACGGAAAAAAATCACGCCATGATCCAGCAGCGCCTGGTTAACTGCATCGAAGCTACGCTCATCCAGTTCCCGCGACAAATCAATACCGCGGATTTCCGCGCCCATGCCGCCGGTGAGCGGGTTCACGTCGAGTAGGTCGAGTTTGTCGAGTAGCTGGGTGTTCATGAACCGGCACTCCTGGAAAGTTCGCAGTGGCACTGTGCCCGAAGATTATAGCGGGAAACGCGGGCTTGCAGCGCCGCTCGCGCGCCGCGTGTCTGGCGTTCTCGTGCCGCAACGGGCATTGCAATCGGCCAGGCGCCGGTGCAACCTGTTCATCCTTCCGCTGTCAGGCCCGGCAGCACACCGTCGTTACTGTATCGGCGGCGGATTTTTCGAGCTAGGCCGCCGCTTTGCGATCCAGTCGCACGCTGACATAAGACCCTGGCGCATCTTCCAGCGCCTTCAACTTGCCTTTACCGGGTATGCGCGCCGCGACTTTGCCGCCACCGTGTTTGTCCACCCACTGCTGCCAATCCGTCCACCACGAACCGCTGTGTTGCTTCGCGCCAGCCAGCCACGCATCCGGCTCGGCGCCAATTTTGTCGTTGGTCCAGTAGCCGTATTTGTTGGCCGACGGCGGGTTGACGGTGCCCGCGATATGACCCGAACCGCCAAGCACAAATCGCAGCGGGATGTTGCTATCGAAAACCCGCGCACCGGCATAAACCGTTTTCCACGGTGCGATATGGTCTTCGACAGTGGCAACAAAATACAGCGGCGTCTTCACCCGGCTCAGATCAATCGGCGTGCCGGCAAGCGTGAGGCCGCCCGGCTCGCGCAACAGGTTTTTCATGTACATATTGCGCAAATAGTAGCTGTGCATGGCCGCCGGCATGCGCGTGGAATCGGCGTTCCAATAGAGCAGATCAAACGGCATCGGGTCGCGGCCCATCAAATAATTGTTGACCACGAACGACCAGATCAAATCGTTGGCGCGCAGCATATTGAACGTCGTTGCCATCTCCGAGCCTTCGAGGTAACCCCGCTGATGCATGCGTTTTTCCAGCGCGGTGACTTGTTGCTCATCGATGAACACCTCGAGTTCACCGGACTGCTTGAAATCCACCAGGGTTGCAAAGAAAGCAGTGCTCGCCACACGCGGGTCATGTTTTGCGGCGAGGTGGCCGAGTGTCGCGGCCGTCAGGGTGCCGCCGAGGCAAAATCCAATCAGATTCAGCGCTTCGGCGCCGGCCGCTTTCAGCGTGGCATCAATCGCCGCCAGCGTGCCCTGCTTAAGATAATCCTCGAACGTTTTGCCCGCGTGCCTGGCATCAGGATTGATCCACGACACCATGAACACGCTGTGGCCCTGTGCGACTGCCCAGCGCACAAACGAGTTATCCGCGCGCATATCGAACACGTAAAATTTGTTGATCCACGGCGGCACGATCAGCAGCGGACGGCGATACACCGTCTTGGTGGCGGGCGCGTATTGAATCAACTGCAACAGCTCGTTCTGGAACACCACTTTGCCCGGTGTCGCAGCGATGTTCACGCCCAGCCTGAAGGCTCGGTCATCCACCATTTTCACTCGCAATTGGGCGCCGTCTGCATGCCCGAGATCATCGAGTAAATTATTGAGTCCTTTGAGTAAATTCCTGCCGCTGCTGCGCACGGTTTCCTGCAGCACCTCGGGATTGGTGAGTGCGAAATTCGATGGCGACAGGGCGTCGATATACTGGCGCGTATAAAAATCCACTTTCTTCGCAGTGGTTTCATCCAAGCCATGCACGCCGCACATGGCCTTATGCAAATGGCGCGCGGCGATCAGGTACGACTGCTTCAGGTAATCAAACAAAAACCTGTTCTGCCAATCTTCATGGCGAAAGCGACGGTCACCCTTTTGCACCTCGGCCACCGGTGCGGGCTTTTGCCCACTCAGAGAAATCCAGGTGTTTTGCCACAGCGCCGCGTGATCCCGCCATACTTTCATTTGCGTCTGCGCCAGTTGCAGCGGGTCGCTGGCCATTTTTACCCACGCCTCGAAAAAGGCGCGCGCGATGCCGAGTTCGTCAGATGCTTGCCGCGGAGGGGCGCTGGCCTTACGCAGGTTGCGTCTGAGCAACTCGCGGCTCTTGCGCGAGATGCCAGCGTAAAGCCGCACCATCTCTGTCAGGTTAAAGGGCTTCCGCTGCTGTTCGGCGGTGTGCATTCAATCTTTCTCCGCACGTTGAAACTGGTAGACACCGCTGCTGTTGAGGACGCGGCACAAGGTGCCGCGATGCATCAGATAGTTAAGGTGCGCAATCGCCTCTCCCATTGCGAACAGCACATGATGATCGTCAAACTTGCGATCGAACAACACGGGTAACACTGACACAGCGGTTTGCGGGGTGATGCACGCTACGCTCAGACGCTCGAGCCGCGACCGATGGTGTTCATGCAACGCATCGACGCGCGCGTGCAGTCCCTGAAACGGCAAGCCGTGTGACGGCAACACCAGCGTGTTTGCGGCAAGCGTGGCGTAACGCGTGAGCGAAGCGAGAAAGTCGCCAACCGGATCGGCTTCCGGCTCCGCCGGCCACACACTGACGTTGGTTGAAATGCGCGGCAGCAGCATATCGCCCGCAATGAACAGCCCCAGTTTTTCGCAATACAGGCTGGCGTGCTCTGGCGCGTGGCCGTGGCCGACGACCACGCGCCAGCTGTGCGCGCCGATCGCAATGGCTTCATTGTCGTGGATGCGCCGGTGCGCGCGCGGCAGGGCAGGCACGCCGCGCGGGTAGAGGTTGTCGCGTTCATCGATCCATTTCATGCGCTCGGCATCCAGTCCGTGACGCAACATCAGTGCGCGCACACATTCGGGCTCGCTACCGCCGCCGCGTTTGTGCACCACATGCGCCTGCAGGAATTCCGCTTTGGTCATCCATGGCGTGAGTTGATGCTTTTCGCACAACCAATTGCAAAGACCAATATGATCGGGGTGAAAATGCGTGACGATCACGCGCGTCACCGGTTTTCCCTTGAGATGCTGCGCGAAAATCCGTTCCCAGCAAGCGCGAGCTTCATCCGTGGCGAAACCGCAATCGACGATCGTCCAGCCGTCGCCATCTTCGAGCAGCCACAGATTGATGTGATTCAGCACAAACGGCAACGGCATGCGCAGCCAGTAGACACCGGGCGCAACGGCCGTCACCGTGCCGGACGCCGGAGGCTCGGCGATGGGGTAGAACAGGTTCGAGGGGTCGGGTTGAGGCTTTTTCCTGGCAGTCGCAGCTTGCATATGGATTACGGTGATTACGGCAGCGCGATCCGATGGCGCGAATATCGGCGCTGACGTAATATCCTTTATGATCGTGTTTTAAGAGGAGTTTTTGAGAATACTGGCTTATATTGCAAAGCACAATAGCTGTCGCACAGGCGCGGCGTGACACTATTCGGTCGCGGGTTCCGGCCGGTAGCTGCTGGGCGCCCCACGCCCGATTGCGGGAAAATTGTAACTTATTGTTTTACATATAGTATTTGTGAATTATCTGCATTAATTGAACGAAGAACGGAAACTGTTTGATGCCAGTCTGAGCCCATACGAATACCAACAAATCGTACCGCGCGCCGCAACAATCGCGATCGGCGGCGGATTTCCGCGAAACTTCTGTCCACGGAAAGCGTAGCGGGTACTGCGGGCGAGAGTAGCGTGCGGGTGAGCGTCGGCACGGGGCAGATACGCTGCGGGCTGAGCGAGCGAGAACTATTCACGGAGACATACACGGATGACCAAACTTCACACGCCGCTGTGCGATTTGCTGGGGACGCGCCTGCCCATCATTCAGGCGCCGATGGCGGGTGGCGTGAGCACGCCAGCGCTGGTTGCGGCGGCCAGCAACGCGGGCGCGCTAGGCTCATTCTGGTTCGCCTACACTCAACCCGAAACCATGCAGCGCGACATTGACGCGGCGCGCAAACTCACCGACGCGCCGATGAATCTGAACCTGTTTTTGTCGCCACAACCCGGGACGATTCCCGCTAACGATCAACGCGCAGCGATTGCCGCAATGGCCGGTTATTACGCCGAAATGGGGTTGCCGCCGCCGCCGCCGGTTAATGCGCCCTACGCGCCCGATACCGAGTCGCAGCTTAATGTGATCGAAGAGGCGCGTCCACGTGTGTTCACCTGTCACCTCGGGAGCATAGATGCAAAACGGCTGCAGCGTATGCGAGCCGCGGGCATTCGCGTGGGCGCCAGCGCGACGTGCATCGCTGAAGCGCGGCACGTTGAAGCGCTCGGCGTGGATTTCATCATCGCGCAGGGTGCGGAAGCCGGCGGCCATCGCGGTTCGTATCTGCGCGATCCCTACGAAGCAATGACCGGCACGCTCGCACTCACCCGGCTCATCGTGCGCGCGGTGCAAATTCCGGTGGTCGCCGCCGGCGGCATCATGGATGGTGCGGGCATCGCCGCGGCACTTGCGCTCGGTGCACAAGGCGCGCAACTGGGAACGGCGTTTATCCCCTGCGCCGAAAGCGGCGCTCCAGGCATCCACAAAGAAAGCGTGCTCGCCGCGCGCGAAGACACCACGCGCGTCACCGAGAAATTTACCGGCAAGCCCGCGCGCGGACTCGCCAACCGCTTTATGCGTGAGATGAGTAACTGCAACGCACCCCAACTCGCATTCCCGGCGCAGGGTGTGTTGTCCGGGCCGCTGCGCTCGGCGGCGGGCAAGGCAGGCAATGCCGATTTGCTGGCGATGTGGGCGGGGCAGGCTGCGCCGCTGTCACGCGCACTTACGGCGGCGGCGTTGATTGCAGCGCTGGAGCAGGAAACGCTGGACGCGCTGGCCAGACTGGGCATGCTGGGGCGCTGAAGCCGCGGAAATTTTCATGACAGCGCCGATTGATTTTTATTTTGATTTTTCATCGCCGTATGGCTACCTTGCGGCGACGAGAATAGACGCCATCGCGGCTAAACACGGGCGTGATGTCATGTGGCGGCCAATTTTGCTGGGCGCGGTATTCAAGATCAACGGCCAACAGCCGCTAACGACCATTCCGTTAAAGGGAGGCTACGCCACGCACGACATGCTGCGTTCAGCGCGCTGGTTCAATGTACCCTTCAGGATTCCGCGCAAGTTTCCGATCAATACCGTCGCGCCGTGCCGCGCCTACTACTGGCTGTTTGACAAGGATGCCGCGCTGGCGAAAAAATTCGCCGGCGCGCTGTATCGCGCGTACTTCGCCGAAGACCGTGACATTTCTACAGTTGAAATCACTCTTGAAGTCGCCGCCACACTCGGCATCGACACGGCGGCATTGGCCATCGCGTTGAACGATCCTGCAGTCAAGGAACGCACCAAAATGGAAGTGGATGCCGCCATCGAGCGCGGCGTATTCGGCTCGCCCTACATCGTGATCGATGGTGAACCTTTCTGGGGCGCGGATCGGCTGGATCAGATGGAACGCTGGCTGGATAAGGGCCCTTGGTGAAAAACTTTTGAACCACAGATAAACACAGATGAACGTCAAAATATAACCCAATCAAGCTGTAGGTGTTATCTGTGTTCATCCGTGTTTATCTGTGGTTGAAACGCCTTTGACCTCAACCCATCCATGCCCGCCCAACTACAGGCTCTGCTCGCCAACATCGTGACGTTGAAGGTAGACGCCATCGTCAACGCCGCGAACACGTCGCTGCTTGGCGGTGGCGGTGTCGATGGCGCGATCCACCGCGCCGCCGGGCCGGCGCTGCTAGACGCGTGCCGCGCGCTGAATGGCTGCAAAACCGGGCAGGCGAAAATCACGCGCGGTTACCAGTTGCCCGCGCACTACGTCATTCATACGGTCGGTCCGGTGTGGCAGGGCGGGCGCGCCGGCGAGCCGGAATTGCTCGCCTCATGTTATCGAACGAGCTTGGCGCTTGCTTCTAAAAATGCAATAAGAACAATCGCTTATCCTGCGATTAGCTGTGGGGTTTACGGCTATCCGCTAAACGCTGCGGTGGGAATTGCGCTACGCGAGTGCTTCGCTGCATCACGCGATGACGTTTTCGACAAAATATTTTTCTGCTGCCTCGACGAGCACATGCTCGCGCGCTACGAAACAGAACTCGCGAAACGCTGACCTTACCCGCGATCCACAGCCAACGCGAATCCCGCGGCACGCTATTCGCGGTTGCCGAATCATGACATGCTGTTACTTCAACGCTCGTCGTTGGCGGCGCATGAGGTGCAGTAAAAAGCAGTGCCTGCGGCGGGCTTCATCAGCCGCGTCGGTGGCGTTGGCGCAGATACCCGTGCGTCGCCCACCATAGTGACAGACAGCGCGTATAATCTCATCAAATGCACCTGCCCAAAAAAGTAAAGCTGGTTGAAGTTGGTCCGCGCGACGGTTTGCAGAACGAAGCCACGCCCGTTTCCGCCGCAGTCAAAATCGAACTCATCCAGCGCCTGCAGGAGGCCGGTTTGCGGACGATACAGGCCACCGCATTCGTGTCGCCCAAGTGGGTGCCGCAGATGGCGGATAACGCGCAGGTGATGGCAGGCATCCGGCGCAGGCCGGGCGTGAGTTACCCGGTGCTGGTGCCCAACCGCAAAGGACTGGATGCCGCGATCGCGGCGGGTTGCGAGGAGGTCGTAATCTTTGGCGCGGCCAGCGAAGCGTTTTCGAAAAAAAATACCAACTGCACCATCGCCGAAGGTATCGCGCGTTTTTCGGAAGTGTGCGCTGAAGCGCTGGCGCACGGCCTTAAAGTACGCGGCGACATGTCGGTGTGTCTGGGCTGCCCGTATGAAGGTGAAGTCGATCCGCAGGCGGTGGCGCGGCTGGCGCGCGAGTTTGATCAACTCGGCTGTTATGAGATCACCATTGCCGACACCATCGGCACCGGCACAGCGGGCAAGACGCGCTCGGTAATCGAGGCGGTGGCGAAGTACATCGCCATCGAGCGGCTGGCAGTGCATGTGCATGACACCTACGGTCAGGCCATCGCCAACATTTATGCGGCGCTGGAATGCGGCATCGCCACCTTTGACAGCTCAGTCGCGGGGCTGGGCGGCTGCCCGTACGCCAAGGGCGCTACCGGCAACGTCGCCACCGAAGACGTGCTGTATCTGCTGGATGGTCTGAACATCGAAACCGGCGTCGACATGCAAAAACTCATCGCCGCCGGCGATTACATTTGCGGCGTGCTGGGCCGGCCCACATTCTCGCGTGCGGCGAAAGCCATTGCCGCAAAGATGGCGGCCTGACCGTACGTGTTTGATGCGTACAAGGATTACCAGTCGCCTTGTGTGAACACCTGCGTGATCGATCAGCAAACCAGCTTGTGCAGAGGCTGCGGGCGCACGCTGTATGAAGTTTCATACTGGACGCGCTACACTCAGCAACAGCGGAAACGCATCCTGCAGCAGTTGCCTGCGCGTCGGCCCGCTGAACCCATGAATCCGAGGACGTCACCCAATGCCCTTATCACCCCACCAACCCCGCAAGCCCATCCACACCCGCGCCATCGAATGCAAAGGCTATGAGCGCGACGACGGCCTGTGGGACATCGAAGCGCATCTGGTGGATACCAAATCCAATGTGCATCCGCGTCGCCACGGCCGCGAGCCGCGCCAACCCGGTGAGCCCGTGCATGATATGTGGATACGCCTAACCATTGATCTTGATATGTTAATCCACGATGCCGAGGCGAAAACCGACGAAGGCCCGCATCCCACCTGTGGTGACATCACGGTGAATTTCAAGCAACTGGCCGGCGTGAAAATCGGCCGCGGCTGGCGGCGTGAAGTGGGCCAGCGGCTGGGTGGCGTCAAAGGCTGCACCCATCTGGTGGAGTTGTTGGGCCCGCTGGCCACCACCGCGTTTCAGGCCACCGGCCGCGCGCGTGACGTACACAATGCCGGCCGTCCCATCACCAAAGCGCCGTATCAGCTTAACGCCTGCCACATCTATAGCGATGATGGGCCGGCAGTGCTGCAACGCTGGCCGCAGTTTTATACCGGGTTGAAAAAAGCGCCCTGATCGGATGCGCGGTGACGGGCTGCCGCGAGGGGCCAGCCGCCTTCACCAAACCATGCGGTTAGACAGCGCCCGCTTTTTTCAGCAGCGCAGCGATCGCTTCCGCCATGCGCCGATAGCCCTTGGCATTGGGATGAATCGCATCGGATTTCTGATCGCGTTGATACATTATGTCGGTGACGATTTTCCCTTCGTAGGGTATGCCGAACTCGATCGCGATTTCCTCGAACAACGGCGGCGCGCTGGTCACCAGCGCAGGCTTGGGTACGCCCACCAGCACCACACTGATGCCTTGCGCCTTGATGGTTTTTATGATGCTGCGCAAATTGGCCTTGGTTTGGCCGTCATCCATCTTGCGCAGCATATCGTTGCCGCCCAGGCACACGATCATCAGCGCGGGTTTGTGCGCATCGATTACCTGTTGCAAACGCGCGAGTCCGCCCGCGGTGACTTCGCCGGGGACGCCCGCGCGCACGACACTGCGCGCAATCAACTGCGCCAACACCGCCGGATAACTTTCCGCTTCAGTGGCGCCGGTGCCGAAGGTTAGGCTGTCGCCGAAGGCAACAATCACCTCGGCAGGGGCGAGTTTGCTTACTTTGGGGACGCTGGGGGAGCAGCTGGCGGCCAGCGCGAGCCACAGCAGGAAAATAATAGTCCGGCAGGGTTTTAAGGAAATTTTCATGACTTATTTCGTGCCCGCCCACGCTTGAAGTCACGCACGATTTCGCGCGCGGCATTATGCCCGGGCGCACCGCTGACACCGCCGCCCGGATGGGTGCCGGCGCTGCACATGTACAATCCCGCCACCGGCCCGCGGTACGCGCCGTTGCCCAGCAACGGACGCGCGCTCCACAATTGATCGAGCGTCAAAGCGCCATGAAAAATGTCGCCGCCGACAAGGCCGAAGCGCTTTTCCAGATCCGGCGGCGACAGCACCATACGACCCAGCACACTCGCCTTGAAATTGGGCGCGTACTGCGTGACCGTGGCAATGATCAGGTCCGCGACCGGCTCGCGAATCACCTGCCAATCGAGATGATTCGGCAACTGCGGGTTAAAGTGCTGGCAGAACAAACTCGCAACGTGTTTTCCCGGCGGCGCGAGACTGTCGTCCACCGTGGAGGGAATCAAAATTTCTATCACCGGTTTGCGCGAACAGCCGAGCGTGCGCGCATCGAAATACGCCTGCTCCATATAGTGCAGCGAGGGCGCGATGATGATGCCCGACTTGTGATGATCGCCCGCTTGCCTGCCCGGCATACAGGTGAAGTCCGGCAGCTCGGACAACGCCACATTCATGCGAAACGTGCCGGATACGCATTTATAGTTGCGCATGCGGCGCAGAAAGTCCTCATCCAGCACATGGTGCGGCATGAGCTTGGTGTAGAGCAGCTTCGGATTGACGCCCGACACTACGCAGCGGCTTTCGATCACACGGCCATCGGCGAGCTGCACGCCTTGCACGCCGCGAATGTCGGCGCACACCTGCGCCACTTCACAGCCGGTGGTGATTTCAACGCCGCGGTGCTCGGCTTCTTTGCGCATCGCCTGGGTAATCGCACCCATGCCGCCGATGGCGTGGCCCCACGCGCCGCGCTGTCCGTTGACCTCGCCGATTACGTGATGCAGCAACACATAGGCCGAACCCGGCGTGTAGGGGCTGGCGAAATGTCCGACGATGGCGTCAAAACCAAACGCCGCCTTGATAGGGTCGGACTCGAACCACGCATCGAGTACGTCACCTGCGCTTTTGGTAAAAAAATCCAGCACATTGCGGCGCTCAGCCATGGCGAGCTTGCGCAGCCGCTGTGCGGTTTTGAGTGCGGAAAGAAAATCGTCCAAACCGCCACCGGCATTCGGCGGTGTCTCGAGCAGCATCTCGCGCACCACGTCGGCAGCTTGATCGAGCATCCGGTAATAATCAGGCAGGCGTTGCGCATCACGTTTGGAAAAGCGCGCTGTTTCGGCCTGTGTCTGCGCGCTGGTGCGGCCTGTCTGAAAATATTTTTTTTCCGGTAAAGGCAGGAAGTTAGAGAGCGGCCGTTCGACGATGCGCAAACCATGTTCCGCGAGTCTAAGATCGGCGATAACTTTGGGATGGAGCAGGCTGACCGTGTAGCTGGCAGTGGAATTGCGAAAACCCGGATGAAATTCCTCGGTTACCGCAGCACCGCCAACTTCGGTGTGGCGCTCGAGAATGCGCACTTTCAATCCCGCTGCGGAGAGATAACACGCACATGTGAGGCCATTGTGGCCGCCACCGATGATTACGGCATCGTATCGGAATTCAATGGACATCGGCGCTTCGCTAAAAGCCGCTATTATGGCGGCTGGCGCGTACGGAGGCCAGTGCGAATCCTAAGCCATGCCCCGACAAAAAAACCGGCGCAACGTTTTCGTTGCGCCGGGCGTTTTGACGCGGACTGCTTGGCGCTTACCGCGACTAGTCGGTGATCAGCTTGTTGTTGGCAAGCAGGTTGGCGATCACACCCGCGCTGTCGGCGGGATTGCTTCCGGCCAGTTGTGCCATCGTTACGCCTTGCAACACAATCTTCTGATCTACTTGACCCGCAATCCCGGTTGATTGCACCGACAGCGTTACGTCGGCGCCGGTCTGCGCGAACGTCAGGTAAGAACTCAAATTACCCGCGTTTTCACCTTGCAGCAGATCCTCCTGCTGCTGCTTGGCGCTCCACAGGCCGGTACCATTAAAGCTGTAGATCGGCCGCAGGTCGGTGCGTGTCGACGCCGGCTGTATGGTCTTGTTGATGTTGTCGAGAATCACCGGCTCGGCGTCGGGCGTGGCGAAATACGCCAGCACCATGTGCGCTACGTTGTAGACCTTGATTTCTTTGACGTAGGTGATCTGCAACTTCTCATCGGGCACGCCCAGCGCCAGCAGGGTGAAATATTTCGCGATGGAATAATCCTCGCAGTCGCCGGCATTGGTGGACAAAAACTCTATCGGTGTCGCCCAGTAATCTTCCTTGCCCCAGTGATCGCGATCTTCTTTGAACGGCGTCAAATTCATGAAGTCATTTACCAGATCCAGCTTTTGCCGCTCGTTCAGGGCGCGATTTTTCGGGTTGGCCATGAGCGTGCGCCAGTTGGTCAGCCGCTCTTTGGCTATCGGGCCGAGCCGCGTCGACAACCTTGCGATCTGCTCGTCGCTGACGGTAATCGCTTCCTGCGCGAAAGCGAATGCCATCATCAGCGCCGACAACAGCCACGCCAGCCAGGGAATCGATGCACGGGAAGCGCGCACGGAATTCAAAGGGATCAAGTGCATAATCCACGCCTTTTTAAAACCGCGCTAAAAACGCTGGCGCGCCCGAGACGATTCGAACGTCCGACCCCTGCCTTCGTAGAGCACCAACGCGCAGATGTCTATGTAATTTATTGTTTGTATACAATAAGTTAAAAGACTTATTAAGATTGTAGTATACAAAGTAGTATAGCCCGAAGCACGAAAGCAGACCAAACAAAATACAGATGCAGAAAACTTAAAAGTTTTAACTTTTGCCACCGTTACCATCGTTACTTTTCGTAACGGTCACACACGCTGAGCAAGTGTCTTTCAAACCGACACTTACTAAACCACCGCTATCGTTTGCTGTGCTTTAACAAGTGCTTGCTGTGCTTTACGCTGTTGCTGCCGCGCCCGCTCCGCCGTCACAGCTTGATCTGCACGTTTCGCTACGGTTTTCAGCGATGCTACACGTTGCTGGTCAGGTGTTGGCGGTTTGATTGGCTTGATGGTTTTGGCTGGTTGGATTTCATGTAGGCGCATTGGGTATTTATGGCACGATTATAGGACCCAACTAGATAGGCGCTATATCGCACCATTCATTGGCAGAAGGTTTTTCACCTTCCACCATACTTAGACAAAATAATTCATTAAAGAACATTAGATAAATCGCCTTTATTACATGTGATGAAACTAGAATCCTTGCTCTTTCATGCACCTGTTATACATTGCCCTATTGAGCGCACCATCGTCGGGGCCTCCAACAGCTAAGCGACACGTATTATCCGCGTCATTTTTGCTCCTCTTTGCAGTTTGTGCTGGCTGACTGCTTATTTCTTTATTACCAGCTTTTACTGTCACCATTTTCGCATCCACATTCATTTCGTATTCCACTATGGGTGTGCTGAAATTCAGAATTACACCAGTAAATGTAACGAGATCGCCGTCGTATATTTTCGGCAACTGGCCATCAAACTTTATTTTGTACTCTTTCTTACCAATTTGTGCCGAATTTCTATCATAACAAGAATTAATTTCTTTATACCTTGGCGGATTCAAGTCTGAAGTGCAACCGCGTTATGATGCGAGTGTAGCTTCTTCCAGAAGACTTCGTGGGGTGTTTTGAAGCCGAGGCATTTTCTGGGGCGATGGTTGAGGTAGTGCATGGCGGCAGAGATGTCCTTTTGGGTGAT
>SHXF01000115.1 GCA_009693435.1 Betaproteobacteria bacterium | reverse complement strand
CGTTCCCCAAAAGGGCGAATATTTCCGCTCTAAGAAATCTGGTCAGTGTTAAAAGAGGCAGATAACGCCCAGCCACATAGGAGAACTAGTTCCGCGTCTGGGCGTGGTTACCGTGGCGGTCAGGACATCAGTTAAAGCGGAGTTATGGGTTCTGCTAAGGTATTGAAGTAACGAGATTTCACGGGTAGACTCAACGGTTCGCCCCGGATTTTCGATTCGGATTTTCAGATACCCAAGGTGGCCTCTCCGGCCGCCCCCTATCGAGGTGGACGCGTGAACCAGCCAGGTTTCCCGCAGCGGCAGGGTCTGTACGACCCCAGCAACGAGCATGACGCCTGTGGCGTCGGTTTTATCGCGAACATCAAGGGCAGGAAAAGCCACACGATCATCGAGCAGGGGCTGCAGATCCTGCGCAATCTTACGCATCGGGGCGCGGTCGGCGCCGATCCCCTTGCCGGTGACGGCGCAGGCATTCTGCTGCAGATTCCGGACGGGTTTTTCCGGGAGGAAATGGCCAGGCAGGGCGTCCCCCTTCCGCCACTGGGCGAGTATGGCGTGGGCATCGTGTTTCTGCCCCAGGAACCGGCATCGCGTCTGGCCTGCGAGTACGAGATTGAGCGCGCCATCAAGGACGAGGGACAGGAACTGCTCGGTTGGCGCGACGTACCCCGCGACAACACCGGGCTGGGCGAGTCGGTAAAAAAGATCGAACCGGTAATTCGCCAGGTGTTCATCGGCCGCAGCGCCAGCGTCACTGTTACCGATGCACTCGAGCGCAAGCTCTACATCATCCGCAAATCCTCGGGCCATGCAATCCAGGCATTGCGGTTGAAGCACGGCAAGGAGTTCTACGTGCCGTCAATGTCGGCGCGCACTGTCGTCTACAAGGGCATGTTGCTTGCCGACCAGGTCGGCCGCTACTACAAGGACCTGCAGGATCCGCGCCTTGAATCGGCGCTGGCGCTGGTGCACCAAAGGTTCTCGACTAACACCTTTCCGACGTGGGATCTCGCGCATCCGTTTCGCATGATCGCGCACAATGGCGAAATCAACACCCTGCGCGGCAATGTCAACTGGATCCGCGCCCGCCAACAGGCGATTTCAAGTCCGATTCTCGGTCAGGACCTGAACAAGGTGTGGCCGCTGATATACGACGGCCAGAGTGATTCCGCTTCGTTCGACAACGCATTCGAACTGCTGGTGATGAGCGGTTACTCAGTGGCGCACGCGATGATGATGCTGATTCCCGAGGCATGGGAGAAGCACACTTCCATGGATGCCAATCGCCGCGCATTCTACGAATACCACGCCGCCATGATGGAACCCTGGGATGGTCCGGCGTCGATCGCCTTCACCGACGGACGGTTGATCGGCGCGACCCTGGACCGCAACGGTCTGCGCCCCTCGCGCTACATCGTTACCGACGACGATCTTGTGATCATGGGTTCGGAGAGTGGCTGCCTGCCGATTCCGGAAGAGCGGATCGTCCAGAAATGGCGCCTGCAGCCCGGCAAGATGTTCATGGTCGATCTGGAGAAAGGCCGCATAGTCGACGACAATGAGCTGAAGGAAACGCTGGCGTCCGCGCGCCCCTATCGGGAGTGGATGGAGCGAATCCGCGTCAAGCTTGACGACGTCAATACCGACCGTCAGCAGCCCGAGCGCAGCATGGTCGCGCTGCTCGACCGCCAGCAGGCATTCGGTTATACGCAAGAAGATATAAAATTCATCATGGCGCCGATGGCGGCAGCGGGAGAAGAGGCGATCGGCTCCATGGGCAACGATTCGCCGCTCGCTGTCCTGTCCAACAAGGACAAGACCCTCTACCACTATTTCAGGCAGCTGTTCGCGCAGGTCACCAACCCGCCGATCGACCCGATCCGCGAGGACCTGGTGATGAGTCTCGTAAGTTTCATAGGGCCGAAGCCGAACCTGCTTGGAATCGATGAACGCAATCCTCCCATCCGGCTGGAGGTCAGCCAGCCGGTTCTCGATTTCTACGAAATGGAAAAAATCCGGCATATCGACCGGTACACCGAGGGTAAATTCCGCTCGTACGAACTCGACGTCTGCTATCCCGTTGCGTGGGGCAGGGAGGCGATCGAAGCCCGCCTGGCGAACCTTGCGGCCGAGGCCGAGGACGCGGTGCGTTCCGGATTCAGCATCATCATCATTTCCGACCGGCAGGTGGACAAGGACAAGGTCGCCATCCCGGCGCTGCTCGTTCTCTCGGCTGTTCATCAGCACCTGGTCGCAAAGGGACTGCGCACATCGGCGGGCCTCGTCGTCGAGACAGGGTCGGCGCGCGAAGTGCATCATTTCGCGCTCCTGGGGGGATACGGCGCGGAGGCGGTACATCCTTACCTCGCACTGGAAACGCTGCTCGGAATTTCCGAAGCCGATCCCGGCAAGGCAATCAGGAATTTCGTCAAGGCAATCGGCAAGGGTCTGATGAAGGTCATGTCGAAGATGGGCATTTCCACCTACATGTCCTATACCGGCGCCCAGATCTTCGAAGCGGTGGGGCTGTCACGGGCAGTGGTGGAAAAGTACTTTACCGGCACCACCTCCAACGTCGAGGGGATAGGGGTGTTCGAGGTGGCAGAGGAGGCGATCCGCCTGCATCGCGCGGCTTTCGGCGCCGATCCGGTACTGGCCGGCGCGCTTGATGCGGGCGGTGAATATGCGTATCGCATTCGTGGCGAGGAACACATGTGGACGCCCGATGCGATAGCGAAACTGCAGCACTCGACGCGCCAGAACAGCTACTCGACCTATCAGGAATACGCGCGCCTGATCAACGACCAGTCGCGGCGCCACATGACATTCCGCGGCCTGTTCGAATTCAAAGCGGATCCTGCAAGGGCAATTCCGATCGATGAAGTCGAACCTGCCAGGGATATCGTGAAGCGATTTGTCACCGGGGCCATGTCACTGGGATCGATTTCCACGGAGGCGCACACCTCCCTGGCGATCGCAATGAACCGCATTGGCGGCAAGTCCAATACCGGCGAGGGTGGAGAGGACTCGAACCGCTTTGCCGACATCAAGGCGGGCGAAACGCTCGCTTCGCGCCTCGGCGCCCATCGCGTGGCCCGGGACCTGCCGCTCCGCGAGGGCGATTCCCTGCGTTCTCGGATCAAGCAGGTGGCCTCCGGACGTTTCGGTGTCACCGCGGAATACCTGGCCAGCGCCGACCAGATCCAGATCAAGATGGCACAGGGTGCAAAACCAGGCGAAGGAGGACAGCTTCCCGGCCACAAGGTATCGGAATACATAGCGCATCTGCGCTTTTCCGTTCCGGGCGTGGGGCTGATTTCGCCGCCGCCTCACCACGATATCTATTCGATCGAGGATCTGGCACAGCTGATCCACGACCTGAAGAACGCCAATCCAGAAGCCACCATCAGCGTCAAGCTGGTGTCGGAAAGCGGTGTGGGCACGGTTGCTGCTGGCGTGTCGAAGGCAAAGTCCGACCACGTCACGATCTCGGGTCACGATGGAGGTACCGGGGCAAGCCCCTGGTCGTCCATCAAGCACGCCGGCACCCCGTGGGAGCTGGGTTTGGCGGAGACGCAGCAGACGCTGGTACTCAACCGGTTGCGCGGGCGCATCACCGTGCAGGTGGACGGCCAGATGAAAACCGGCCGCGACGTCGTCATCGGGGCAATGCTGGGCGCGGATGAATTCGGGTTTGCGACGGCGCCGCTGGTGGTCCAGGGATGCATCATGATGCGCAAGTGCCACCTCAACACCTGTCCGGTGGGCGTCGCGACCCAGGACCCCGAATTGCGCAAGCGTTTCCGCGGCCAGCCGGAGCATGTGGTGAACTTCTTCTTCTTCGTCGCGGAAGAAGCACGGGAGATCATGGCGCGTCTCGGTGTGCGCACCATCAACGAACTGATCGGCCGCGCGGAATTGCTCGACATGAAAAAGGGCATCGAGCACTGGAAAGCCAGGGGACTCGATTTTTCCCGGATTTTCCACCTGCCTGAGGTTGGCGTCGAAGTCGCGCGCTACAAGACCGAGGAACAGGACCATGGGCTTGACCGGGCGCTCGATCACCGCCTCATCGAACTGGCTCAGCCAGCGCTCGAGCGCGGTGCAAGAGTCTCCGTCGACATGCCGATCCGGAACATCAATCGCACTGTGGGCACGATGCTCTCGTGGGAAGTGGTCAAGCGCTACGGCCATGCCGGGCTGCCCGATGACACGCTGCATATCCGGTTTGCCGGATCGGCCGGCCAGAGCTTCGGTGCGTTCCTGGCGCACGGGATCACGCTTGAGGTGATAGGCGATACCAACGACTATTGCGGCAAGGGTCTTTCCGGGGGGCGCATCACAGTCCAGCCCTCGCCGAACTTCCGCGGCGATCCGACGCAAAACATCATCATCGGCAACACCGTGCTTTACGGCGCCATCGCGGGAGAAGCGTTTTTCCGCGGCGTCGCCGGCGAGCGGTTTGCCGTGCGTAACTCGGGAGCGGACGCCGTGGTGGAGGGCACCGGGGACCACGGATGCGAGTACATGACCGGCGGGACAGTGGTGGTGCTGGGGATAACCGGACGCAATTTTGCCGCCGGAATGTCGGGCGGCATCGCCTATGTGCTCGACGAGGACGGCAGTTTTGCCGTGCGATGCAATACATCCATGGTGAAGCTCGAGCCGGTGTTGCCGGAGTCCGAGCAGGAGGCGCGCGTCGTGCGCGATGTCTGGCACCGCGGCGAGAGCGACGAGGGACAGTTGAGGCGCTTCGTCGAGAATCACGCGCGCAATACAGGCAGCGTGCAGGCGAAGCGGATACTGAATGACTGGCTGCACTTCCGTCCGAAGTTCGTCAAGGTGTTCCCCGACGAATACCGTAGGGCCCTCGGCGAACTGGCGGCAAAAGGCTCGAAAATCGCCGCCTGAGTGCCATGGCACGCGGCTTATGAATGAACTTGTGGATGCAAAAGCTCAATGGGCAAGGTAACCGGATTTCTTGAATATCAGCGGCTCGAGGAAGCGCACGAGGCGTCCGAATCGCGCAAGAAGCATTACCGCGAATTTTCGCTTCGCCTTGATGACGAGCACGCTGCCGTGCAGGGAGCGCGATGCATGGACTGCGGCATTCCGTTCTGCATGAGCGGTTGCCCGGTCAACAACATCATTCCCGACTGGAACGACCTGGTTTACAGGCAAAATTGGCGGGAAGCACTCGATACCCTGCATTCCACCAATAATTTCCCCGAATTCACCGGGCGGGTTTGTCCGGCACCGTGCGAGGAGGCCTGCACGCTCAATATCAACGATGATCCGGTGGGTATCAAATCGATCGAGCACGCGATCATCGACAAGGGTTTCGAAATGGGTTGGGTGGCGCCGCAGCCCCCGGCAATCAGGACAGGCAGGCGGGTGGCAGTGGTGGGATCCGGTCCTGCGGGGCTTGCTTGCGCGCAGCAACTGGCCCGCGCAGGCCATGCCGTCACGATATTCGAAAAGAACGACCGTGTCGGTGGCCTGCTTCGCTACGGCATTCCCGACTTCAAGATGGAAAAGAACCTGATAGACCGGCGCATCGAACAGATGCGCGCGGAGGGGGTCGAATTCCGTGTCAACCAGCATGTCGGTGGAACGGGTGAAAACGCCGTCGCAGCCGGGGTAATTCTCGGGGGATTCGATGCGGTCGTGCTCTCGGGTGGTGCGGAGGCGCCGCGCGACCTGCCTATTCCCGGACGCGAACTGCAGGGCGTGCATTTCGCAATGGATTTTCTGCCGCTGCAGAACAAGCGTAACGCCGGCGACAAAGGCGTGCCCGAGCTCTGGGCGACCGGCAAGAATGTCGTGATCATAGGCGGCGGCGATACCGGTTCCGATTGCGTCGGCACGTCGAATCGCCACGGCGCGAAATCGGTGGCGCAGTTCGAATTGCTGCCGCAGCCACCCGAGCACGAGAACAAGACACTTACCTGGCCTTACTGGCCGATCAAATTGCGCACGTCGTCCTCCCATGAAGAAGGTGCGGAACGCGACTGGGCCGTCACCACCAAACGATTTGTCGGTGGTACCGGCGGCAAGCAAGGCCAGGTGAGCAAGCTCATCGCAGCCCGCGTCGAATGGAAAAAAGACGACGCAACCGGGCAGATGAAAATGATCGAAGTGCCTGACAGCGAGTTTGAAATGCCTGCCGACCTGGTGCTGCTCGCAATGGGTTTCATCAGCCCTGTTCAGGCGGTGCTGGATGCATTCGGCGTCGCGAAAGATTCACGGGGCAATGCGCGGGCCGCTGTGGAAAGCGGCGTCGAGGCGCTCGCTTATGAGACGTCGGTGTCCAAGGTGTTTGCGGCCGGCGACATGCGCCGCGGGCAGTCGCTGGTCGTCTGGGCGATACGCGAGGGACGCCAATGCGCGCGCGCAGTCGACGAGTACCTCATGGGGTGTTCGGAACTGCCGCTTTAGCCGTTTCCGGGAACGCGATCACAGGATGCGTTTGCGAATGTGGGTGACGACGATCTCGGCTGCGATGACCACCGCAAAAATGGCGACCAGCACCATGGCCACTCGGTCCCACTGAAACAGGTTCATGGCGGTGTCCAGGGCCATGCCCACTCCGCCCGCGCCGACAAGACCGAGTACCGCCGATTCGCGCACGTTGATGTCCCAGCGAAATAGCGCGATGGACCAGAATGCGGGCAACACCTGCGGCCAGTATCCCTTCGCGAGGATCGAGAACCAGGGGGCACCGACCGCCTCCAGCGCCTCGATCGGGCCGCGCGGCGCCTCCTCGATCGCCTCGCCGACAAGCTTGCCTACAAAGCCGATGGAGCGAAATGCGATCGCCAGGGTGCCGGCCAGTGAACCCGGCCCGAACACCGCGACGAACAGCAACGCCCAAACCAGCGAATTCACCGAGCGGCTGGAGACAAGAAGGAGCTTGGCGAAATAATTGAGAAAACGGCTGTGGGTAATGTTTCTCGCCGCCATCAAGCCGATGGGCAGTGCCATGATTACAGCGAGGATGGTCCCAAGGGAAGCGATGTGCAACGTATCCATCAGCGCGTCGTGCACGCCGCCGGCGTAATGGTCCAGCGCCACCGGCCACATGCGCACAAGGAGGTCCTGCACCTGCTCGGGCGCGTCGTATAGAAACTCCGGGATCACCTCGACGCTGCGCGCGGAGGCGACGATGGCCGCGACGAGGGCGAGATAGACGGCGAAGCGCGCAATGCGCTGAGCCGGCGTGAAACGCCGCCAGACGCGCGCCCCGACAGAAGCAGGGCTATTCACCGGACACCCGGGAGCGGTCCAGAAACACCGTGCGCACCCATGACGCGAGAACCTCGCCGATCATGATCAGGATAATGATGGAAATCAGGATGGCGCAGACGAAGTCGTAGTCGAATCGCTGGAATGCGGCAAAAAGGGTGCCGCCTATGCCGCCGGCCCCGACGATTCCCACCATGGTCGAATTGCGCAGATTCGAGTCGAGCTGGTAGGTGGCAAATCCGATGAATCGAGAGAACACCTGAGGCAGCACGCCATAGGCGATCAGGTTCATAAACGGCGCGCCCGTTGCACGTACCGCTTCGACCTGCTTCAATGAAATCTCCTCGATGGCTTCGGCGAACAACTTGCCGATGAAGCCGATCGATGCCACCACCAGCGCCAGTATTCCGGCAAGGGCACCGAATCCGACAGCCTTGACGAAGACAATTGCCACGATCACCGGGTGGAATGAACGGCACAGCGCGATCAGCGATCGGGCAGGCCATGTGGCCCAGACCGGCATCAGGTTGCGCGCCGCCAGCAAGCCGATGGGCAGCGAGAACAGGATGCCGGCGCAGGTGGCAAGCACCGCGATTTCCAGCGACTCGGTGAGACCCTTCGCAAGCGTGTCGGGCTGGGCAATGTGCGGGGGAAACATGCGCGCAATAAAACGCGCGCCGTTGTCCAGACCGATCATGAAACGAGCCCAGGTAAAATCCAGCCGGGCAGTTGCGTAAGCGATGTAAGCGAGGAGCAGCAGCCACCCCGCGCGCACCGTCCAGTCGGGCTTGAACGCCACAGGACCCTTTGCCGGCGTTGCGGTCACTGGAATGAAATCCTGTTTGCCGCCATCAGCGCAGCCAGTTTTCGCCGCCGTATATCGTCGTCAGATGCGCATCGTTCAGCCCTTCGGGCCCGCCGTCGTAGACGATCGTGCCGCCGGACATGCCAATGATGCGGTCGGCGAAGCGCCGCGCCAGTTCGACGTCGTGCATGTTCACCAGCACCGGGATGCCGTTTTGCCGGCACAGGTCGCGCATCAGCGTCATGATCTCCACGGACGTGCGGGGATCGAGCGACGAGGTGGGTTCATCGGCGAGCAGCAGTGCCGGACTCTGCATCAACGCGCGCGCAATACCGACACGCTGGCGCTGGCCGCCCGAAAGGGCGTCCGCACGCTGGTTGACGAAGCTGGACAAACCGACGGCATCCAGCAATTCGAATGCCCGCGCAATGTCCGCATCGGGGAACTTGCGCAGCCACGCCCGCCATGCGGAAACGTAGCCAAGTCGACCACACAGCAGGTTCTCCATCACCGTCAGGCGCTCGACCAGGTTGTATTCCTGAAACACCATCCCGATGCGCCGCCGCGCCTGGCGCAGTGCCGCACCGGACAAGGTCGGCAGGTTCCGACCTTCGAACAGGATGGTGCCGGAGGTGGGTGGCACGAGCCGGTTGATGCATCGGATGAGCGTGCTCTTGCCGGTTCCCGAGGGCCCGATTATTGCCGTCAGACCCGCATTGCCACCTTCACCGGAGATGGAAAGACTGATGCCGCGCAACACCGGCCTGCCCGGCACGTACTCCTTGACCAGGTCTGTGATCGCCAGCGCGACAGCCGCCACTCGCCTGGCCTATTTTTTCGCTTCCGCCGCCTTCTTGCGAGCCTCCTCTTCGCGCTTCGACTCCTTCTCGTAGGCAGCCCGATTGAATTTTTCCCCGCCGCTTTCCGAAACCTTGCGCACTATTTCCCAGTCCTTCTTGTAGGTCACCGGAAAGAACCGGTCCGCGCCATCGAAGGCTTTTTGCATTTCCGCCGAAAAGCGGTAGTCGTAGAAGCACTTCAGCATCTTGTCGCGGAAGGCGGGCTCCAGATCATGCGCATAGGCAAACGAGGATGTGGGGAACTTAGGGCTGCGGTAGAGGATGCGGAAATTGTCCTCCTTGACCTGACCGCGCTCGGCCATGCGATGAAACACGTCGGATGCCACTGCGGCGCCGTCGTAGTCGCCTGAATTGACGCCCATGACCGACTGGTCGTGTTTGCCGGAGAAAAGGATGGAGTAATCCTTGCCGGGCGAGAGTCCCTGGGCGGGGAACAGCGCCATGGGCGCCATGTGGCCGGAGTTGGAAGATGGAGAGGTGTGAGCAAGGCGCTTGCCCTTCAGGTCGGCAAGTTTCTGGTAGGGGCTGTCTTTCTTCACGATGACAATCAGGTTATAGCCCTGAAATTCCTTCTCGTAACCTTTTACGGCAAATGGCACGGCGCCCGCGAGATTTACGGCGAATGCAGTCGGGCCGGTGGAGAATCCGCCTACGTGGAGCCGTCCGGAGCGCATCGCCTCGATTTCTGCGGCATTGGACTGCACCTGATAAAACACGACCCGCTTGCCGGTGCAACTGCCCAAGTGATCAGTGAAGGGCTTGAACACCTTCTCATAAACAGCCGGGTCTTCAACCGGCGTATAGGTAAAAACCAGCGTGCCCGGAACCTTGTGTTTCTTCGGGTCCTTGGGCAAGTCGGCCACCATGTCCGCATTTTCGTCGCAGTAAAGCGCGTCGAGATCGCCGCGTGCCTTGCAGGCGTCCTGGGCGAACGAAACAGAAGGCAGCCACGCGGCGAAACACGCCAGCGGAACGAACAGGCGGAAAATCAACCCCCGGAAATTGACCATCGATCCCTCCTTCAACATGGATTGCGCTATTGCCTGTTTCCGAACGAGCAACCAATCAGAACACGCGTAGCGTGCGCAGTGGGCGTTAATACAGCCGGCGCTAATATATACCCCGCATTGCCCCCCTACAAGCTGGCCGACAGCCGGCCGCCATGACGACCGTGATAGCATAATCCCCCACTGAGTTTCGGAAAATCACAAGCGTGAACGTCGTCATTCTGGCCGCCGGACAAGGCAAGCGGATGCACTCCGATACGCCCAAAGTGCTGCACCTGCTGGCCGGCAAGGCCTTGCTCGCGCACGTCATCGGAACTGCACGATCGCTCAAGCCGACCGCGATATGCGTTGTCTACGGGCATGGCGGCGAAACGGTTCGCGAAGGGCTGAGAGACGCAGGTGAGCTGGTCTGGGTGAAACAGGAGCCGCAATTGGGCACCGGCCACGCAGTCATGCAGGCACTGCCCCAACTAGATCGCGCCTCGCACACTCTGGTGCTCTATGGCGACGTGCCTCTGACCCGAGCCGATACGCTGGAGCGCCTGATCGCCGTGGCCGGGTCGGGTCTGGGGGTCTTGACCGTAATGCTCGAGGACCCGTCGGGTTACGGTCGCATTGTGCGCGCGCAGGGGAGGCTTGCGCGCATCGTCGAGGACAAGGACGCGAATGCCGACGAACTCGCGGTACGCGAAGTCAACACCGGCATCATGGTCGCGCCGACCGAAATGCTGCGCACCTGGCTGTCACAGTTGAACAACGACAATGCACAGAAGGAGTATTACCTGACCGACATCGTCGCCCTGGCCGTTGCGCAAGGCGTGGGCGTGGAGGCGGCGCAGCCGCAGGCAGCCTGGGAAGTGCTGGGTGTGAACAGCCGCGCTCAACTGGCCGAACTGGAGCGCGTATACCAGCGCAATCTTGCGGGCGTGCTGCTTGAGCAAGGCGTGGCGTTAGCCGATCCGTTGCGTCTCGACGTACGCGGCACGCTGGCATGCGGGCGGGACGTGACAATCGACGTCAATTGCGTTTTCGAGGGAGAGGTAACCCTCGGCGACCGGGTCGCGATCGGCGCGAACTGCGTGCTGAAGAACGTGCGCGTGGCCGCAGGCACGCGCATCGAGCCCTTTTGCCATGTGGACGAGGCCGACATCGGTGCCAATTGCCGCATCGGACCCTATGCGCGCATCCGGCCGGGCACGATCCTCGCTGAGGATGTGCATCTCGGCAATTTCGTCGAGGTGAAGAACAGCCAGATTGGCGAGCATTCCAAGGCCAATCATCTGGCTTATGTCGGGGACACGACGGTCGGTCGCGACGTCAACATCGGTGCCGGCACCATCACTTGCAACTATGATGGCGCCAACAAACACCGGACCATAATAGAGGATGGGGCATTCATCGGATCCGACACGCAACTCGTGGCGCCAGTCAGGGTGGGCAAGGGTGCGACACTGGGAGCAGGGACCACCCTCACGAGGGACGCCCCGGCGGGGCAGTTGACCGTGTCCAGGGCGAAGCAGGTCACCATCGCGAATTGGTCGCGTCCGGTAAAGAAAAACAAGTGAGCGACGGTGCGTCGAAAGACAGAGCCGCATCACTGGTGTTTCGGAGAGGCACATAGATGAACATCAAGAGTCCGGAACCATGTGCGGCATAGTGGGCGCGATCGCGCGCCGCAATGTCGTGCCCATGTTGCTGGAAGGGCTGAAGCGCCTCGAGTACCGCGGTTATGACTCGGCCGGCATCGCTGTCCTCAGTGAGAACGATAAATCCCATCCGCTGCTGCGGCGCGTGCGTTCTACCGGCAGGGTGGTGGAACTCGAGAAGCTTGCGGCCGGCCAGGCGCTGAACGGCCACATCGGCATTGCGCACACCCGCTGGGCAACGCACGGTGTGCCCTCGGAGCGCAATGCCCATCCCCACATATCCGGCGGCGTTTCACTGGTCCATAACGGCATCATAGAGAACCACGATGAAATCCGGGCGAGGCTACAGGGCCAGGGCTACAAGTTCGAATCCGACACCGACACCGAAGTCATCGCCCATCTGGTTCATTCCAAGCTCGCCGCCAGCGCCGCACTGATTGACGCCGTGCGCAGGGCCGTAACCGAACTGGTCGGCGCGTACGCGATTGCCGTGATTCGCGAATCCGACAAGGATACGCTGGTGGTGGCACGCCATGGCGCGCCGCTTTTGCTCGGCCTGGGCGACGGCGAAAACTTCGCCGCGTCCGATGCCTCCGCGCTCATCCAGGTCACCCAGCGCATCGTCTACCTCGAGGATGGCGACTGCGCCGAGATCGACCTGCAGGGCGTGCGCGTGACGGATGGCGCGGGCAACCGGATCGAGCGCGCGGTGCACGTCTCCCAACTCTCGGCGTCGGCGGTGGAACTGGGCAACTACCAGCATTACATGCAGAAAGAGATTTTCGAGCAACCGATGGCGGTGGCGAACACGCTGGAAATGGTGACGAGTGCGCAAGCGGTGTCGCCGCAGCTGTTCGGCACGGAAGCAGGCAACATCCTGCAGGAAATCGATTCGGTCCTGATCATTGCCTGCGGCACCAGTTATCACGCGGGCATGGTGGCGCGCTACTGGCTGGAGGGCCTGACCGGACTTCCGTGCAACGTCGAAATCGCCAGCGAGTTCCGCTATCGCGACTCGGTTCACAATCCCAGGGCGCTGGTGATCACGATTTCCCAGTCGGGTGAAACGGCCGACACCCTGGCAGCACTCCAGCATGCCAAGCGCAATGGACAGAAATACAGCCTGTCGATCTGCAACGTGCCCGAATCGGCGCTGGTGCGCGCCTCCGACCTGCGCTTTCTCACGCGCGCCGGTCCCGAGATCGGCGTCGCCTCGACCAAGGCATTCACCACGCAACTCGCGGCGCTGGTGCTGCTTGCCATGACCCTGGCGAAACTGCGCGGCCGCCTTACGCGCGAGCGGGAAACCGAATTGCTGCACGCTCTGCGGCACCTGCCCACGGCGCTTGCCAGTGTGCTGCATGTTGAGCCGCAGGTGAAAATCTGGGGCGAGAAATTCGCGCTTCTCCATCACGCCCTTTTTCTGGGGCGCGGCATTCACTGGCCCATTGCCATGGAAGGCGCGCTGAAACTGAAGGAAGTTTCCTACATCCATGCCGAGGCCTACGCCGCCGGCGAACTCAAACACGGACCGCTTGCGCTGGTCGACAAGTTCAT
Organism: Betaproteobacteria bacterium; assembly: GCA_009693435.1. Next base: position 423 of record SHXF01000115.1, on the reverse strand, counting down.
GCCGGTAGTGGCCATTGCGCCGAACGACGCGTTGTTGGAGAAGCTGAAATCCAACCTGCAGGAAGTGAAGGCGCGCGGCGGCGAACTCCACGTTTTCGCCGACCAGGACACCCGTCTCAGCGATGCCGAGGGCGTGCACGTTATTCGCATGCCCGACCATGCGGGGGTGCTGTCGCCTATCCTCCACACCGTGCCGCTGCAGTTGCTGGCGTATCACGCCGCCCTTGCACGGGGAAATGATGTCGACAAACCGCGCAACCTGGCGAAATCCGTAACCGTGGAATGACCTGCGGTTCGGCCTGGGGCCTGTGCCGCAATGCCGGCACAGGCGTGACGCGGAAGCGTCAGTCGAGGCTCAGGCCGATTGCCCTGATCATCCGTTCCCACTGCGGTACTTCACTCTTCATTTCCGCCGCCAGCGCT
>SHXF01000114.1 GCA_009693435.1 Betaproteobacteria bacterium | reverse complement strand
CTCTGTCACCTTATCCGTGTCAATGAGGCCTTTCTTTACTTGGTTCATATTGTAGAGATCAAGCTGATCGATGAATGCCAGCATGCCGTGGAGTCTAGTCGCCGCCCCAGGGATCTTGGATACGGATTCGGTCCCGTCACCGCTAACCGTTTTATGCACAAATTCGAAGTCACCCTTTGTCATCAAGCGATGGGTCATTGCCCGAACTGTTCGTCGATAATCGTTGCGGACGTTTACCTTACGATTGACAACTAGTCCGGTTACTTCCTGCCGCGAATCACAATACTGCATTCTAGTTTTTGATTGATTAATCGCGAATCCACTTTTTTCTACTAGCTTCACTAGCGTAGTTCCGGGAATCCAGTTGTGTGGAGCGCTACCAGCCCGTATCGCGATACTCGCCGGAAACTTAGTCTTGTTGGTGGAGAATGTAAGATCATCCGCGTACCTCGTATATCGGCAACCTTCTTTTGAAGCCAGCCGGACAACATGCGTATCAAGTATATGGCTTACAAGATTTGAGATGACCGGTGAGCAGGGACTTCCTTGCGGGAGCACGTTTTTGTAGCAGGCAATCTGGGCCAAAAATGTCGCGACTTTTACGTTGAGCAAGAAATTCTTGTCCTTGATGAAGAAGCCGCGAACACGACCGAAATTGATGCTATGAAAGAAATCCTGCAGATCAACGTTGAAGACGTAACGCTGTTTCCGGTGGTTCTCTCCGTTCGACATGATAGAGCGCCAGCGCTTAAAGCCATGGGACACATCATGCTTTCTGCCGCCGTTATTTTCTATCTCACTGAGACAGTTTTGAAGAAGATTGGAGAGGCGTTGCTGAACAAGTCGCAACCGGTCGACCGGTGCGCTAATCGTGCGAGTGCCTCCATAGCGCTTCGGCACGTCGAATTCTTTGTACTTCAGCGCATCGGGGAGTTTGTACAGAATGAACGCGAGGCTACTCGTTTCAAACTCCAAGAGTTTGGCGATCTCCGCGAGACTTGTCGCTGTCTTTATTGCTTTTAGCTGCGACATTTTCCTTTAAGCGCCCTTGAAGGATGGGCCTACAGACACTCTTACGCGATACCAGGCGACAAGTCCATCGTCGATCCGTCAAAGAGGCGAAGGGCAGCATACCGCTCGCCATTTATTTCACGTGCCACGAAGCGCAGCACAAGGTCTGTCTGTAGGCCCGAGCCTAGGGTAGCACGGGCTGATCGTCCTTTCTTGGCCTAGATTGCAAAATGGGCTGAATATAGGTGGTCAACGCAATTTGCGCAGGGTGGTCAATTTTGATCGCGCACGAATATGCTGGGGGACTATCCCGGGAAGCACTTGCGGATCGATGCGGTTTTCCAAGATCCTATAACCACTGGGAAACCTCTGCTTCGAGCGTGACGTAGGACCAGTTCGGGCCGCCGCAAATACGATCCTGCTCGCGCGCGTAGATTTCCGGATTCGAGTACAGCCAGTACGGGGTGCGGGAAATGCCTTCCGCGGGCCACTGAGGACGTTCACCCATCCTGCTCTCCACTTGTCGGATACTGGTGTTCTGACCGATATTTCACTGAATTATTTTGTGGCGATCGCCATTCCGCAGTGCTCTATGGGCTACTCGATTTCTATAAATTATATTGTCTCGTTCACAGGGTGGCGGCCAAACGCGGCGTTCTGTTTCCGATCGCGGCGCTGTCTCGCGTATTCCGCGCGAAATTCGTCGCCGCCCGGGAGCGGGCACGCGAGCACCGAAATCTGCTGGAAACAGGACTCGCCGATCAAGCCTGGCGCTATCTGCTCACCCAATTGCATCGGCACGAATGGGTGGTCTACGCCAAACAGTCCCTCGGCGGGCCCGAGCAGGTGCTCGACTACCTGGGGCGCTACACGCATCGGGTGGCGATCTCCAACGAGCGCATCCTCGGCATGGATGCGGACGCGGTGCGTTTGCGTGTACGCGACCCCGCCCACGGCAACTGCCGGCGCACGCTGGTCGTGCCCGCGCAGACCTTCATTGAGCGCTTCCCGTTGCACGTGTTGCCGCAAGGATTCAAGCGCATCCGCCACTACTGCCTGCTCGGCCCGGCCGGGAAGGCGGTGAAACTGGCACAGGCGCGTGCGGCGCTCGCGGCGCCGGTGCCCGATCCGCTTGCGGTGGAGTCGGTCCAGGCCTTCTTGCATCGTATTGATCGGCACAAGATGTTGCGCTGCCCTTAATGCGGTAACGGACAGTTCGTGCCAACCGCGTCCATCGAACCGGTGCGCGTGCCGCGAGTGCGGGGACCGCAGTGAGATTTCGTCTGTGCTCGAGATCCCTGTCCCGGACTCTTTGCGCTGTCAGTCGCTAGAGACGCGCTCGGCCGATTCGCCCGTTTCGCTTGCTACGGTCGTTCGCCCGCGCTTTTCTCCAGACTTCCATTCCAGTCTTGCCGGCGGACAACGCCTCCAGAAATCTTACCGGTCATCCGCAGCCACACGCCAGCCGATTGCATCGCGCTCCCGCAGGCTTACAATCCCCATGATCTCCGTTCTCATGGCGGTTCAGTCCAATGAGGCTTATCTGCTGCCACCGTCACTCGATTCAGCGTTTGTGCGGCGGCAGATAAACGCTATTCGTTAGAGCTCAAGAGGACCTCAAGTGGACCAAAAAGTTTTGCGATTGCGAACGCCAGAAGATTGCGAAAGCTTCGCAACAAACGTTGAAGCTAAATATCCGGCTCTCGCACAGGAGGCACGTCGACGCGCAGTCGAGCTAAGAGCTCACAATTTTGGCGCAAAATCTGAAGCAGAGCGTGAAGCACTGCAGGCCGTTTATGCTTACGAGGAAGTACTTTGCCGGAAGAATGGCAAGAAAACCCGTGCTTCTCGAACGTGACAAATGATAAAAAGGCACGGCGTCATTGAGACTGTTGAACGGGCGGTGTGTCGACGAGAGGAAACCCTAGGGTACACCGCGCTAGTAGATGTTGGAATGCAAGATTTTGCGTTTGAGTGCGTGGTCGTTCGCCATCCCAATCTATTCAGTGCGGAGGCGATCGCGATCTCAAATGCCAGGATATCAACATGGAACAAGCTCTGACTAGTAGTTGTACCCGACGCACAAAAGCGGTCAGTTTGTTTTTACAACAGACGTCACCCGTGCGTAGGTAAACATGTCGATGGGCCTCGAATGCGATATTTTTTTGCCTGGGTAGTGGCCGCAGTCTTCTTCGGTGCGTCTTACCGCTTGCTCGTACTGCTGGCCGTTGCCGTCGGCCTTCCCCTCGAAATGTCTTTCGACGAACCTTTTGTCAGCGTACGAGGCTTTGGCAAGTACGCGACCGAAGATTTCATCGACCATGAGTCGACATTTCTTGGCTACCTAGCCATCACTGTAAGTCTCCTGCTAGCCCTCTATCCCGCTGCCGCCTGCTACCGGCGTCGCCTTCGCGGAGCGTTCACGGCACAGGAGGCCGTTCTACACAGAGCATGGCTACTGGGAACTGTCGCAGCTATCGCTTGGGAGATTGCCAGTAGGAAGATCTTCGGGCCCATCGTGTCTGGAACGGTGCCATACGTAGCTGGAATCGCTGATCTATTGATATTGGGACTCATCATCCGGTACACGTATCGATGGTGGAAGGTCAGATATGACCGCCTCAAACGTTATGACACCGAGCCCTAGACCTTCGCTCGAGCCGACCCGCTCCCCCATAGCACCTTGGCCGCGGATCTGTGGTGTCTATCATCCGCTTCGCGGTCAAGGCGCCATGCCTCAACGGTCGGTTCAGCTCAAACGTTCGGTGTCATTCAGCGATGATGATCACTCAGGAGGTTCAGGGATGAATAGCCCAGAGCATGAGCAACGCATTCCCGCACCTTTAGGACATATTGAGCCGCACGCACCGATGCTGCAGATTCCGCCGGAAGATCAACTTCTGTACAAAGTCATGACTGTCGAGAATTTGCTGCGCTCAGTTACCGGCAATTACCTCCATTTCAATCGCGTTGACAGCTATTCCGACTTTCCAAATGCTGATCCGAACGATGGCCGACAGTTGCCGAAGGATCACCCCGGGAATGCTGCCGCGAGGTTCGCGAAGGCCCCTGACTATTCAGCTGCACACTACTACGATCAATCTCGTGGAAGAACCTACGCCTGCTGCCTCTCGGTTGAGAACTCCGACCTCATTTGGAGGGACTACGCGAACGAGAGCGAGAGCGAGAAAGGCAAAGTCTGTGTTGTGTTCGAGTTTGGGAAACTGCGCGCTATGCTCAATCTCACTTTGGCGCCGGGGAACGCTGCACTTCTATACGAGAACAATCACTGCCACCAGATATTCTCGATAAATTACGGCTTGGTGGACTATGTCAAGTGGGACGACCACCAAACAAACGAGCGGTACCTTTCCAATCCAATTCTTTACACATACCTGAAAGACGCTGTTGGTTTCTCAAATGAGAAAGAACTCCGCATTTCTCTCTCCGCCAGCGGCATTGGGCAATTCGCTCTGAACGACGGTTCGAGGATTCAGTTTCCACAATCGCTACAACTCGCATTCGATTTCCGCGCTGCAATCGCCACCGCCGCAATTCGCCAAATCCTGCTTGCGCCGGCCTCTGACTCCGGCTTACTTACACGAGAGTTGGCCAAACTTCGTATTGAACCCGTCCAGGAATCAGCTGTTGGTGCTCGATCAGCGTTTGCCACCCTCCACAAACCTTGTTGACCACCTATATTCAGCCAATTTTCCAATCTTGCTAAATAGTTGAAGACGCTTCGTCCTGGTCAATCAAATCGCGCAGGATGATCAATTCGACTCGTGCAAAGAACATGCCTAGGTGAATCTCGCGTGAACTGCCACATGGCACCCAGTTCGTGGTTTTGAGATCCTGCCTCGTTTGTCAGCGATCAATCTCCTTTCGCCAGCGATACTCGGACACGATCAATGGCTTCCGCGACTGTTGCCGCAGCTCGTTTGCCCGGAGTATTTTCCGCCCGTACTTTTTCCAAAGGAAGTTTGCGGAGCCAAGATTGCCAACTACGAGAACATCAGCATTGCTCGTTAAATGGTTGCTAGGACTGCAGCGCCCACCGAGGGCGCGTGTGGCCTGCCCACATTTATCTTGAGTACCAAAATCGAAAGCACCCGTAAAGACGAAGGTCTTCCTACGGAACGAAAGCACGCGTGGGTTGTCGGTACGAATATTATGCTTGTTCAGCACTCTGACTACGTCCCTGTCCGCTAGTTTTCGACGTGCCCTGGCCTCCTTGGATGCGCCAGGGGGCTGTATCTTGGTTCTGCGGGGATGGGATCCGCCTGCTGGGAGCGGCGCTACAGTTTTCTCCGTCCTACGGCTAATCTCCGGCACCTTTTTTGAAACCTTGATCTTGCCGATACGTACGAGGAAATCGTCGTCGATTTCCTGTGATTCACTCGCGATTTTCTCGATCAGGGCCCTCATCATGGCGGCAGTTGCCTGATCGTCAGTGATCAACGCGGCTTCGATTTTCTGGTTTACTGACGCCGCTGAGATGTTGGCCGACCCAATGACGGCAGCATCACCTAGCAATAACATCTTTGCGTGTAAGCCAGGACAGTGGAACAACTGTGCCCCCCGCCCGTGAGCGGCTCGTAGGATCGCGGAAGCCGTGGCGCCGCTCTTGATAGCGTGGTCCGATGCATCAACTACAAGGAGGTCTCCGGCTCCAAATCGGACCTCAACGGCCCGAGTCACATAAGCGACTGCGGCCATTCTTCTTTTCGCCTTCTTGGCCAATCGGCCTAGTTCAGGCCAGAGACCGAACGTTACAAGTCGTCGCACAAAGAACCCTTCTGCTCGGTATCTTGCAGACTACCAAGCACGCAAAATCTCGAGTAGTCAGATGCGACCTCCGTCCAGTCGCTTCGTCTGAAATCTAAGAAGAGAAACCAGATCACGTAACTATTGCGTTGCACGAACAATTGTAGTCCACCGGTTGGGGAATCTCCGCTTCGAGTGCCACGTAAGACCAGTTCGGCCCGCCGACAATGCGCGCCTGCTCGCGCGCGTGGATTTCCGGATCCGGGTACAGCCAGTGCGGGATGCGGGAGATGCCTTCCGCGGGCCACTGAGGACATTCACCCATCATGCTCTCCACTTTTCGGATGCCGGTGGGCTGAGTGATATTTCACTGAATTATTCTGTGACGATCGCCATTCGGCGGTGCTCTATGGGGCATTCTATTTCTATAAATCGTATTTAATCGTGGTGATTTTCCCTCACCCCCTGCCCCTCTCCCGGGGGGAGAGGGGAGTGGATGCAATCGCCGGAGTAGTACGGGGCCGGCGCAAGGCCTACGTCATCACTTCGGTAATCTGCTGCGACACCGGCACCCAGCGGCCGGTCTTGATCTGATCGATCTCAACCACCTCCGGGTCGGCATGATTGCCCTTGAAGCCGATCTTGCAATCGGTCATGAAATCGTCCTGGCCTGATCTTCTTGTCGCATTGTCCGGGGCGCGAAGATCGGCTGATGAAGCCGGAATTGCGCAAACGTGTATGTCTGCGCGTTGTCGGGGATACCAAACAAGCGGATAATTTAGCTCTTGAATCGAGCATCGGGGGGAGCAATGGGAACAATCGTGGTAATCGAGGGCGTCGTGGCTAGCGAATTGCCCGAGGTGTGGCGCCGGCGCGTAAAAGCGAAAGGCAACGAGGTGCTGACCGTGACGATCGCCAAACGCAAGATGGAGACCGCCACAAAGATGGCCAGGAAACCCAATGCGACCTTCGGCATGTGGGCTGATCGCGCTGACGTGAACGATCCCGCAGCTTACGTGCGTGCGTTACGGCAAAGTCGCGCGAGCTCGCGGTGCCCAGCGGACTGATGCGACTCATCGACTCCGACGTAATCATCTGGAACTGGTGCGGTCGGGAGGCGGACGCAACGCTTCTGGCTGCAGATCATGACCGTGCGATTCACTTATCGCGAAAACGCCATTCGTATCATTGGAGCCGGCTACTGGCGCGAAGGAAGGAGAATTCATGAGCGCGAAAATCAGATACACGAATTCCCCCGGTCCCGGTCGGCTGCATCGGGAGCCCGTCACGTGGAATTTGAGGGTCTGTCACTCGAGAAACTGCGCCGGGATCGAGCATAGGCACGGGTTCCTCCGCATCGCGACTGCCCGTTGACCCGCAACGGCGCGGTGACGATGCGAGCTGGCGCAGGAGTTCGCAGAAGCGTGGCGCAGCTGGTCGAACGGCAATCGCCGGGTTCAGGCCATTGCTGCTCGTCCGGACCTCCAGTCCTGCGGCGACCGGCATCCCGGCCAGGTGGGTGCATGATGCGTTACGGAAGACTGGCGCGGGAAGGACAACCGGCTGGCTCTGTCGGGAGTACTAACGCCCTGCTAAGCTCATCAGCGACGAGAAGCGGGCGCTGCTGGTGGATTACTTGGCCTGTCACCCGACGGTGGGCGACCTGATTCCCGGAACGGGTGGCGTGCGGAAATTGCGGTGGAGTCTGGAGGGTCGCGGCAAACGCGGCGGTACATGGGTCGTCTACTTCTATCACGATCCGGGTGTGCCGGTCTTCGGCAATGATCGCGGCGGCGGTTTGGGGCTCGTCGCGGTCCGCCGCAAATCAGTTCGTTCGGCCTGATTGTAGAGCATCCGTCCTTGACGTATGATGCTACATGTTCACCGTCGTTGAGACGCCAGCCTTCAGCAAGCTGTGCGGAGACTATTGGAGCGAGGATGAGCGCGGGGCTTTCGCTGCGTGGATCGCGGCCAATCCGGAGGCCGGTGATGTCATTCCCGGATCGGGCGGCTGCCGCAAAGTCCGGTGGTCTCGTGCAGGGTCAGGCAAACGTGGCGGAGTGCGCGTCATCCATTACAACCAGCTCGCGGACGGGCGTATCTATTTATTGCTCGTTTATGCCAAGAGTGCTCAAGACAATGTCTCTGCAAATGTATTATTGAAGATCAAGGAGGCGCTCCGTGCCCATGACTGAAAAGAAATTGCTGGAACGAGATGCAAAGCGCGATATCGGCGCAGAGTTGCTGGCGTCGGTGCTTGAAATGAAGGCCGGAAAAAAGGGTCGAATCCATCGCATTCCTCTGTCTGAGGTAACGCAGGCCAGGGCGAAGTCTGGCTTGTCACAATCTCAATTTGCACAAGTCCTGGGAGTGTCGATGAGGACGCTTCAGGAGTGGGAGCAAGGGCGGCGCAAGCCATCCGGAGCAGCACGGGCGTTGCTCAGCATTGCGGCCAAGCGCCCGGACGTCATTCGTGAGGTCTTCGCACTTTAACGCAGCGCATGCCGAACTTTGGGTGCAACGCAGGACACTCTGCAGGTCCTGCCGGGTTTCCACGAGTGAGGGCGCGCCGTTGGTACATGTCGGTGCGCGATCAGAATTGACCACCCTGCGCAAATTGCGTTGACCACCTATATTCAGCCCATTTTCCAATCTGGCCAATTAGCTGAAGACGCTCCGTCCTGATCAATAAAATCGCGGAGGATGGTCAATTTGACCCGCGCAAACAACAACCCCTTACGCGTCATCGCCGAAGACTTGTCGCACGGCGCGATCGAAAAGCGGCACTACTGTTTTGGCTCGGTTGGAGAGGGGATCATGACCGTGCGCTTCACTTATCGTGAAAATGCCATCCGTATCATTGGCGCCGGCTACTGGCGCAAAGGAAAGAGAATCTATGAGCGCGAAAATCAGATACACGAATGAAGCGATGGGAAGAGTGAAGGTCGTCGCCGACTTTCTTCCCAAACCCAAGGACCTGGTACTGCAGGACGAGGGGGTAAAGATCACCATTGCTCTCTCCAAACGCAGCGTCGACTTCTTTAAACTCGAGGCCGAGAAGCATGGCACCCAGTACCAACGCATGATTCGTCGATTGCTCGATGCCTACGCGCAGCACCATACGCGACCTCTAGCCACGCGTTCGAAGGGATGACCGCCACTTCCCAGCTTACGCCGCCCGCCTCCCCTCGCCCAGACCCGGCATCACCTCCGTGGCAAACAACTCCAGCGAGCGCCGTATTTCGCCGTAGCCCATGCTGCCGAACATGAATGCGCCGACGAAATGGTTGGCACCGGAGCGCGCAATGTGGGAGGAGAGAATGCGCCGCACGGTCTCCGGGGAGCCGCAGAGGATCCTGCTGTCGGCGACGAACTGATCGAAGCTCGGCCGGTTCGCATACTTGGCGCCCTGGCCGATTTCTACGTAGCGGCGCGTGAAATTCTCGTGGAACTGCACGTACGCCGCGCGCGCCTGGTGGCGCGCCTTGTCGTCGGTTTCGGCGACGTGGATGTGGGTGCTGAACGCCACCCGAGGTTCGGCCACATGGGCGTTCATCCGGCCCGGATCGTTGCGATGCGCTTGGTACAGCCTGCGGTAGGACTGCAGGCTTTCGCAGACGTGATCTATGGTCGGCGAATGCAGCAACGACAGCACGATGTTGAAGCCCTGCGAGGCGATCCAGGGTATCGACTGGGCGTTGGAGGTCGGGAACCAGATCGGCGGATAGGGTTTCTGATAGGGCCGGAACAGAGTCTTCAGGCCGTCGTAGCGGTAATACTTTCCCTGAAAATCAAGCTTGCCGATGGTGAAACCCATCAGCAGCAACTGCAGGACTTCATCGAAGCGCGGCCGCGACTCTTCACCCGGCACGCCGTGGCGCATGCCTTCATTCGGCGAGGAGCCGCGGCTGATGCCCAGTTCCAGCCGGCCGTGGCTCAGCTGGTCGAGCATGCACAGTTCTTCGAGCAGGCGCAGCGGGTTGTACAGCGGCAGGAGCCAGGTGAGCGCCCCGAGGCGCATGCGCCCGGTGCGCTGCGCCACTGCGCTGAGGAACAGGCTGGGCGAGGGCGTGGTGGAGAGCGAGGTGCCGTGATGCTCGGCGAGCAGGTAGGAATGAAAGCCCGCCGTGTCGGCGTACTCGAGCAGTTTCAGCCGCTCGTCGTAGGTCTCGGCATAGCCGCGGCCGGATTCGTCCAGCCAGTCGAATATCGATACGCGTACGGGCGGCTGATTTGCAGTAGTCAATTCGCTCAATTCGGAAAGTCCTTGAATATCCCGGGTGGAAACCAGAAGGCATGGTTGCCGCTGGCGGGCGTTTTACGTTGCGCTCGTGCGGCGTGCTTGTGCAGCGAACTTGTGCAGCGAACTTGTGCACCTTGCCATGCGCCTTCTGCCACTTTACACGACAGCCATCATGCCGGACCTTGCGGCGTGTCGCCCGGTTGCGCGGAAGCCGCCGCGCGTATCAACCGGTCAGCCTCCTGTTTGGCGTCGGTGAGGCTGATGTCGCGGCCGCGCCGCAGCACCCGTATGAGGCCTATGCTGTCGCCGCGACGCGCCAGCTCAGTGAGTTCCGCTTCGCTGTGGGACGCGGTCAGGTCGACGCGCGACGCCTGCTCGCCTTCTATCGCAACGCCATGCTTGCGCAACACTTCCAGAAATTCGTCGGCCGCGGGCCGCGCGCGCCATTCGATGCGCAGCACGTTCTGCAGCTCGAGCGAGACCGGAAAGTGACGCCAGGTGCTGTGCTGCTTCGGCCTGCCGCCGGGACGCGAGTCGCGCTCCTCGGCGAGGCGCGCCGCGAGCGCTCGCGTATCCACGAGGGTTGAGAGCCGCAGTTCGACGAACGCATGGGTTTCGCTGCGATCGCCGCCGTGGCGCCGCGCCGGCGTGATCCAGGTGCGCCGATGCGCGAACGCCGACCGGATGGCGCCGAAGGGGACGGCCACCACCTGCGGGTCGGCAGCGCCCCAATGCGCGTTCAAGTAGGAGCGCCACTTTACGTAGACCGCTTCATCGCCGACCGCCGCCAGCCAGGCCACCGGCCTGCCGCCCGCGCGGGCAAGCGCCTTGCGCAAGTCGGCCGCGACGAACAGCCAGTACAGGCCCAGCCAGAAGGCGATCCACCAGGCGATGAACCCGGGCAGCGCGCCGCCCTTGCCGAACGCCACCCCGCCGCGCCAGCCCACCCAGGCGCAGGCGGCGACGATCGCGCCGACGATGAGCACCGCCAGCACCCGCGACAGGATGGTTGCGCGGAATACTTCGAGGCGCTCGAGCGGCACCCCGTCCGGACTGAGGAAGTTCAGTTGCATCGCGTCGCCTGCCCCATGCGTTGCTACCCTGGCCTGCCGCTGTCCCCGGCATCGCCACGGCTGCGGAACGTGCCGGAAATTCAGTCAATTATGCGAGAAGAATGCCGTAACGGCGGTATTCAACGGCCAAGTCGGTTATCAATAATTATATATCCGTCTATCGATCAGCCGCTCTTCCATTGCGCATCCGGCAGTTCGGCAAACACGCGCCGCAGCCCTTCGCCCCACTGGGTGTGGATCATGCCGAAGTACGCATCGGTCTCCTCGATGTGGCGCGGCTTGTCGCCCTGCAGGCTGTTGTTGCGGTAGATGAGCATGTCGATCGGCAGGCCGACGGAAACGTTGCTGCGCATCGTCGAATCGAACGACACCAGGGTGCACTTGGCCGCGTCGATGAGCGTGCTGGCTGATCGACAGGTTGCCCGAGGAGAGGATGACGAGGACGCGCTCACCGGCCTTCTGGAACACCTTCATCTTGCGGAAGGTCGACACGTGATCGACGCCGGCGCTGGTGCGGCTGTCGGAGGCGAACACCATGCCGGCTTCCAACATGATTCCGACGCAATAGGTCATCGGGAGAGGGTGATTCCGAAAAAAGCGCGTGGAAAAATACGGTGCAGATGAGGATAGGTGAATCGTCGAGGCACGGCAAGACGCATCCCGGTGCAACATGGCGGTGCGATACTACCCTCCAGGCCGCCTGCGCCAACCGTTCGGAAAGCCGGAGACTGCGACCCCGGGCCGCCATCCGAAACACCTGCAGCCGGCATTGAATTTTTTCCGCAGAGCGAGGATGACGCCATGCCCACCGTCCTGAATATGACCGGAATGAACGAGGCGGACAACCAGCCGCCGCCGCTCACGGACTACAACCTGTGGGAGCACGACCCGCTGCTGCGATCGGCGGTCGAACGCGAAGGCGGCGGCTGGATAGCACCGCGGGCCGGCGCGCTTGGCGCGCTGCTCGGGTCGGAACGCATGCAGTTGCTGGCCGCGCAGGCGAACCGCTACACCCCGGAACTGAAAACGCACGACCGCTACGGCAATCGCATCGATGCGGTCGAGTATCACCCCGCCTACCATGAACTGATGGCGGTGGCCTTCGGCAACGGGCTGCACTCCATCGCGTGGAAGCCCGGCGAGGGAGGACGGTTCGTTGCGCGCGGCGCCCTGCTCTACCTGTGGAACCAGCTGGAGAACGGCGTCGCCTGTCCGGTGACCATGTCGTTCGCCGCGGTGCACATGCTGCGCCACGACGCGCAACTCGCCGCCGAATGGGAACCCAGGCTGCTCGCCGACGATTACGATCCGCGGCCCCTGCCGCTGGCCGGCAAGCGCGCCGTCACCATCGGCATGGCGATGACCGAGAAGCAGGGCGGCTCGGACCTGCGCAGCAATCAGACATCCGCAACGGTGGCAGGCGATGACGGCTGGTCTCGCTTGACCGGCCACAAGTGGTTTTGCTCGGCGCCGATGAGCGACGCATTTTTCACGCTTGCCCGCAGCGAAGCCGGCCTGTCGTGCTATTTCGTGCCGCGCTCCCTGCCCGATGGCAGCCGCAATCCGTTTCATCTGCAGCGGCTGAAAGACAAGTGCGGCAACCGCTCCAACGCGTCGAGCGAAGTCGAATACGACGCCACCCTGGCGAAACGCATCGGTGAAGAAGGCCGCGGCATTCCGACCCTGATCGCAATGGCGCACCTGACGCGCTTCGACATCGTGCTGGCTTCCGCCGGCATGATGCGCGCCGCACTTGCGCAGGCGGTGCATCACGCGAATTTTCGCAGCGCGTTCGGCCGGCGCCTCGCGGAACAGCCGCTGATGCAGAACGTGCTCGCCGACATGGCGCTGGAGAGCGAAGCGGCGACCCTGTTGGCATTTCGCCTCGCCCGCGCCTTCGATGCGGGGATGCGTGACCGGGGAAGCCGAGACGCCGCGAGCGCCGCGGGCGCCGCGGTCGATGGGGGCGATGCGCGCGAGCAACTGCTGATGCGGCTGATGACGCCGATCGCCAAGTACTGGCTGTGCAAACGCCTGCCCGCCTTGGTGGTGGAGGCAATGGAGTGCCTGGGCGGCAACGGCTACGTCGAGGAGGCGCCGCTCGCGCGCCTGTACCGCGAGGCGCCGCTGAACAGCATCTGGGAAGGATCGGGCAACGTGATTTGCCTGGATGTGCTGCGCTCGTTTGCGCGCGCGCCGGAGGCGAAAGACGTGCTGCTGGAGGAGATCCGCCTCGGCGGCCCCGCGGTGGAACCATTCGCCGCCGCTGTGGAGAGGGCGCTCGACGATCCCGCGACACTCGAAGTCCGCGCCCGGCGCGTGGTCGAACTCATGGCCCTCGGCCTGCAGGCGAGCCTGATGCAGCGCCACGCCTCAACCGAGGCCGCCGATGCTTTTGTCGCGAGCCGCTCGGGCGATTGGGGTCACGCCTTCGGCACCCTGTCTTCGCACGCGCCGCTCGCCCGCATCCTCGCGCACTCCGCAGCCTGTTGATCTTTTCAAAAAGCGACCCCGTTCGGGCTGAGCCTCTCGAAGCCTCTGCGGACACCCGTTCGGGCTGAGCCTGTCGAAGCCTCTGCGTCCTTCGACAGGCTCAGGACGAACGGATCGGGATTGTTGCTCAGGAAGAGCGGACCAGGATTATCGCTTGCGAGGGAAAGCTCAAAACACATCCCCGTTGACACCGTTCGGGCTGAGAGGCTGTGATTTTTTCAATTTTAGCAGTTGGCATTTGAGCACAGAGGTGATTCACTCCACTGCGGAATGAAATATGCGATAGGCATGAAATTACTCGCTACCGACCGTTTATTTGACGATTTCTCTGCTTTTTCTACCTTC
>SHXF01000113.1 GCA_009693435.1 Betaproteobacteria bacterium | reverse complement strand
ATCGCTATCTGGTAGCGTTCGTCTTGGGTGAGGTGTGTGTAGTTCATCCTTGGCAACTTTGACTTGGTGGTCGAGGGGCTCGGATGCTATCGCACCTCGCCCACCCAACCTGTTAATCAGAGTTGCACTTCGAATTTGAACTCGCGCATAAGCATTTGTTTTTATTAATCTTTTTACAATCACTACTGCGGCTTGATCCCCGCATCGCGCATCACCTTGCTCCAGCGCTGCGTTTCGCTGCGCAAGAAATCACCGAATGCCGCGGGCGTTGACGTCAGCGCTTCCGCGCCCACACCCAATAAACGCTCCTGCACTTCGGGTAGCTTTAACACCTGCGTAAATGCGCCGTTGAGTTTCACCACGATTTCCTTGGGCGTGCCCTGCGGCGCGATGATGCCGTACCAACCATCCATCTCGAAACCAGGCACGGTCGCCGCGATCGCCGGCACACCCGGCGCGAGCTTGCTCGGCTCGCGCGAGGTTACGCCGAGCGGGCGTACCTTTGCCGCTTGTATCGTCGCATGCAAGGTGGGAATGGCCGAACACAGCAGGTGCACCTGTCCGCTTGCTAATTCGGTGACAGCAAAGATGCTGCTTTTGTACGGCACATGCAGCAAATCCACGCCAGCCATGCTCTTGAACATTTCCGCGCACATATGCGGCGTCGAGCCCTGCCCGCCGGAGGCATACAGCACCTGCCCGGGCCGCGCTTTGGCGTAGGCGATCAATTCCGGAATCGTTTTCACCGGCAGCGCCGGACTCGCCACGATTATGAAGGGCGTCGAACCCACGCGCGTCACCGGCACAAATTCCCTGTCCGCCAAAAATCGCTGATACAACACCGTGGCCATCAACAGCGTCACCATGCCCAGCGTATAACCATCGGGCGCGGCCTTGGCGACGAGTTCGGCTGCGAGCAGCCCGCTCACACCCGAGCGATTATCCACCACGATTTGCCGCCCCAGCGTTTCGCTGAGTTTGACGCTGACGATGCGCGCCACCACGTCAGAGCCTGAGCCGGCGGCGGTCGGCGTGACCAGGCGTATGGGGCGCGCGGGATACTCTTCCGTCTGCGCGAAAGCTTGCGGCGCACTCGCACATGACAGCGCCACCAGCGCCCAGCGTAAACCGATTCGCATTTTCCAATAGTAGCGGTAGGGACTGTTAGCGTCGTCGCGTCCGTAACGTTTGGCCACCTTGTCGTCGTCGGCGACGAATATCGTGCGCGCAATGCGCCAGTCCGCCGCATTGGGTATCTGGCCCGCCTTGCGTTTGCCTTCGCTGTAATTGGCCCAGTGGCTCGGCAGCCATTTTGAAAACAGAAAATTAGCAGATAACGGATGAAAATCACGTTGCCCCATCAAAGTGACACCCTTGGAATACGGCGCCACCACCGTGCCGACAATCTCCGGCCGCGGCTGCTGATAAGGCTTGTAGAGATGCCCGCGGCCGATGAGCAGATCCCGCGTGTTCTTGACCGTGACCTTGTAGCGGTTATCCGGAAGGTCGATGTCGTACGGCGATTCGCGCTGCCAGATGGCGAGAATCACGTCTATGCATTCGGCGAACATTTTGTTGCGATCCTGATCGAGATTGCCCAGTGCCTCGGCATCGCAGCGCAACGCACCCGCGCTCACGCCGAAAATAAAGCGCCCCTTCGCCAGATGATCGAACATCGCTGCGTGGGACGCGAACAGCACCGGATGCTGCTGCGACAGGTTCGAGGTGCCGGTGCCGAGCTTGATGGTTTTGGTATCGCTGATCAGCGTTGCCAGAAACAGCAGGCTGTTGGTGACGTTTTCGGTTTTTTCGGTGAGATGCTCGCCGACGAAAGCATCGTAAAAGCCCAGCTTGTCGGCGAGAATGATCGCCTCGCGGTCTTCCTGCAAGGTGTCGGTACAACTGCGCTCCATCGGGTGCAGCGGCATGGTGAAGTAGCCTAATCGCATCAAGTTCTCCTGCAGCGGTTTGTTATTTGCGTAAACGCTGCGCGTCGACAACGGCAGGGATGCGCGTAATCTCCACCAGAAAATCAATCATCACCCGCAGCTTGCGCGGCACATGGCGCGTCGACGGATAAACCACGCTGATGGGCTGGCCTTCCACAGCATAGGGCTTTAACACTTCGATCAAGGTGCCTGCAGCCAGATCATGGCGCAGTGTCCACCAGTTTGAATGCACCACGCCCAACCCCAGCAGCCCGGCTTCGCGAACGGCGTCGCCGCCGGTCAGCACCAGCGGTCCGCGCACCGCAACCTCGATGCGCTTGCCTTTGACACTATATGGCCAAACCGGAAACAGTGCGCTGGCGATGCACCGATGCTGCATTAAATCTTCCGGCGTCTGCGGCCTGCCGTACTGCGCAAAATACGCCGGCGACGCCGCGGTAACGCGCGGCCCGCGATTCAACACGCGCGTGACGTAACGTGGATTATTGATTTCACCCACCTGCACTGCAAGATCAAGGCCGCGCTCAATCAAATCCGCGTGACGGTCATCCAGGCTCACATACAGCACGATGTCAGGATAACGCTCGGTAAACTCCGCTGCGCGCGGCAGAAACGTCAGCCGCCCGAACAGCGCCGGAAACGACAACTTCAACTGGCCTTGGGGCGCATCGCCCGCGCCTTTCAGCGAGGCTTCGGCATCTTCAATGTCATTGAGTATCTGCAGACAGCGTGCGTAGTAAGCGCGCCCGTCATCGTTCAGCGCCAGCTTGCGCGTAGACCGCACCAGCAACTGAGTGCCCAGCTCTTCTTCCAGCCGCGCCACGGCCTTCGCCACCGCCGAAACCGAAACCCCAAGTTGCATGGCCGCCGAGGTAAAGCTGCCGCTTTCGGCAACCTTCACAAAGGCCAGCATCCCCAGCAGTTTATTCACAACAATCCGATGTGGAACAAAAAATGCATTCTACAATTTTGGATCGCCCTGTGGGTTATGCTTGGCGCGGTAAATTGCAGACCAGATTTTAGCCGGCGTCAGCGGCATATCAAGGTGCGCGATGCCGAGTGGCCGCAACGCATCCATTACCGCGTTGGTCAATGCCGGCAACGCCCCGGTGCAGCCCGCCTCCCCCATGCCTTTAACGCCCAACGGGCTTACTCGCGACGCCGTCGCATGATGGTTCATATTGATGTCACGTATCAGCCCCGCGCGTGGCAGGTAATAATCGAGAAAGGAGCCGGTGAGCAGTTGCCCGCTGTTCGGGTCATACAATGCCTGCTCGCCAAACACCTGCCCCGCGCCCTGCAGGACCGCGCCATGCAGTTGGCCTTCGACGATAGTCTCGTTAACCACCACACCGAAATCATCGGCGGTGACGTAGCTAGCGATTGTCGTGTGCCCGGTATCGGCATCGATCTCGACTTCAGCGATATGGCAGTCGTTGGGGAAGGTCGCGCCGAACGAGCCTTCGCCGATGATGCTGAACTTCGCGTCGCCAGCCAGTGCATGAAGCGCGATGATCTTCGCGGGCTCGCTGCATCGAAATTCCCCCGCGGCATAGTGTATTTGCGAAGGCTCGACGCCCAGTTGCTCGGCCACACGCCCCTTTCCCTGCTCGATCAATTTCAGCGCGGTGAGATGACAGATGGTACCGACGCCCACCGTATTGCGGGAACCGCCGGTGTGGTTGCCGAAGAGCGGCGGCGCATTGAGACCCTGGCGCACCATCACCCGTTCGGCAGGAATTTCCAGCGCCCGGGCGACCAGCATGGCAAGCGTGGTTTCATGCCCCTGGCCCTGCGCATGCGACACCGTGTGTACCATTACGCGCCCGCCACGATCCACTTCCAATGCAATTTGATCTCTGTTGTACATCCCGGCATTGGTGGTTTCAATCACGGTCGCAATACCGCGACCTCGAAGCTTGCCTGCCCTTGCGGACGCTGCCATGCGCACGGGATAACCACCGCTGTCGGCGGCGGCCAGTGCTTTATCCATCAACCCCGCAAAGTCAGCATTTTCATACACCGAGCCAGTGGGTGTTGTATACGGAAACGCTGCCATGGGTATGTAGTTGCGCCGGCGCAATTCGACGGCATCAATGCCCACTTCAGCCGCCGCCTGACTCACCAGCCGTTCGACCACATACGCGATATCGGGCCGCCCGGCGCCGCGATAGTTACCGATGGGCGCTGCATTGGTCAGCGCAACCCGCCAGCGGCCATACAAAGCCGGGATGCGGTAAGCGCCGGTAAAGCTGACGATCGGATTGCGTATGGTCGCTGCTGCCGCGGGTGGCGTCATATACGCGCCGACCTCGGCAATCCAGTCGAGGCGCATTGCCAAAAATTTCCCGTTCGCATCCAGCGCGAGCTCACCATTGATCACACTGCCGCGGCCGTGGTTGTCCGCCAGAAAAGCCTCAGCACGCGTCGAAATCCATTTCACCGGCCGCCCCGTGGCTCGCGCCGCCATCATCGCCACGCAGTACTCGGGATAACCCATGCTGCGGCAGCCAAAGCCGCCGCCCACATCACGCGCCACGATCTTGAGCTTGTCCTCAGGCACCTGGGTATAGCCCGACAGTTGCATGCGCAACATGTTCGCGCCCTGCACGCAGGCGTGCACGGTATAGCTTTCGGATTGCGCATCGAAAGCCACCAGACACGCGCGCGGTTCCAGGGGACTGGGCACCACCCGCGCGCTGGTAAGCCGCAGACGGGTAACATGCGACGCGACCGCGAAGGCTGCCGCTGTTGCGGCTGCGTCCCCCGCTTCGCATTCGAACGGCATGTTGCCGGGTATGTGTTGATGCAGCAGCGGCGCCGCCGGTTCGAGTGCCGCTACACTATCAACCACGCACGGCAGATCTTCGTACTCGATTTCTATCAATGCACAGGCATCCTGCGCAAGGTGCGCTGACTCGGCAACCACAAACGCCACCGGTTCTCCGGTAAACCGCACTCGCTCATGAGCCAATACCGGCCATTGCGGCAGCAACGGACGCGCGCCGTTCTTGCCTGCGAAGGTAAAAAAACTCACCGGCTGCACATAGCCCGCGCGCACCGCATCGTCGCCGGTGAGTACGGCATGAACGCCGGGAAGCATTTTTGCCGCCGTGATATCGACGGCAACAATACGGGCATGCGCCCGCTCCGAGCGCAGGAAATGCCCATGCAACTGCTCGGGCAAATTCCAGTCGGCGGCATATTTGCCGTTGCCGGTGATGAGCCGGTAATCTTCCAGCCGCGACACCCGCGCGCCGCTTACTTCAAAGAAAGGTGAATTCATTGCGTCACTTGTTTTCTGCAACGGCCCGCCACCACATCATCCACGATCTTCGTCGCTGGCGAATTCAAATCTAAACCACCTTAACCCGCAATCCCGATCCGCTGGCAGCTTTGCACTGCGCTTGGTCAGACGACACAAAAACATCCGCTTTCAGCACCACCGCACTGCCGATGTGGATGGCATCCATCCCGCGTAACGGATGGCTTTCCAGACTGGCTACCGCTTGCGCCAATACGGCCGGTGTAAGGTCGCACAGCGCGGCGTCTTCGATATCCGCCATCAGCGCAGATTTGAGTTGCCGGTATTGGGTATCGGTGATTTTGCTTTCACGGCGCAAGCGGCAAAACGCAGAAATAATTTCCGGCAATGCGATTGCGGAAAGCACGATTTCGCTGGCGCGGTCTGACCAGCCGAGCACGATGTCAGTGCCCGGCTCGCTGACATAGCGTTTGACGAAAGCGGATGAATCAAAAAAAACGCGCATCGGTAAAGGCTGCTTACGAACCGAGTTTGCGTTCGTCCAGAATCATGCGGCTGACAGAAATGCTATCCAGCACAAGCGGTTGCGCCTTACGCCTTTTCCACGAAGGTAGGTCGGCTGCGACGGGTACGATATCCGCGATGGGTTTGCCGTTGCGCACAACACGAACGGATTCACCCGTCTCAACAATATCGAAATAGTGTTTGGCGTGGTTACGCAATTCGGTGAAAGTGGCTTGTTTCAACGTGATCCCCGATGTACAGATTGATGTCATTATAGATGGTCATGGGCGATTTACCAATCTTCTCGGTAACCCGTTGAGGATCAGCTTATAAAGAAATTATGAATAAAAACAATTAGTTATAAAATTTACTTTCATTGCTTGAATTCCAAAACCCTGCCCCAACTTGGTTAAGGTTAATCGGAGACCCAGGAATGCCCGAATCACCTCAAGACGAACAATCCGCAGCTCAGGAGCAAGGGGCCAGCGCTGAAACCGCTGCCGCCGCCGAACCCGCACCGCCGACGCTCGAAGAGTTGCTGCAAAAAGCCGAAGCCGCCGCGCAGGAACACCGCGACGCTTTTTTGCGCGCCAAAGCCGAAACCGAAAATATGCGCAAGCGCGCGCAGACCGATGTTGCCGCCGCGCACAAATACGCGATAGAAAATTTTGCCACCGAGTTGCTGGCAGTGAAAGACAGCCTTGAGGCCGCGCTGTCGACTGAAAACGCGTCTGCGGAAAATCTCAAAAGCGGCGTCGAACTCACTTTGAAACAATTAAAGGCCGCATTCGAGAAATACCATCTCGCCGAAGAAAATCCGCTCAGCCAGAAATTCGACCCGCATCGCCATCAGGCGATCAGCATGGTTGAAGCCGAAGCCGAGCCCAACACCGTGGTCAGCGTTTTGCAAAAAGGTTACAAGCTGCATGATCGCGTGATCCGCCCGGCGCTGGTTACTGTGGCCAAGGCTAAAGCGGAAGCGTGATTGAAACCGACGGCTTTAGCCCCATATAAAACACATCGAAAACTTTGTATACTAGGGTAATAAAATGAGCAAAATCATAGGCATAGACTTGGGCACCACCAACTCCTGCGTGGCCGTTATGGAAAACGGCGCACCCAAGGTGATCGAAAACTCGGAAGGTGCGCGCACCACGCCATCGATCGTGGCATACATGGACGACGGCGAAATTCTCACCGGCGCGCCGGGCAAGCGTCAGGCGGTTACCAACCCGAAGAACACCTTGTATGCGGTGAAGCGCCTGATTGGCCGCCGCTTCGAGGAAAAAGAGGTGCAAAAAGACCTCGACCTGATGCCCTACAAGATCGTCAAGGCCAGCAACGGCGACGCCTGGGTGGAAGTGCGCGGCAAGCAGATCGCCTCGCAGGAAGTGTCTGCGCAAGTGCTGATCAAGATGAAAAAGACCGCCGAAGATTATCTCGGTGAGTCAGTCACCGAAGCGGTAATCACGGTGCCCGCTTACTTCAACGACTCGCAGCGCCAGGCCACCAAAGACGCGGGCCGCATCGCAGGGCTCGACGTCAAACGTATTATCAATGAGCCGACGGCGGCAGCGCTGGCCTTCGGCATGGACAAGAAAAAAGGCGACCGCAAGATCGCGGTGTATGACCTCGGCGGCGGCACCTTTGACGTGTCCATCATCGAGATCGCCGAAATCGATGGCGAGCATCAATTCGAAGTGCTGTCCACCAACGGCGACACCTTCCTTGGCGGCGAAGATTTCGATCAGCGCCTGATGGATTACCTGTGCGACGAATTCAAGAAAGAGTCCGGCGTCGATCTGCGCAAAGACATGCTGGCACTGCAGCGCCTGAAAGACGCAGCGGAGAAAGCGAAGATTGAGCTGTCGAGCTCGCAACAAACCGAAGTGAATCTGCCGTACATCACCGCGGATCAATCCGGGCCGAAGCATCTGGCGATCAAGATTACCCGCGCCAAGTTTGAGTCGCTGGTCGAGGAATTGATCGAACGCACCATGAAGCCCTGCGAAATCGCGATCAAGGACGCCGGCGTGAAGATTTCCGACATCGAAGATGTGATTCTGGTTGGCGGCCAGACCCGCATGCCGAAAGTGCAGGAAAAGGTTAAAGAAGTGTTCGGCAAAGAGCCGCGCAAAGACGTGAACCCCGATGAAGCTGTTGCGGTGGGCGCTGCGATTCAGGCCGGCGTGTTAAAGGGCGACGTCAAGGACGTGCTGCTGCTCGACGTGACGCCGCTGTCGCTGGGCATCGAAACGCTGGGCAGTGTCATGACCAAGCTGATTCAGAAAAACACCACCATCCCGACCAAGGCAAATCAGGTGTTTTCGACCGCCGAAGACAATCAGACCGCGGTGACCATCCACGTGCTGCAAGGCGAGCGCGAAATCGCCAAGGCCAATAAGTCACTGGGCCAGTTCAATCTCACCGACATTCCGCCGTCGCAGCGTGGCATGCCGCAGATCGAAGTAACCTTCGACATTGACGCCAACGGTATTCTGCACGTGTCGGCCAAGGACAAAGCCACCGGCAAGGAAAACAAGATCAAGATTCAGGCAAGCTCCGGACTCAGTGAGGAAGAAATTCAGCGCATGGTCAAAGACGCCGAAGCGCACGCCGAAGATGATAAAAAAGTGCTGGAACTGGTTACCGCGCGCAATCAGTGCGATGCGCTGGTGCATTCAGTGAAAAAGATGTTCAAGGATCACAGCGAGAAATTGTCGGCGGATGAAAAATCCAAGATCGAAGGCGCACTGAAGGATGCCGAGGAAGCGCTGAAGTCCGACGACAAGGACAGCATCGAGGCCAAATCCAAAACACTCGCGGAAGCCTCGCAAAAACTGGCTGAAAAAATGTACGCGCAGGAGCAGGCGAAGCAGCAGGCGGAAGCTGCCGCGGCGGGCGGTGCAACAGGCGGCGGTGATACAAAAGCCGAATCAGCCAAGAAAGATGACAGCAACGTGGTGGATGCTGAATACACCGAGGTGAAGGACAAGAAGTAACTGCGTGAAGGGTGAAAGGTGAAGGGTGAAGCGTAACCACCGTAATTTGCGAGCTTGGCAGCAGGCGGTTGAATTAGTAAGTGACATCTATCGTCTAACTGCAAAATTTCCCGACACCGAACGATATGGCCTCACGTCGCAAATGCGGCGCGCAGCCGTATCCGCGCCCGCAAATATCGCTGAAGGATCGGCTCGCGCAGGCACCAAGGAACTCCTTCATTTCCTCAGTATGTCAAGTGGATCATTGTCCGAATTGGATACATTGCTGGAAGTGGCTAAACAATTGGGGTACGTGAAAGACTCACTGACGATTCAAGCAAAGATCGATGCTGTGTCAGGATTAATCATCGGGCTACGCGCATCCCTGCTGAAAAGGATTTGACCCTTCACTCTTCACCCTTCCCTCTTCACGCCCTTACAACATGGCCCAAAAAAAAGACTACTACGAAGTGCTCGACGTCAATCGCGACGCATCGGACGATGAGCTCAAAAAATCGTACCGCAAGCTGGCGATGAAATGGCATCCGGATCGCAACCCGGACAACCCCAAGGCCGAGGAAAATTTCAAGCAAGCCAAGGAAGCCTACGAAATTCTTTCGGACGCCAACAAGCGTGCGGCGTACGATCAATATGGCCATGCCGGTGTTGACCCCGCAGCGGCTGGCGCAGGCGCCGGGTTCGGTAATTTCTCCAATGCCTTCGGCGACATTTTTGGTGACATTTTCGGCGGCGGACGCCAGCGTTCCGGCGCGTATCGCGGCGCAGATTTACGCTACAACCTCGAAGTGTCGCTGGAGGAAGCCGCGCGCGGCACGGAGACGCGCATCCGCATCCCGGCATTGGAGGAATGCGGCACCTGCAAAGGTTCGGGCGCGAAACCCGGCACCCAACCTGCCACCTGCTCCACCTGCAAAGGCCAGGGCCAGGTGCGCATGCAGCAGGGCTTTTTTTCGATACAGCAAACCTGCCCGAAGTGCCACGGCAGCGGCAAAACGATCGCCAATCCGTGCAACACATGCAGCGGCGCCGGCCGTGTGAAGCAGCACAAGACGCTGGCTGTAAAAATCCCCGCCGGCGTCGACGAGGGCGACCGCATACGCCTGTCCGGCGAGGGCGAGGCAGGCGCCAGCGGCGGATCTTCGGGCGATTTGTATGTGGTGATTCATATCAAGCCGCACACGGTATTCCAGCGCGAGCAAAATGATCTGCATTGCGAAATGCCGGTGAGTTTTACCACCGCCGCACTCGGCGGCGATATCGAAATCCCCACGCTCGACGGCTACGCCAAAATCAAGATACCCGCCGAAACGCAATCGGGAAAAATCTTCCGCCTGCGCGGCAAAGGCATCAAAGGCGTGCGCTCCAGCACGCATGGCGACCTGATGTGCCATGTGGTGGTTGAAACGCCGGTGAATCTCACGGCGCGCCAGCGCGAACTGTTGCTGGAACTCGAAACCATCGACCAGAGCAGCGCAGGACAACACAACCCGCGCGCCAAGGGATGGATGGACAAGGTTAAAGCTTTTTTTGGCACGTAGCGCATGATATCCAGCCGTGTAAGCCGCTGGATTGCGTGGGGTTTTTCCGCCACCGCGCTGCTTGCCGGCTGTGATGCTACCGCCCCGCTGGTAGCGCGCGCCACGCTCGGCAATAGCAGCACGCCGTCCAGCGTCAGCGTCGTCCTGGATCTGCGCCACCATTCAGAGTGGACACCCCCGCGCCGGGAACGAGCACACGCAGCAGCGCATGTTCTGGAAAGCATTTTGAATTCGCCGGAATTTTCGCAGCAGCTTGCGGCGCGTCGTGATCTGAAACGCACCGAAGGTTTGTCGGGTGCTGAAATTCTGCAGCTCATCCGCTCAGGCCAGTCACTGCCGGGTTTGCGCGCCGGCGGCACGATGCACAAGCCTGTCACGCTTGCGTTATCCGTTGCACCCGGCACACTTGAATATGCCAATCACGAGGGATTCACCGATCTCGATACCGGAATCATCTACGCGCGCAAGGATTGGCTGGACCATCAGTCGCTGTGCCGTCTGGCGGGCCTGTTGGCCCACGAACACATGCACGTGATCGGCTTCACGCACACCACCTTCAATCACCCGTGGCGCAGGCTGTCGGTGCCTTATGCTATCGGCGAAATGGTGATCGAACTGTCCGCAGCCCGCCTGGGCACGCAATGCTCCGCACCCAAAAAGTGAACGCCGACGTTACGCGGTGCCGCGCCATGAATTCCTTCAAAACAAAATGTTACAACACTATCCCCACTACAGCGCCAGCGCTCATCGTCGCCAGCGTGCCCGACACTATCGAGCGCATACCGAGCGCAACAATTTCATCGCGCCGCGAAGGCACCATGGTTGCAAGGCCGCCGATCATGATGCCAAGGCTGCCAAAATTCGCAAAGCCGCACAGCGCATAAGTCATGATCACGCGGCTGCGTTGCGATAACGCGTCCAGCGGCAATTGCGCCATTTCACGATAGGCGATGAATTCGTTGAGGATGGTTTTACTGCCCATCAGGGCGCCTGCGTGCGCTGCTTCTTCCCACGGAATGCCCATCAGCCACACCAATGGCGCCATCGCCACACCCAGCATGCGCTGTAGCGTTACCGCATTGCCGCCGATGTCCGGCAGCAAACCGAGCGCGAGATTGGCTAGTGTCACCAGCGCTATCAACACTATCAACATGGCGACGATGTTGAGCAACAGCGTCAGGCCATCGATGGTGCCGCGCGTTATTGCATCCATGGCACTCGTGGATTCCTGCGCAGCATCCAGCGTGCCCGCGGTCGCCGCACCCACGGGCGGCACCATCAGCGCCGCAATCACTATCGCCGCCGGTGCGGTGATCAGCGATGCCGACAATATGTGCCCTATCGCTTCCGGCACCACCGGACCAAGGATGCTGGCGTAAAGCACCATCATCGTGCCGGCGATACCCGCCATGCCGCCGGTCATCACCATAAAAAGCTCGCCGCGGCTCATCTGCTGCAGGTACGGACGAATCACCAGAGGCGCTTCCACCATGCCGACAAACACGTTTGCCGCGGTGGACAAACCCACCGCACCACCCACACCCAGGGTCTTTTCCAGAAACGCGGAAATTGCACGCACGATGAACGGCAGCAGGCGCCAGTAAAACAGCAATGACGACAGTGCGCTCACCACCAGAATCAGCGGTAATGCGCGAAACCCCAGCACAAAGCTCGAGGTTTGCGGCTGCTCCGCGAATGGCAATACGCCTCCGCCGAGATAGCCGAACACAAATGCGGTGCCGGCCTGCGTGGCTTTTTCCAGCGCCATCAGCCCATCATTCAGTGAAAAGAAAAACTGCCTGGCGAACGGCATCTTCAGCAGCAGCACCGCCATCACCACCATCAGCAACACGCCCGAAATCACAACACGCCACGGCACGGCACGGCGGTTTTCACTGAGCGCCCAAGCAAGGACAAGCAGCGCGATAAAGCCGAGGGCACTTTGGAAAACCAGCGTCATTTCTTCCTTGTCATGGTTTGCCGGATTCGCATAGATCCGCGCTACCAAGCTGTCGTTCCCGCGCAGGCGGGAACCCATACGGTGTCCGAGGTCGCGCTGTGTTATGGATTCCCGCCGCAGCCTGCCCTCGAATGCTTTAATCGGGGGCGGGAATGACAGCAGTTCAATCCGCCATATTCGTTCCGCTAACTACGCCGCCAGATCGTGCCTTTCGCTGTGTCTTCCAACACGATGCCGGCGGCGAGCAACTCCTTGCGTAAGCGATCAGCTTCGGCATAATTTTTTTCTTTCTTGGCGGTGGTGCGTGCGGCAATTTGCGCCTCGATCTGGTCAGGCGCAAGGCCATCCGTGGAAGGCGTTCCTGCGTGCAGGAATACACTCGCATCTCTCTGCAACAACCCCAATATCCCCGCCAGAGATTTTAATAGCCGCGCCATCTCCGTTGATTTTGACTTATTGATTTCATTGACGATTTCAAATAACGCCGCCACCGCCTCCGGCGTATTGAAATCATCATCCATCGCCGCACGAAACGCCTGGGCATGGGGATTGTTCCAGTCGATATCACCCGCGGCAACATCAAAATCCTTCAGCGCGGTGTACAAGCGCGTCAGGCCCTGCCTGGCGTCATCGAGATGACGGTCGGAATAATTCAGCGGGCTGCGATACTGCGCGCGAACAATAAAAAAGCGCACCACTTCCGGATCATATTTGGTGAGAATTTCGCGCACGGTAAAAAAATTGCCGAGCGACTTGGACATTTTTTCATTGTCGACGCGCACAAAGCCGTTGTGCATCCAGGTATTGACGAAAGTGCATTGATGCGCGCCTTCGGACTGCGCGATTTCGTTTTCGTGATGCGGAAACTGCAAATCCTGCCCGCCGCCGTGGATATCGAAATGCTTACCGAGCAATGAATTCGCCATCACCGAACATTCAATATGCCAGCCCGGACGGCCCTTGCCCCACGGCGAATCCCACGACGGCTCGCCCTCTTTGGCGCGCTTCCACAGCACAAAGTCGAGCGGATCGTGTTTCGCCATATCGACTTGCACGCGTTCGCCCGCGCGCAGATCATCGAGCGATTTTCCCGACAACTTTCCATAGCCTTCAAATTTGCGCACGGCAAAATTCACGTCGCCGTCACTCGCCTGATAGGCCAAACCTTTTTGGCGCAGCACTTCTATCATGTCGAGCATGCCCTGCACGTATTGTGTGGCACGCGGCTCGTGATCGGGCTTTTCAATGCCGAGCGCGGCAGCGTCTTCGTCCATCGCCTTGATAAAACGTTCGGTCAAAGCGCCCATCGGCTCTTTGTTCTCCTGTGCGCGCTTGATGATTTTGTCTTCGATGTCGGTGATGTTCTGTACGAACGTCACGTCATACCTTGACGCACGCAGCCAGTGGCGCACCACGTCGAACACCACCATCACCCGTGCATGTCCCAAGTGGCAATAATCGTAAACGGTCATGCCGCACACGTACATTTTGACCTTGCCCTTGGTTAGCGGCACGAATTCCTGTTTGCTGCGCGTAAGTGTGTTGTAAATCTTGAGCATGAGATGGGCTTTGTTCTTGCGCAGGACGCCAACGCGTGCGCTGGCAGGATAAATACGCTGTTCTGGTAGAATTCGGACAGCGCCGGATTTCCCTAT
Source organism: Betaproteobacteria bacterium (assembly GCA_009693435.1). The sequence continues at coordinate 191 of SHXF01000113.1, read as the reverse complement.
AAAAGCTCTGTTGGATCGACGCCAAGTCTCTGAAATTCAGTAAAAATTATGGTTCGTCAGCAGAATCTGTGGGTGAGTTTTGGCTCGGGTAGTTTCCCAAGTACATGATTAAGCATATGTTCTGCCATTTTGAATGTCCGAAAACTGCAGGTTCTTCTGATCGTGACTTTAGCCTTGTTGTTCAACCCTTC
>SHXF01000112.1 GCA_009693435.1 Betaproteobacteria bacterium | reverse complement strand
CGGCGCTCGCCGAACCGAATTACGAGGGAACGGCGGCTGCAGACACTGCACTCGGCCCACGGTTCAACCGCGTTGGCGAGTAGCCCAACCGGAGGCCGAGCCCGGTCAATTCTTAGGGGAATTCCCGTCCGTGGAAATCCAGGCTAGCAGCTGGACGGCGCTGCCCCGGTCTTGCCTTTGCTTTGGTTATTGCCGTTGCCGTTACTGTTGATTCTGCGGTGGACTTGCTGGATCACCCGATCAACCACATTCGCAATACCCAGCGGGCGCTCGCCTCCGCCCGGCTTCGGGATCATCACCCGACGCACCGGACTTGGACGATAGCCGCCATCCATCAAGGCTTGGCGGATCGCGGGCCAGTGCACTTTGGCGAACGCGGGAAACTCCTCGATGGTCATGCCGTCAATACCCGGCGCGCCCTTGTTGGATTTCACCCGTGCCCATGCCGCGTGCATGTTCGCAGACGCCACGACCGCTTCCAGCAACCCCTGCAAGGCCGGTTGCGTGAAATTACGCCGGGCTTTGGCTCCACCATCGGTGTTCGACGCCACGCCCGAGTCCTTCACGACTCCTCCCTGTTCTCTCATGTTCGGCCCTTCACCGGGTCGCCCCGGCTAATACGGCCTTTGCTGACTTCTGCGAGGTAACCGTGCGCATTGCTGCGCACGGCGCTGCGTTCGTCGCTCGTGGTTGTTGTCGGTTTCGCTCGCATTGGGTGACAACACCCCGATGCGCCTGGGCCTTGCTACGCCAGCGGGCCCTTCTGGCTCCATCCACGATCGGCTCACGCCGCCATCCCTCACAGATCTCCCCGAGTAAGAACATGAACTTTCCGTGCACAACCGCCGCATTTACCCTATGCACCGTTCCCGTGGGCTTTGTCATCAAGTGCTGACTCGCCCGCGCACTGGGCCTTCTATGCGATTTCTGTCCGTCGGCTCGCACTTTTGCGCTCCGGCTTCCTTCGGACAAGACCTCACGGCCTTGCCCTTGCCTTCGGCTAGTGGTTATCCTTGTCAGATGCAACAAGCTGGTTACTCCCACAGGGGACTCACACCCCATCAGTTCATGCCCATGTCGGGCGCACACTTTAAATGCAACGGACCGCCTCCGGCGGCCGTTGATTATTGACGTTAGGCCTCATCAAGCTGCATCTCGTGTGTTGGATGCATTGACAGCACTTCGAACCCAGTGGCACACTGCGACGCGTGAAAGCCGTGCTGCTGACTCAAACCCGCGTCGCGTACACCGAGTCATCCTTTGCGGAGATCGTCGTCTGGGAAGTCCCGCAGCCTTTAGAGGGCCCGGCTCATTTGTACAAGTACCGGCTGGCCTTTGTGGTCGATGGAGTCTGCGTTCTCCGCTACGACAACGAGTCCGGCAAGGGCGACCATCGGCACACGCTGGACGTGGAGGCCCGCTACCGATTTTTGTCACTCGACAGGCTCTTCGCCGATTTTGACCGCGATATCCGGAGGTTCTTGCATGAAGACCGTAATACTTGATGTCCGCACGCCTAAGGCGGCAATGGCCGACGCGCTTGCCGCTGTCAAATCGGGCAAACCGCAAAAGTCGGCTCGCATCTCTTTCGCAACGCCGGAACTGCTTTGGCGGGTACTCACCGCCAAGAGGTGGGAGCTGTTAAAGGCGCTTTGCGGTGCAGGCCCCGTCTCGATCCGGGAGGCTGCGCGTAGAGTCGGCAGAGACGTGAAGGCAGTTCACTCGGATGTTACTGCGTTGCTCTTGGCGGGCGTGCTACATCGAACCGAATCGGGGCAGATCGAGTTCCCATACGAAGCCGTGAAAGTCGAGTTCATGCTTGAGGCGGCATGAGGCCTAACCGCGCGCTGAACTCGGACCTTCGCAAGCGGGCTTCGCCCGTTGCTACGGCCGGTTAGCGCGAACGTTAGAGCGCACCATACGGTCGCGGGAATTCTAGCTATAATCTAGCCAGAATGAAATTCGAGATTCTCCTGGCCCCTGAAGCGATCGAAGACCTGCGCAAATTGAAGGCCGGCGAACGTACTTCGGTAAAGGAAGCCCTCGAAATCCATTTGAGGCACGAACCGACCAAGACTAGCCGTAGCCGGATCAAACGCTTGCGCGGCGTGGCACGACCGCAATACCGGCTCCGCGTCGAGGAAGTCCGTGTGTTCTACGATATTTCGGGTTCGAACGTCGAGGTACTCGCGATCGTGCCTAAACCGGAGGCTGAGTCATGGCTGAAGCAATTCGGAAGTACAAAGTGAAAAAGGTTCCCCTTTCCGAGGTTAAGGATGACCTGTCTCGCTTTCTTAGGGAAGCAGAGACGCAGGACGTCGTCATCACACGCCACGGCAAGCCGGCCGGAGTACTGATCGGATTCAAGTCTGAGGATGACTGGTTCGACTACCGACTCGAACACGACCCTCGGTTCATACAGCGCGTCGAGCAGGCTCGCGCAAGCTTCCGAGTGGGCCGAGGCGTCAAACTCGAGGACGTTAAGTAATGGTGCGCTCTAACCGCCCAGTCAACGCGGACGTGCGCGCCATCGTCGTGTCTTGCATCGGTTGGTGGGCGCGCGCCGGTTACTGGGAACGTCAGGGCTCGACGCCGTGAATGGAAATCGTGGGAGACGCCCTCCCGCGCAGCTGCTCCACTGCCCCTCCAGCAATGCCTGCCAAGACAGGGGGAATCCGGGCAATCAAGAGGGCGCAAGGTCCGGGCAACCTCTGTACCTGTTTTTTGCAGCGCCAGAAAAGGAAGACTCCCATGCCACGCACGATTCAACTTGCCGCCTCCTTGCCCGCTCCTCCCGAGCGGCTGTTCGACATGTACCTCGATCCCGCCGAGCACGCTGCGTTCACGGGCTCCCCGGTTACGATCGCGGCTCACGCCGGCGCCCCGTTCAGCGCTTTCAACAACGTCCTCAGCGGCACGATACTGCAGGTCGTGCCGAAGCGGCTCATCGTGCAATCGTGGCGGTCCCCGCATTGGGGCCCCGCGGATCCGGACTCGACCCTGATCCTCACCTTTCTGCCCGACAAGGAAGGCGGCCGGATCGAGCTGGTTCACGTCAATGTCGTGGACGACGACTTCGCCGGCGTCAGCCACGGCTGGGAGGCGTACTACTGGACGCCGTGGCGCGCGTACCTCACGCGAACATGACAGCGATCGTTCCGGTGGCGTAAGGAAAGCCGGAAGATCCAGTACGGTCGCACGATCACCCGGCCATGACTGCCTGTTCCGGGTGAAGATGACGGCACCATCTGCCAGACGCCCTTCCTCGCTCCGGACTTTGGTAGCATGTCGGCAACATTCACGGAGACAACCCATGGCGGCCCCCGCGCGCGTTTCCACCCTGTTGCTGCGAAACGTCCCGCTGTTCACGATGTTGCCGGAGAGGCAGCTCGCCCAGCTCACGAGCGTGGTGAGCCGCAGGAGCTTTCCGCGCGGCGCCACCATCATCGCCGCCGGCGAGGTCACCGATTCGCTCTACGTGGTGATCTCGGGCAGGCTCAAGGTGACGATGCTCGAAGAGCCGGATCGGGAGATCATCCTGTGCGTGCTCGGCCCGCGCGAGTACTTTGGCGAAATGGTTCCCATAGACGACAGCACGCGCTCTGCGAGCGTCATCAGCCTGGAGGCGTGCGAACTGCTGGTGCTGTCGAAGCAAGATTTCAGGAAGTGCCTCGCCGAAAATTTCCAGATGGCGATGAAAGTGATGCGCGGGCTGGTCAAGCGCCTGCGCGAGGCGGACAGGAAGATCGGCAGTCTCGCGCTGATGGACGTATACGGCCGGGTGGCGCGGCTGCTGCTGGAGATGTCCGAAACGGTGGACGGACAGCAGGTCGTGACGCACAAGATCGTCAAGCAGGACATGGCCAAGATGATAGGCGCGTCCCGGGAAATGGTGAGTCGGGTGATGAAGCACCTGCAGATCGGGGGCTACATCGACGTGCGCGGCAATTTCATCTACCTGCGCGACAATATCGCCGAGCTCGACTGACCGGCCATCGTCGCGTCGCCGCAGCCCGCACGCGCCACCCCGACCCGCCATTGCACTGCCGGTCCGCCTGCTACGCCGGATGCTTCTCCCGCCAATGCCGCGCGATGTCGATGCGCCGGCACACCCAGACCTTGTCGCGCTGCTGGATATGGTCGAGGAAGCGTTGCAGCGCCACGAATCGCCCCGGGCGCCCCAGCAGGCGGCAATGCATGCCGATCGACAGCATCTTCGGCGCGTCCGCGCCTTCGGCATACAGCACGTCAAACGAGTCGCGCAGGTAAGCAAAGAAATGTTCCGCCGTGTTGAATCCCTGCGGCGTGGCGAAGCGCATGTCGTTGGTGTCCAGGGTGTAGGGCACGACCAGGTGTGGCAAGCGGTGTGACAAGGGATGCGGCACGCCGCTGCCATCCGGTGTCTCGACCCGCACCCAGAACGGCAGTTCATCGCCGTAGTAATCGCTGTCGTACTCGTAGCCGCCGTGCTCCACCACCAGCCGGCGCGTGTTGGGGCTGTCGCGTCCGGTGTACCAGCCCAGCGGCCACGCGCCACCCGTCATCCTGCGGATGATGTCGGTGCCGATTTTCATGTGTTCGCGTTCGGTCGCCTCATCCGCGGCTTGGTAATGGATCCAGCGCCAGCCGTGGCAGGCGATCTCGTGGCCCTGCTCGACCAACGCGGCGGTGAGCTCGGGATGGCGTTCCAGCGCCATGGCGACGCCGAATACGGTGAGCGGCAGGCTGCGCCGCTCGAATTCGCGCAGGATGCGCCAGGCCCCGACGCGCGATCCGTATTCGTAGATCGACTCCATGCTCATGTGCCGCGCCGGATAGGCGGCGGCGCCGACGATCTCGGACAGGAACTGCTCCGAGGCCGGATCGCCGTGCAACACGTTGTTCTCGCCGCCCTCCTCGTAGTTGAGGACAAACTGCACCGCGATGCGCGCGCCGCCCGGCCAGCCGGCATGAGGCGGCGTGCGACCGTAGCCACGCATGTCGCGCGGATAGGCGGCTTCGTCGTGTGCGGGAGTCTTGTTCATCTGCGCTCCAGGATGCTGCTGTGCAAATACGCTGGGCTGCCGGATCTTCCCCCATCCCCGACCCTGCTCCCATCGCGAGCAGGGCAAGTCCTATTGGACGCGGATGCCGGCGGCTTTGACTATGGCGCCGGTCAATTCGAGTTCCGATTTCATGAAGATCTCGTAGTCCTCCGGCTTCATCGGCAGCGGTTCCGCGCCCACCCTCGCCAGGCGCTCCTGCACCTCCGGCAGCAGCAGCGCCTTCTGCGCCTCCAAGTTGAGTCTCTGCACGATTGCACGTGGCGTTTTCGCGGGCAGCGACATGCCCACCCAGAATTTGTAATCGGCGTTGGCGAGCCCCTGTTCGGCGAGGGTCGCCACATCGGGCAGGTGTTTCGATCGCGTCGCGGAACCCGTAATGGCGAGCGCGCGCAGGCTGCCATCCTTGAGCAGGGGCAGCGCCTGGGCGATCGGCGAAAAGAACCAGTCGGTGCGGCCGGCTACGGTGTCGGTGATGGCCTCCGCCGTGCCCTTGTAGGCAATGTGCTGGCCGGCGCTCATGCCGGCGCGCATGCGAAACAGCTCGGCACTCATGTGCGGCGAAGAGCCGTTGCCGGCGGATGCGTAATTGTGACCAACAGGATTCGCCTTCGCCGCGGCGATCAGCTCGATCGCATTTTTCCAGCCGCGGGCGGGCGGGGCGACCAGCACCGAGGGCAGGACAGCGAGCGCGGTCACCCCGGCGAAATCCTTCAGTTCATATCCTGCATTGGCCGACAACACCGGATTGGTGACGTGGCTGGAACCGTGCAGCAGCACCGTATAACCGTCAGGCTCCGCGGCCATCACGTAGCGCGTGGCGACCAGGCCGCCGGCGCCGATGCGGGTTTCCACCACAATCGGCTGGCCCAGCGATTTCGACATCGGATCGGACACGGTGCGCGCGGTCAGGTCGATGCTGGAGCCCGGCGGGGCGACGGTGATGAAGCGGATGAGCTTCGCCGGGTAGGTCTGCGCCGCCGCGCCGAACGCCGCCAGCAGCAGCGGCAACGACCGAACCAGAGACGCTGAAAACGCAACAGCGAAAATCGGCTTCATCCCTGCCACGCCTCCGCGGTCGCTATGCCGGGGTCCTGACGGCGGACCAGAGCCGGCGCGACACATTGGGCGAACCCGGCCCGTGCATGCTTTTCGCCATGATCTGCCGGTTCCAGGCGTCGGATTCGGCGCTCTGGTCTTGCATCACCTTGGGATAGTTCTCCTGCATCGCCGCCACCGATTCGAATTCGTACACCATGCAGTGCTTGGCCCAGCCGGAGACCGCGACGAACTTGCGCATGCCGATGAAGCCGGGCAGGTTCCTGATGACGGGAAAGCGCACCCTCGCGAACCAGGTGAGCATCTCTTCGTCGTCGCCCGCGTAGTTCAGGCTGCCGAGCAGCGCGCAGGGACTGAGCGCTTCGCCGGGTTTGCGCGTGCCGGCAAGCGGGCCGTCCACGCGCGCCTGCTCCACCGCGACGCTGCGCGACTCGCCGATACGCAGCGCCAGCATGTCGCGGTCGGCCGCCGTCACCGCGTCGTCGCGCTCGCCGGACAGCGGCTTTGCGAATACATGCGCGTCTTCGCCGCCCACCACCAGGCTGTATTGATAACCCGGCGGCACGGCGCCGGGGGGCGCGTGCTGCCGGCCCGGCGTGGGAACGGACTTGCCTTCGCAAAGCATGTGGGCGGCCCAGAGGATGCCGGGGCGTTTGAGCAGGGCCGGGGCATAGCTGCCGTGCGCCCAGTCGAGATACGCAGCCACGTCTTTTTCGGCGAGATCGTAACGGGAAATCCAGATCGCTCTATCCATGGCGCTATCCTTTATATATTTTATGATAATACAACTTAATGGAGGTGTCCGTATTATGGCGAGTTTTGCGGATGAAAGTTCATGATTATAGCGGGTTTCCCCTCATCCCCTGCCCTTCTCCCGGAGGGAGAAGGGGGCACATCCCGGGGTGGCGAATGGGGTCATGCCTGGATACGAAAGGGAGCACTGTCCGGATCGAGAAATAGAAAGGGAGCACTTTCCGGATCGAGAAATACGAAAGGGAGCACTGTCCCGATCGAGAAATACGAAAGGGAGCACTGTCCGGATCGAGAAATACGAAAGAGAGCACTGTCCGGATCGAGAAATACGAAAGGGAGGACTGTCCCGATCGAGAAATACGAAAGGGAGCACTGTCCGGATCGAGAAGTGGGATCCGGCGAAACGTCGCGGTGCATTCATTCGACCGACAGCAGGTCGAGAAACGTGAGCGCGAGGACTTCGGTGGCCTTGTAGAGATCATCGAGAACCAGCCGTTCGTCGGCGCGGTGGCCATTGGCTTCGACCACGTTGCGCGGGCCGGCGCCGTACAGTACGGTGGGAATGCCCGCCGCGCTGTAGTGGCGAGCGTCGGTGAAGATCGCGACGCCGTGCGGTTGGATATCCTCGCCGAACACCGCCTCGGCGTTGCCGCGTATCGCCTCGACGAGCCTCTCCTGGCCCGCGATGGGCACGAACGGCCGCGCAAGCAGAATGCGGCGCACGTTGCAGCGTATCGCCGGCCAGTGCGCCGCCGCCGCCATGATCTGCGCGGTCAGCGTCTTTTCCACATCTTCCGGGTCCTCATCCGGAATGATGCGCCGGTCCAGGCGGAATTTGACATTATCGGGCACCACGTTGGTGCTGGTGCCGCCGTTGATCAAACCCACCACCAGGGTCGGGCTTTCTATGCCCGGCACTCTGGAACGAAGCGCGCCGTATTCGCGGCGAATGCGATACAGATCGGCCATGATGAATGTGGCGGCCTCGAGTGCATCGTCACCTGAATCGGGGACCGCGGCGTGGGCGGACTTGCCCTGCAATTCAACCTCGAGGTGCAGCGCGCCGTTGTGCGCGGTGGTGATGCCGTGGGAGAAACCCGCCGAGATCACGAAATCGGGTTTCGTCAAACCGTTTTCCAGCAACCATACCGGGCCGATCGCACCGCCGACTTCTTCGTCGTACGTGAAGTGCAGTTCGATGACGCCGCACAATGCCGCCGGCTCATCTGCCGAGCCGCCCTTCTTCTCCAATGCGGCGCGCAGCGCAAGCAGCGCCCAGGTGTAGGTGGCGAAATCGGATTTCGACACCGCCACGCCGCGCCCGTACATGACACCGTCGCGGATCTCCGCGCCGTAGGGGTCCGCGCTCCAGCCCGAGCCGGGCGGCACCACGTCGCCGTGCGCGTTGCAGGCGACGACCGGGCCCGCGGCGCCGGCGCTCCCGCTGTCCGCGCCGAAGCGCTCGCGCACGATCAGGTTGGTGCAACTCAACATGCCGTTGGCGCGCACCTGCGCATCCGGCACCGCATGTTGCTCCACCTTGAGGCCGAGTTGCCCGAGCAATTCGGCCGCGCGTTCGGCGTGGGGGCGACAGTCACCCGGCGGGTTGTCGGACGGGACCTTCACCATCTCTGCGAGAAAGCGCGTTTGCGCGTCGCGCTCGCGGGCGAGGAAGGCTTTTATTTTCTGGCGTGCGTTCATGGCGGATTTTCCCTCATCATGACCCGCTGCTTCGAGCAATGCACAAGCTGCCCGCAACGATCACGGATGCGTCATGCCGATGGAACAGGGGTCGTGTACCTGGCAGTATTCCCGATGCATTGCGCTGCCCGCACGGCTCATCTGCGCTTCTCATCTACCTTGACGGGTCATGGCTTCTTCCCTATGTTACACAGAATCGCTATCGGTCCGATCAGAATGAAATACAACAACCGGAACCGCAATGCCGCGATCGACAGCCTTGTTCGAGGCGTATAAGGAGCACCGCGTGGAAGCGTATGTCGTCGACTGGCTGAACCTGCTGATGCGCTGGCTGCATGTGATCACCGGCATCGCATGGATCGGCTCCTCGTTCTATTTCGTCTGGCTGGACAACCATCTGGAACCCTACCGGGGCGACAATCCGCGGGTGTTCGGCGAAATCTGGTCGGTGCACGGCGGCGGCTTCTACCATAACCAGAAGTACATGCTCGGCCCGGAGAAGCTGCCGGCCACGCTGCACTGGTTCAAGTGGGAGGCGTACTCCACCTGGCTGTCCGGCATGGGCATGCTCGCGATCGTGTACTGGTGGGGCGCGGGAACGTTCCTGATCGATCGCACCATCGCCGACCTGTCGGTGCCCGCCGCCATCGCAATCAGCGCCGCCAGCCTGGTGGCCGGCTGGTTGATCTACGACGCACTGTGCCGCTTCATCGGCAGCGAACTGCTGCTCGGCAGCGTCGTCTTCGTGCTGCTGTGCGCGACCTCGTGGGGATTCCACCAGATATTCGGCGCGCGCGCCGCCTACCTGCACACCGGCGCGGTGATCGGCACCATCATGGTGTGGAATGTGTATTTCATCGTCATCCCCGGCCAGCGCAAGATGGTGGACACCATTGCCGCGGGCGGCATCCCGGATCCGAAGCCCGGCGCGATGGGCAAGCAGCGCTCGATACACAACAACTACTTCACCCTGCCGGTGCTGTTCATCATGCTCAGCAGCCACTACCCCATGACCTACGGCAACCGCCACGGCTGGCTGGTGCTCGCGGTCATCTCGGCGGCGGGCGTGATGATCCGCCATTTCTTCAACCTGCGGCACAAGGGGAAGAACGCCTGGCCGCTGCCGGCGCTCGCCGTGGCGATGCTGGTTGTGCTGGCTGCGCTGCTTGCCCCTGCACGGCCGGAACCCGCCGCTGCTGGCGCCGCGGGCGACGCAGGCAGCGCCGCGACGATGGCCAATGTGCAGGCGGTGATCGCGGCGCGCTGCCTCAACTGCCATTCCGCCACGCCGAAACAACCCGGGTTCGCCGCGCCGCCCGGCGGCGTGATGTTCGACACCGCCGCGCAGATCCGCGCGCATGCGCCGCGCATTTACGCGCAAAGCGTGGCCGCGCAGGTAATGCCGCCGGGTAACCTCACCGGCATCACAGCCGCGGAGCGGGCGTTGATCGGCGCGTGGATTTCACGCGGGGCGCCCGAACAATGACGGCGGGCGCGCCCCTCACCCTCGCCACCCTCAACGGCATGGACTGCGCCCGGTTCGTCGCGCGACTGGGCGGGGTATTCGAACACTCGCCATGGGTCGCGGAGCGCGCCTTCGAGGCGCGCCCGTTCGCCGACGTGGCGGCATTGCATGCCGCGATGGCGCACGCCGCCGGCAGTGCGGGGCGCGAGGAACAACTTGCCCTGCTGCGCGCCCATCCGGACCTCGCCGGCCGGGAAGCTCAAAGCGGCACTCTCACAGCGGCGTCGGAACTGGAACAGAAGGGCGCCGGGCTGATCAACCTGGCGCCGGAGGAGAAGGCGCTCATCGCGCGCCTCAACCGCGATTACCGCGCCCGGCACGGCTTTCCGTTTATCATCGCGGTTCGCAATTACACCCGTGCCCGGATCTTCTCGGAATTCGAGCGGCGCCTGGCGAACGATACCGAAACTGAAATTCACGCCTGCATGGCCCAGATCGAAGCGATCACACGGCTGCGGCTGGACGCGTTGGTCGCAACAACCTGAGCAAGGAATCCTGTCAGGACCCCATGGGAAGACTCTCCACGCACGTGCTCGACACCGCAAGCGGTTGCCCCGCCGCGGCCATGCGCATTGATTTTCTGCGTATAGAAGGCGGGCAGGCACGATTGATCAAGACGGTGCACACCAATCAGGACGGGCGCACCGCCGAACCGATACTGTCGGCCGATGCGATGCAGACGGGTGAATTCGAGCTGCTGTTCCACACCGCGGAATATTTCGCCCGCAGCGGGGCGCGGCTGGCCGAACCGCCCTTTCTCGACCGGATACCGTTGCGCTTCGCCATTGCGGACGCAGCCGCGCACTATCACGTGCCGCTGCTGGTTTCCCCGTGGAGTTACAGCACCTACCGCGGCAGCTGAGCCCATGCCCGGCATCTCGATTCACGTGGTGGACGTTTCGCGCGGCATCGTTGGCGCGGGTATGCGCGTCGAATTGTGGCACCTCGCGCCGCGCAAACTCGTGGCAAGCGGCCACCTGTCCGCGAAAGGCACGCTGGATGACCCCGTGCTCGCCGGGCCTTGCGATGCGGGCACCTACGAGGCGTTGTTTTACGTGGGCGATTTCTATCGCACCGCCGGCGTGAGCCTTCCCGCGGTGCCGTTTCTCGAAGTCGTGCCGTACCGCTTCGGCGTCGCCGACACCGCGCAGCACTATCACCTTCCCTTCAAGATGACCCCGTGGGGCTATTCATGCTTCCGGGGAGGCGCTTGACCGCGCGCTCGCGCGGCCGACGCTTTTTCATCGGGTTGCCGTCGTGAAGGATGCCGTCGTGAAAGACGCCGTCGTGAAAAATGCATTCGCCCTTGCATTGTGGCTGAACGGCGCCATGATCATCTGCACCGTCGGCCTGTTCGCCGTGCCGGTCATGGCGCCGGCCATCGCGGAAGACCTGGGCGTGTCGACCACGCTGGTCGGCCCGTATATGGCGCTGACCTGGATCGCTTCGATTCTCACCTCGGTGCTGGCGGGCGCCCTGCTGCGGCGCTTCGGGGCCATGGGCGTGACGCAACTGTGCCTGTTGATGTGCGCAGCCGCGATGCTGTTCGGCAGCACCGGTCTGGCGGTCATGCTGCTGGTTGCCGCCATCGCCGTGGGTCTTGCCTTCGGCATCGAAACGCCGGCCAGTTCCTACCTGCTCGCACGCGTCACGCCGGCCAGGCAGCAACCATTCATTTTCTCCTTCAAGCAGACCGGCGCACAGGTCGGCGGCATGCTTTCCGGAATCCTGTATCCGTTCCTGCTGCCCCTGGTCGGCTGGCGCGGGGCGATGGGATGCGTCGCAGTGCTGATGCTGGCGTTTTCGTTTGCGCTGCAGCGGCCGCGCGCCCGATTCGATTCCCTGTATCCGCCGCGCGACTCCTCGCACCGCGCCACCTTCGCCGAGACGGTATTGCTGATCTGGCGCAGCTGGCCGATGATGCGTGCCGCCCTCGCCTCGTTCGGTTTTCTCACCATCCAGATCTGCTTCAATTCGTTTCTCGTAAGCTTCCTCGTCAAGGAACGCGGCGAATCGCTCGCCGCCGCCGGCGTGTTCCTCGCTGTGGCGCAGGCGGGCGGACTGCTCGGGCGCCTGCTGTGGGGGATGGTGTCGGGACGCCTGATGAGCGCCGCGGCACTGCTTGCGGGCATCGGGGTGGCGATGACCCTGTGCAGCGTCCTGCTGGGATTCCGCGGCACGCAAATGAGCGCGCCCATGCTCGGATTGTTGTGCTTCGTGTTCGGCCTGACGGCTGGGGGCTGGAATGGCGTGTTTCTCGCCGAGGTGGCCCGCCTGTGTCCGCCGGACGCGGTGGGCCGCATCATCGGCGTGATCTTTCTGCCGGGCACAACGGGGATGATCGTCGGACCGGTAATCTTCGGCATCTCCGCTGGCGCATGGGGCTTCGGCAACACCTACACATACATGGCCGTTTTTCCTCTGGCCGGCGCGCTCTGCCTGCTGGTCAGGGGCGGCGGGCGGCGCGTCCGTCCGATATAATCGATGCCCTCTTTCGAGCAACTGGATCCGCCATGCCTTCCTTCGACATCGTTTCCGAAGTCAACAAGGTCGAGCTGAAAAATGCCGTCGACCAGTCCAACAAGGAAATAGACAACCGCTTCGACTTCAAGGGTTCCGATTCGCGCGTCGAACAAAATGAGCTGACCATCACCCTGTACGGCGACGATGAATTCAAGTTGCGCCAGGTGATGGACCTGTTCACCGGAAAATGCTCGAAACGCGGTGTGGACAGCCGCCAGTTCGATCAGCAGGCCATGGAAAAAATCGGCGGCACCAAGGTGAAGCAGGTCATCAAGGTCAAGGAAGGCATCGAACAGGACAAGGCCAAGCAGGTCGTGAAAACGATCAAGGACGCAAAGATCAAGGTGCAGGCCAGCATCCAGGGCGCGGCGGTGCGCGTCTCGGGCGCCAAGAAAGACGACCTGCAGTCGGCGATCGCCCTGGTGCGCAGCTCGGTGAAAGATTTCCCGGTGCAGTTCAATAATTTCAGGGACTGACGACTTCAGGGCGGAGCAGGGGCCACACCGCAGGTGGGGATGCGACCCCGGAAGTCGTCGGCCCGCAACGCGGGCCTTGGGGCGCATCCAGTACACCACCGCAAGGTTAAGGCTGGCGCCCCGCCAACCCCTCCACCCAACGATCGTAAAGCCGGTCAGCCACTGCATGCAGTCCGCGCAGCCTGGCCTCGATATCTTCTCCCATCTGCGCCGGTGATTGAACCGATGCGGTGAGCCTGGCGAGAGCGGCCACTTCTTTGGACCAGTCGGCACACCAGGCGAGAATCAAATCCGCGGTCATCTCCACATGGCACTGCAGCGCGAGGTGCGGGCCGATGGCAAATGCCTGATTGTCGCAGTAGGGACTGGAGGCGATGCGGGTGGCGCGCTCGGGAATGGTGAACGTCTCGCCATGCCAGTGAAACGACAGAAATTCACCGCCGTCGCCAAACCAGCGGCGCGCCTCGGCGCCGTCGAATGGCGTCACCTTTCCCCAGCCGATTTCCTTGACGGGATTGCGCGAGACCACGCCACCCAGCGCCCGCGACATCAACTGCCCGCCGAGACAATGCCCGATTACCGGAATGTCACGGCTGACGGCATCGCGTATCAGCCCCAGCACCGGTTCGATCCAGGGTAGCGGGTCATTCACGCTCATCGCGCCACCCATCAACGCCAGGCCGGAAAAATCATCGGGAGACGCCGGCACCGGCTCGCCCGCATCGATGCAGATAACGCGCCAGGCCAGCCGGCGACGGTCGAGGTATGTGGCAAAATAGCCGGGCCCTTCAGTCGGGCTGTGCCGCAGAATCGCAATGGGTTTCATCAGGGAGCCGGCAATGAGGAGTCTGCGCAATTTTATAGCAATCCTGCCGCTGTTCATTGCGAGAGTCTTGTCCAACGAGGTATGAGCCTGGAGGAAGGCTCGACATTCCATTGAGGAATGAGCCTGGAAGGGCACAAGGGAGGTGGCAAGGCGGCTGACAGGCAAGCTGCGCGGGCGCGGTGGGTTGATCATCTACGGATGGTCATCGACA
>SHXF01000111.1 GCA_009693435.1 Betaproteobacteria bacterium | reverse complement strand
GCCGGGCTCGCCTCCAGTCGCCCTACGGGCTCCCTCCGGCGAGCCCGGCGCAACCCCTTTACCTTTCGATTCGTTCCGCATTCCTCAACTCCTTTTTCAGACACGATTTAACCCCAAATTCGTGTCCAGAAAAATCGGGGGCGGCTCAATTGTCACAAGCGCCGTTGTAGACATCTTCCCGAATCACGAGACGCTGTTGCTTCGGATACGCCAACGCATGCTTCCCCGGGAGCATTTGCAGTTCGACAATTTCAAATTGGAACTCCGGGAGTACCTGCGGGAGCAGAAACTCGATTACATCGACGATGGGGAACCAAGCAGCATCCAATCCCAAAATGTGCCTGAGTCCAATGGCTTTTTTTATTGCGGCCCCATATCGTGGAGCCGATTCCTTTTCGGATTTCAATTCAAGATCTCCCGTATTAAGCGCTTTTGTTCTTCTGAAAGTTCTGGAAAACGTCTTGCAAATGCCAACGCAAGCTGGGCCGTTTCATGGTCGCGCCGAGGTAATCGGACAGTTACTGATTTCTTAACTTTTCCGACAGCGGCATTCAGATTTACCTTTTCCAGATCTGTCATACCTATCGCGCGAGCAACATCTTCAACAAAGTTCTCAGGTGGGACCTTTTTCCCTGTCTCAACAGCTGAAACAAATGCTGCCGAGAGATTCATCATTCGGGCCATTGCGCGTAGCGTCATTTCACGCCTCATTCGAATGAGGCGAAGAGATTTACCGAGTTCTGTGAGCATAAAAGGCCAAGTAGGAGAGCTAACGAGGTAGAGCAGACAGCATTTTCTATTAACGTTGAGCGTTTTGTCAACCACTAGGGTGACAATATATTGTGTTTTCATCTTGTGTCTGCACAATATCTTGTGTTTTCCCGCAGAATGTTGCACTGACGACAAGCAAGAAATGCCAACTTTTGCTTCTTCTTTTGGTTAGCTGACGGCGGGGGTTCGGTGGTTATTTGTGCGTTCCTTAGCGTTGCGCCCACGGCCCGTTTCGAAAAAAATCGGCCAATTTCATCCGCGCGTGCTTCGATAGAGGCGCCCGACGATGGCGTGGCCCATCGTCCGAGGCGAGAGCACCTCAGAAGAGGCGTGGGAAGGGGGCGTTCGATGACATATTCTCAAGGTGTCTTGCACTCTTACTTTTTCGCGGGGACCCGCGATCGAAAAACCTGCCGAGGGGAGCGACACCAGATGTCTATTGCGATCAATGATGTGTTTGGCAAAGATGATCAATCCATGTGGCGGCTACCGTCCGCTTAGGCCTCTCGCGGCGAGTTTTGCCTACCAATTCACCCGGCTCCGGATTTTACGGCTAAGATTCCGCGATGGTCACAACACGTACGCGCAAGGCGCCGCCGCCGGCGGCCGATGGCCGCACCGGGCTCGGCAAGGCGCTCTCGCTCTATTCCAGCTATGGCTGGCGCGGGCGCATCGGCCTGATATCGCCTTCGACCAACACCACGCTGGAACCGGAATTCTGGCGCATGGCGCCAGAGGGTGTGTCGATACACGTCGCGCGCGTGCACCAGGCTGGGCGCCAGGGCGATCCGGCCTCCTACCGGCGCATGGCCGATGGCATCGCCGACGCTGCCATGCTGCTCGCGACGGCCGAGGTCGATGTCATCACTTTCGGCTGCACCTCCTGCACGCTGTTCGTTCCCGCCGATGAAATCCGGCGCACCATGGCCGACAAGGGGGGCTGCCCGCCGGTGCTGGTGGCAGACGCGGTGCTGGACGCCCTCAACGCCATAGGCGCGCGCAGGGTGGCGGTCGTGGGCCCGCGTACCGACCTGGTGACCCGCAAGGAAGTGCAATACATCGCCGATTCCGGATTCGAGGTCGTCGGCTCGAGTTGTCTCGGGCTGGGGGCAACCGAAGAAGAGCGCCGCTACATCGGACGGGTGCCGGCGGAATCCATCGTTCGCCTTGCAATGCGCGTCGATACGCCCGAGGCCGAGGCGATATTCGTGAGCTGTACCCAGCTTGCAACGCTGGGTTTGATCGAACGGCTGGAGGCCGAACTCGGCAAGCCGGTCATTACCAGCAACCAGGCGTGCTTCTGGCGCTGCCTGCGCGCCATCGGCTACCACCTGCCCGTCGCCGGTTTTGGCGCGCTGCTCGCCAACGGAACCCGGCTCCAGCCGCGCGCGAACGACGCCTGATGAAACGAGCTTCGCGTCATGAAGCGCGCGAAGCTTGTTGAAGCGAGCGACGCCTGTTGAACTTTCCATGACACGTGACAAACCGCTTCCGTTGGTCCTGAGCCTGTCGAAGGACGACAGGCTCGGTGCGAGCGGTGTCATGAGTCTTGAATCAATCGATAGAAAGTACCGTCCTGGCCAGCCTGCTTGTACTCGGTGACGACGATGTGCGGGGCCTGATCGACGCCGCTGCGGCGTTGCGGCTGGCGCGCGAGGTGCTGCTCGATCAGGCTGCGGGGCAGTGCCTGTTGTCCACGCCGGCGTCGATGGCGCTGGACGCGCGCCGCCTCGGCGGCCCGGAGCTGAAATTCAAGGCGGCGAGCGTGGCGCGCCTGTCGGCGACCGGAATCCGGCTGATCTCGCGCGCGACGGGGAAATCCGCAGCATCCCAATACTGTGCCGTCTTCGGCCATGAGGGAGCCGGCGATCAAGCGGGTCTGTGCGGCCTGGTATCGGAAGTGTGGCTCAGCCGCATTCGCACCGCCGCGTTCGGCACGGTCATCGTCGAGCGCCTGGTGAATCCGGGGCCGCTGGTGGTGGCGCTCTACGGCGCGGGCGCGATCGCCGCCGAGATCGTGCCGATGCTCGCGCACCGCCTGCCCATCAAGGAATTGCGGGTGCATACGCGCCGCACGGAAAGCCTGTCCGCCTTTGTCGCCGCGCACGCGAAGGCGGTGCCGTTCACCGTGCGCGCCGAAGCGGATTGCGCGCGCGCGGCCGAGGGCGCGGACCTCGTGATCACGCTGACCCGGGCGCTGGAGCCTTTCATCTTCCCCGGCATGTTGAAGCCGGGCGCGGTCGTCTGCTCGATGGGCAACGATAACGAGATCGACCATGGCGTGCTGGGGGAAGCCAAGCGGCTGATCGTCGACGATGCCGACTTCGCCGCCGAAGCGGGCGATGGAGCTGCATGGATCGCGCAGGGGCGCATGACGCGCGGCGAATTCGAGGCGCGCATCGACGCGCTCGCCTATGACGTGGTCGCGGGCGGCAAACCGGGCAGGCTGGCGGAATCCGATCGCATCATCGCGCTGGCGCAGGGCATGGCGAGCGGCGACATCGCCTTTGCCGCGCATGTGCTGCAACTGGCAAAAAAACTCGGCAGGGGCAGATCGATCGAGCTTCTCCAGCCGGGATCCGCATTGCACAATGTCCGCAGTCCCGAAAGCGGACCTCACGATAGGGAGCCTTGATGCGCCTCGCCTGCCTGCTCGTTTCACTGTTCGCCGCCTGCTGCGGCGCGCCCGTCCATGCCCAGGACTACCCGTCGCGTGCGGTGCGCATCATCGTGACCTTCCCCGCGGGCGGATCGGCCGACATCACCGCGCGCATGTTCGGTGAAAAACTCGCCGAGCAATGGAAGCAGGCGGTCATCGTGGAGAACCGCACCGGCGCCGGCGGCTCCATCGGGGTGGAGGCCGCCTATCGCGCCGCGCCCGACGGCTACACGCTGTTGCTGATGAGCAATACCCACATTATCAACCACGTGCTGTTCAGGAAACTGCCGTTCGACATCACTGGCGACTTCCCGGCGCTGGGCGTGGTGACCGCGTCGCCCATGCTGATCGCGGTCCATCCGTCGGTGCCGGCAGGCAACATGAAGGAACTTGCTGCGATGCTCAAGGCCTCGCCCGGAAAATTCGATTATGCCTCCTGCAACATGGCGAGCCCGCACCACTTCGCCATGGAGATGATTAAGCACGCGCTCGCCATCGATGCCGTGCATATTCCGCATCGGGGCTGCGGCCCTGCTTCGGCGGACGCGGCGGCGGGCCATGTCAGGATAGTGGCGACGAATGCGCCCACCGCGCTGCAATTCGTGAAGGACGGGCGGCTGCGCGCGATCGCGCTCCTGTCGACCGCGCGCAGCCCGTCTTTGCCCGAGGTGCCGACGGTGCGCGAATCCGGCATTCCCGAGCTGAAGAACCTGTCGCTCGATAATTATTACGGCTTCATGGCGCCGCCCGCTACGCCCGCGGCCATCACCGCAAAGCTGGAGGCGGACATTCGTCGCGCCGCTGCCCTGCCGGAACTGCGGCAACGCCTCGATGGCGCGGGCTTCGACATGTTCGTGCTCTCCTCAGGCGAGATGATGAAACTGGTGCGCGCCGATGCGGAAAAATACGCGCAGGCCGCGAAGCAAGCGGCGATCAAGCTCGAGTAAGCGACGGCGCCCGCCCGGAGATGGTTCCCGGACAGGCAATCGATAACGTGACCATGACAGGAGTACGAGACATGCCGAAAGCGATGCGCATCCACCAGCCCGGTGGAGCCGATGCGATGCAATGGGAAGAGATCCAGGTGGGCGCGCCCGGCGCGGGCGAGGTGCAGTTGCGCCAGCACGCAGTCGGCCTCAATTATCTGGATGTGTATAACCGGTCCGGCCTGTATCCGAACCCGCTGCCCTTCATTGTGGGGCACGAAGCATCGGGCGTGGTCGAGGCGGTGGGCGCGGGCGTCACCGAACTCAAGGCCGGTGATCGCGTCGCCTACGGCGCCGGGCCGATGGGCGCCTACTGCGAGCTGCGCAACATCGCCGCCGACCGGCTGATCAAACTGCCCGAGACGCTCGGCTTCGAGCAGGGCGCGGCGATGATGCTGCAGGGCATGACGGTGCAATATCTGTTGAAACGCACCTTCAAGGTGGCGCCGGGGCAGACCATACTGTTCCATGCGGCCGCCGGGGGCGTGGGCCTCATCGCCTGCCAGTGGGCGAGGGCGATAGGCGTCACCATCATAGGCACCGTCGGCTCCGACGAGAAGGCAGCGCTCGCGCGCGCCCACGGTTGCGACCACACCATCGTCTACACCCGCGAGAATTTCGTCGAGCGGGTGAAGGAAATCACCCGCGGCGCGGGCGTTCCCGTCGTCTACGATTCGGTGGGCAAGGACACTTTCGACGGATCGCTCGATTGCCTGCAGCCCTTCGGCACACTGGTGAGCTTCGGCAATGCCTCGGGCCCGGTCGCGCCGTTCTCGCTGGCGAAGCTGAAGGGCACGCTGTACGTGACCCGCCCGTCGCTCATTCCCTATGCCGCAACGCGCGGCGATCTGGTGGCGGGCGCCACCGATCTGTTCGACATGGTCGGCTCGGGCAAGGTGAAGATCGAAGTCAGCCGGCGCTACGCGCTGAAAGACGCGCCGCAGGCCCATCGCGACCTGGAAGCGCGCAAGACCACCGGGTCGACGGTGCTGATTCCCTGAGCGTATTCCGCAGAGCCGCTATTCCCGGCGCTGCCTGCGTCCGCTGCGGCGCTACACGGCAGCCATGGCCGCCGCAACACCCAGGCTCGCGCGGCAGTCGCGCACGATGCGCTCGATGAGTTCGGCGCAGGTCGGGATGTCGTGGATCAGGCCGACCACCATGCCCGCGCTGACGATGCCGTCCTCCACGTCGCCGTTGCGCACCGCGACCTTGCCGCGCGCCCCGGCGACCAGGTGGCGCACTTCCTCGAATTTCGCGCCGCGTTTTTCCATGGCGACGACTTCGTCTGAGACGGCGTTCTTCAGCACCCGCGAGGTGTTGTGCATGGTGCGCAGGATCAGGTTGGTGTCCCGTTCGGTGGCTTTCACCAGAGCCTCCTTGACCCTGGGGTGTATCGGCGCTTCCGCGGTGGCCATGAAGCGCGTGCCCATGTTGATGCCCTGTGCGCCCAGCACCAGCGCCGCGGCCATGGCGCGCCCGTCGCCGATGCCGCCGGAGGCGACTACGGGGATCTTCAGCGCGTCCACCGCGGCCGGAATCAGGATCAGGTTGGTCACGTCGTCTTCGCCGGGATGGCCGGCGCACTCGAAGCCGTCGATGCTGACGATGTCCACGCCGTGGCGTTCCGCCGACAGCGCATGCCGCACCGAGGTGCACTTGTGCACGACGCGAATGCCATGCGCCTTGAACTTGCCGATGAAATCCTTCGGGCTATTCCCCGCCGTCTCGACGATGCGGATGCCGCTGTCGATGATGACCTGCATGTATTGTTCATAGGGCGGCGGCGTGATCGAGGGCAGGATGGTGAGGTTCACGCCGAACGGCTTGTCGGTCATCGTCCGGCAGCGCGCGATTTCGCGCCGCAGGTCCTCGGGCGTCGGCTGCGTCAGCGCGGTGAGTATGCCCAGCCCGCCCGCGTTGGAGACCGCGGAGGCCAGTTCGGCCGTGCCCACCCACTGCATGCCGCCCTGGATGATGGGATAGCGTATCCCCAGCATGTCGCTGACTTGTGTCTTCATGATTTGTTCGTCACCTCTCGTAGGGCGCCTGGATTCAGGGAAGGCCGCCGCGGCGCCCGCATTGCAGGACGCCGCCGCGTGAAATTTCATGCAGAGGCGGCATGATGCCAGATGAGCCGGCGCGAGCGACGCGCGCAAGCGGGACGGGGTGCGATTCCAACTGATGTGGAAAGTTCACCGACTCCGTCATGATCAACCTCTCATCTTGGTTCAATACGGTAGCTGACAGCACATCAGTTTGAATCGCAGCCAAGCACCACCATCGTAGGGCGCGGATTCATCGCGCCATGGTCGCGGGAAAGCCGCCTGTATTCGGCGCGCTGAAGCTGCGCCCTGCGGCTGCGCCCTACGGCTGCGCCTTGGTTCAATACGGTAGTTAACGGCACATCAGTTTGAATCGGGTCCGGCGGGAAGCCTTTTGCCTGCCCGGTGCCGGCTGCGGCTATCATGTTGCGTCCCACTTTCGGGAACGAGTGCTGCGGAGGCGAAGACAATGAAGACGATGCGTATCCTGATGTGGTCACTGTCTGCGGCGCTGTTCGCGGGGCATGCGTTCGCGCAGGAGTGGCCGGCGCGGCCGGTGCGCATCATCGTCATCACGCCGCCGGGCGGTATTCCCGATTCGGCCGCGCGACTGCTCGCGGTGCCCTTGTCGAAGGCAATAGGCCAGCCGGTGGTGGTGGAGAACCGGCCGGGCGCCGGGGGCAACATCGCCACCGACGCGGTGGCCAAGGCGCTGCCCGACGGACATACGCTGCTGCTCACCGGCAACAACCACGCCGTCAATCCGGTGCTGATTCCCAATCCCGGTTTCGATTATCAGAAGGACCTCTCCTCGGTGTCGATGATGGCGGAAGCCAACATGGTGCTGGTGGCCTCGCAGTCGTTCGCGCCCAACAATCTCACCGAGCTGATTGCGCTGGCGAAGCAGAAACCCGGGACCATAGCGGTGGCGATATCGCCGATCGGCACGCCCAACCACCTCGGTCCGGAACTGCTGGCCAAGATGGCGAACATCGACATCAACCTCATCCTCTACAAGGGCATCTTCCAATCGCTGCCCGACCTGATCTCGGGTCAGGTGCAGCTCGCGGTGGCGGCAGTGCCCTCCATCCTGCCGCAGGTGCGCGCCGGCAAGCTGAAGGCCCTGGCGGTGACGCGCGGCCAGCGCTCGCCACTCGCGCCCGAAATCCCGACCGCGGCCGAATCGGGTCTGCCGGGTTTCGAAGTGAATGCCTGGGTGTGCCTGATGGCGACGGGCGGCACGCCGCCGGCGGTAATCCGCAGGATCAACGCCGAAGTACGCAAAGCCATGGGCTTGCCGGAGGTGCGCGAGTCCATGGTGAAGCAGGGTCTGGAGCCCTGGACCAGCACGCCGGAAGAGCTCGACTCTTATATCAAGGCTGAAGCGCAGAAGTGGTCCGAGGTGCTGAAGACCGCGAAAATAAAGTCGAACTAAACGGCCGGGGCCATTGCGCTATCCCGCGCCGGCTGAACCATGGAACAGCCCGTTACCTATATCATTTTTATTTAGAAACACCTTGGAGATATCCGTAGAAATTGGCTGTGCTCCGGATAATCTTGTGAAATTGAGCAATTTCTACTGCGCCGGCGCGATAGCCGCAAGGCGGTCCGGACGAGCAGGCGGCGGCGCCGAAAGGCGGGTGCGGGCCGCAATCGCCGCATGGATCTGGACCAGCTGTTCGCGGGTCGCGGCTTCCGCGGCAGCGATCACCTGCCGGCGGTAATCCGGCGACATCCCGGCGGAGGCGCCGGTGTCGGGGTGTATGACCACGTCCGCGTCGGGAGCTTCGGCGTCGACCATACGCTGCCGGTATTCGTAATAACTTCCGAGGCGCGTGTTCCCCTCCGAGCGGTCGCGGCGCACGATGACATTGACGCCTATCACCACGTCGGCGCCGAGGCGGCGCGCCGCGCGTATCGGTACCGGGCTGACGTCCACGCCGTCGACATAGGCCTCGCCGCCTATCACCGGCCAGATGAATCGCCAGCGGATCGCGCTCGAAGCGCGCACCGCCAGTCCCGCGTTGCCGCGATTGAAAATGGCGAGGCTGCCGTCGGAGGCGCGCGTTGCCACCGCCGCGAATTCGCGCGGCAGCAGTTCGATGGCGCGTCCCTGCAGGCGCTCGTTGACAAAGGACTGCAGCGCGAGGCCGCGCACCTTGCCGCCTTCGAACCAGGCGAGATCGAACAGCGCGAGTGGTTCGACATCCAGCGCCAGCGCCTCCAGTTCGCCCGCGCTGTAGCCTGAGGCGTACAGCGCGCCGACGACCGCGCCGACCGAAGTGCCGACCACCAGATCCGGCCGGATGCCGGCGGCCTCCAGCGCCTTGATCACCCCGACATGGGCGAAGCCGCGCGTGCCGCCCGAGCCGAGCGCAAGCGCGATCTTCGGCCGGTTCGCGAACGCTGGCCGCGCCGGCGCCTGCGAGGGTTCCGCGAGGTGCGGATAGTCGATCGGGATGCCGGCGCAACCGCCCGCTGCAAGTGCTGCGATCAGTGCCGCGCCGGCCAGCAGCCGCGACGAAAGTGAGAGGGTCATGTCGCGCATGGTCGCCTGTTGTGCGGCGGAATTCAAGCCGGGTGCGGTAACAGGAGAATCGAGGAGAGCGTGCAGCTGCGCCGCCGGGCTATCTGCGCACCGTAAGTGCGAGCAGCACCATGATGATGGCAAGCAGGGTCAGCGCCGACAAGGCGAGCGACCAGTGGATACCGATGTAGTTGCCGACGATGCCGATGGTGACGCCGCTGAAGGCGCGCATGCCGAGGCTGGACATCTGGTACAGGCCGATGATGCGGCCGCGCATTGCGAGCGGCGCGTTCAGCTGCACCAGCGTCTGGGTCATCGCGCTGAAAGCGAGTTCGAGAAAACCGGTGAGGAACAGGAGTGCCAGGGCGAGCGGGTAGGACGTGGATGCGGCGAATCCGGTGATGGTGCAGCACCACAACATGGCGAGCATGAACGCGGTGCGCGGCCGCGCCTGCAGCAGGCCGCGGCTCTCCAGCACCAGCCCGGCGATCAACGCGCCCGCTGCGTCGGCGGCGAGCAGGCCGCTGTAGGAGAGGTCCGGGTCGCCGTGGCCGAGGTCCAGGGCGAATTCCGGCATCTGCGCCTGGTAGCCACCGCCGACGAACAGCGAGGCACCGCCCGCCAGCACCAGCATGGAGACGATGGTGCGGTTGCCGGCGATGTCGCGGATGGTCGCGGCGATGTCGGCAAGGCCGCGCACCGCGCGCTCAGGCGGCTTCTCCTTGCGGTAGGCGTGCCCGTAGGGCGCTTTCCACAACCACAGCACGAGCGGCAGGTAGATGAGTACGTTCAGCAGGATGCCCAGCGCCGGCCCGCACACGAGCAGCAGCCCCCCGCCTATGGCGGGCCCGGCCAGCAGGCCCATGTAGCGCGAAGTCGAGTTGAGGCGCACCGCGCTTTGCAGTTGCGCCGGGCCGACGATGTCATATAGCAGGAGTTGCGCCGCGGGGTGCCACAGCACGCCGGCGAAGCCGTGCAGCACCAGCAGCGCCATCGCATGCCAGACCTCCAGCGTGTCGGTGAGGAACAACAGGCCCCAGCCGAGCGACGCGGCCATGAACAGCAGCATCCCCGCCTGGATGAGGCGGCGCGGATCGTAGCGGTCGGCGAGCGCGCCCGAATACACCGAGAAGAACAGGAACGGCAGCCAGTGCGCGAGTATGGCGAAGCCGCCCAGCGCCGGCGAATGGAATTTCTGGAAAATCATCCAGTAGCTGATGACGTGTTCGATGCTGTCGGCCATCATCGCCACAGCCGCGGTGATGAAGAAGGTGCGGAATCCGGGGTTGCGCAGTGCGGCGAAGGATTGCTGCGATTGCGGCTGATCAGCGTGGGCGCTCAACGTTGTCTTTCAGGGTGAATCGAGGGTGCAGCGGTTTATGCGGCGATGACGCGCACATTGGAAAAGACATCTGCCGGCGCGATGCGATGCGCGCGGCAACCGGCCGGAGATGCATTCGCGGGCCGCCCCTACTTGCCCTGCCAGACCGCGTCGGCGACTTCCACGATCAGCCGCAGCTTGGCCTCCTGATCCGCATGGCTGAGCGGATTACCCTTGATGGAGCTGGCGAAGCCGCACTGCGGGCTGAGTGCGAGCTGATCGAGCGGCGCGTACTGCGCCGCTTCGTCGATGCGGCGGCGCAGATCGTCGGCCTTCTCCAGCACGTTCGTCTTGCTCGACACCAGCCCCAGCACCACGGTCTTGCCCTTGGGCAGCAACTTCAGCGGCGCGAACGAGCCGGTGCGCGCCGAATCGTACTCGAGGAAGAAGCCGTGCACGTTCATGCGGTTGAACATCACGTCGGCGACCGGGTCGTAGCCGCCTTCGGCCGCCCAGTTGCCTTCGCGATTTCCCCGGCACTGGTGCAGGGTGAAGGTGACATCGGCGGGCGCGCCGGCGACGATCTGGTTCATCTTGTCGGCGTATTCCTCGATCAGCTGGTTGGGATCGCGGCCCCAGTTCTGCACGGTAGTCCGGTGCGCCGCATCGCAGAGAAAAGCGAAGCAGGTATCGTCGAACTGGATATAGCGCGCCCCGGCGGCGATGAGCGCCTGCACTTCCTGGCGGTAAGCGGCGACGACGTCGTCCCAGAAAGCGTTCATGTCCTTGTAGTGGCCTTCGCCTATCGCCTTGTCGCCACCCGCGTACATGTGCACCACCATGGGCGCCGGCAGGGTCACCTTGGGAACGGCGCGGGTGTTGGCCTTGAGGTATTCGAAACCGCGCGCCGTGGCGCTCGGGCGCCAGCCGATCTTGCCGTTCACCCACAGCCGCGAGAACGGCATGCGCTCGCCCTTGGCATTGCGCCAGCTGAATTCCATGGTGCCGGTGCGGTCGGCGCCGAAGCCCTCCCAGCCGGTGATGAGGTCCAGCCACCAGCTGCGGCGGCGGAATTCGCCGTCGGTCACCGCCTTCAGGCCGACCTTCTCCTGCATCGCCACCACCTCGCGCACGCACTGGTCTTCCACCGCGCGCAGATCGGCGTTGTCGTGCGGGCCGAGGTTGCTGTCGGAACTCTGTTCACCGAGGAACTTCACCCGCGCTTCCTTGAGCGCCTCCGGACGCAGCAGACTGCCGACTTGATCGGCGCGGAAGGGCGGGCGGGTGGTGGAGGCGGTCGTCATGGCATGTCCTTGTTGGGTGGGGGCCGGAGCGGGTGTCGCCGGAGCGGGTGCAATGGTAAGGGATCGAGCGCGGCGATTCATCGAAGGGTGAGATGGAGTGCACGCGAAAACACGCGGGCAGTCCGCTGCCGTTTTTCACCCGGCCTGCATGATACTGAATTTCGCGTCGCGAATCCGGTCTGGCGGGGAAGAGGTGTGGCGAGAAAGAAGGAGGCGAGGGAGAAGGAGGCGAGGGAGATCGCTTCTGCGACAGCCCGGTTCCGTTCGTCCTGAGCCTGTCGAAGGACGGCTGGTTGGTTACGACCCGGATCCTGTGCTTTTGAAAGTATCAAAAATCGTCTTCGCAGCGCAGCGGATCCTGGACGGACTACTCCGCTTTGATATTGGCCTCGCGAATGACCTTCGCCCAGCGCGCGACATCGTCTTTGACGAATATCTCCGTTTCACTCACGCTCATGGAAACCGCCTGGAACCCCAGTTCGGTCAGTCGCGCCTTCATGTCGGTGGTGCTGGGGCGGTTCTCGACGATCACGGGCTGCTTCCAGGCCTCGCTCAGTCTCTGTGCGAAAGTGCGCGCGAGGATGTCCGCATTGCTTCCCGGCGGAAACGGGGCGATGATTTTTACCGGCCTGGCGGGATAGCCGACGTTCTGGGCGCACGCGGTTGCGCATGTCAATGCGAAGCAGGCGGCGGTGATCGCGATTGCGTGATACCGGGATGGTTTTATGATCGATTCTCATTTTGGGATACAGGTGCCCGGGCAGGCTGACACGCCTGATGATCCGGTTGCAACTCAATCTTGGCATGGATCAAACAGGCCGCAACGCAATAGCGCTGGAATTTGCGTAGCGGCCAGCCAGTCGGGACGTCGGGCATTCGCCGGCAGAAGACTTGCGGGGTTCTCCGTTTGGGAATCACATCGCGGGCATCACAACCCATAGGCCGATCGTTGCGGGAAATGAATGTGCAGGGTTTCCGGTCTGCGACAGTTTGGAGAGCATTTGCGTCCGGTTTTCCCAGCACGACCAATTTGATCTCACGCGCAAACGCGATACGATGCGCGTATGCCACACAAGGTCTACATTGAAACCAGTTTTATCAGTTACCTCACAGCACCTCCCAGTCGCGACGTGGTGGCGCTTGGCCGGCAAGAAGTCACCCGACATTGGTGGGAAACACAGCGGCAAAAGTATTCCTTGTTGATTTCCCCGGTGGTTCTCGAGGAGGCGCGCCAGGGTCATCCGGAATATTCGCAGGCACGTCTTAAAATTCTGACCAATATTCCGGTCACCGACATTTCGCCGATGGCTCGTTTGATCGCTTCGGCCATCCTCAAGGAGAAAGCGCTGCCGCAAAACGCAGCTGTGGACGCATTGCATATTGCTATTGCTGGAGCCAGCCGCGTACAGTTCTTGCTGACCTGGAATTTTCGGCATATCGCCAACGTGCGGATGCGCAGCAAAATCGAGGCCATACTGAAAAGATTCGATATCGAGCCGCCGCTGCTCTGCACGCCGGATCAATTGTCAGGAGACGATTCGTGAAGAACCGAAAGGAAAGCCTGGAACAGGCCTTCGATCCCATTCTTGCGGAGGTCTACCGGGTTCGCGATGCCTATTCGCGAAAATTCAAGTTCGATACCAATGCCATTTGCGACGCATTGCTTGTCGTTCGACCCTCGCGAGCAAAAAAACAGCCTCGCCCAGGCGCCGCCAGCCGCGCTCTGCCGGTTTAGATCTTTCCGGCAGCATTCTGGCGGCATCCATTCGTAGGCGGGCATCACCCGCAGACAAACCGCGCGCCCTCGCTAGGCGAGTACTTGGCAGGCGATTGGCCATGCTCTTTTGCGATTTGTCACGCATGCCGGCGAGAAACCAACGAAGTTGATCGACCACGCCACCCTGCGGGGAGTGAGAGTCCTCGAAGGCCCGTTGAACGTCCTATCCTTCCTTACGCACTTCGGGATTGAGCAGCGCTGTGGTGACCTCTGTTTGCAGGCAGCCGGCGACAGCAGCCGGCACGCTGGCGGCAGCGAACAAGGCGCAAGAACGCCGGGCACGTCCAGACTGGTACGCTAGAATCGAGCATGTAGCACTACACAGGAGTCGCCCATGTCCATCGCCGTTGTACTCACGCCAGCCCACAAGCGCCGCCTGGCAAGGCATGCGCGGGAGGCTGGTTGCGAACCGCAGGACTTGCTCGATGACGTATTCAAGTTCGGCTTTGATTTTGTGGAACAGTACAAGGAGACCGCCACCGCGAAAAACCCCCATTCTTCGACACTAAATTCATGCAACCTGGTGTCTCAAAGTCATGTCGCTTGCCTTGGCTTGACTCGCGCGCTAGGAGGATACACTCCTGATTATGGAGGTTGTATAAGGTGATGCCTACCTGAGCAGTTACGCAGTTAAGGCGGCCAGCATCTACAGTACTGACCACGCAACAAGCACGATCCCACGGGGGGACCCATGAAAAACACCGTTCTTGTTCTCCGCAACGAAGAGACGCGCGGGCTGGTGCCGATGTCCGAGGCGATCCAGCTGCTCAGGGAGGCCTACACTGACCTCGGC
>SHXF01000014.1 GCA_009693435.1 Betaproteobacteria bacterium | reverse complement strand
CCTGTGCTGCGCGAGGACCAGCAACCCCTTTATCAGTTGTTGCGCGAAGCCGAGTCCTCGCTGAACACCGACCGCAAACTCGCTGCGAGCTTTACTTCAGCAGGCAATGTCGTATTGCCCATGCTGTTTCGTCTTGGTGAGCCGCGCGGCAAGCCCGATAAACCGCTGCCTGAATTCGTTCGGAAAAATGCCATCCCGGTGCAGGGTACGCGGGACGATCTGCCGCTGCTCACGAGCGGGGTGGATGCCCCCATCGTGCCCGAACTGGGCAACGCGGCCGCGGGTGTGGGGCATCTGACGCCATGGCAGGATGTCGATGGCGCAATACGCACCGAACCACTGGTCATCACGCACTTCGACGAGTTCTACCCGTCGCTGGCGGTGGTCATGGTTGCAAAAAGCCTGAATCTGGCGCCCAAGGACATCAAGGTCCGCCCCGGCGAAGCGGTTCAGATTGGCAATCTGAAGGTCGCCACCGATCCGAACTCGCTGATGAACACCTACTTCTACAAGGACAGGGACGGCCGTCCCGCCTTTGCGGAGGATTCCTTTTACGATGTCGCCTCAGGCAAGATTCCCCTCGACAAATACAAGGACAAGATCGTCCTGATCGGCGCGAATGTCGCTGGTGTGGGAAATATCTTCGTTACACCGGTTTCATCGGCCATGGCATCGGTGACGCTGGAAGCGCACACCATCTCGTCGCTGCTGCAGGAACATTTCTTCGTCGCGCCTACGTGGGGATTCTGGGTCGAGAAACTGGTGTTCCTGCTGGTTGCCGCATACCTGATCGCATTGCTCCCGCGCCTGAAGGCGGGGATGGGCGCGGGGGTCACTGCCGGCGCTGCTGCACTGCTGCTGGTGGCCCATTTCGTGCTGATGACAGGACAGGGAGCATGGCTGCAACTGATGCAGCCGCTGGTGCTGCTGGTCATCGGCCACGTGGTGCTCATATCGAAGCGGTTTGTGATGACCGAGGCCGGCAAGCTGAAGTCCGATGCCGAGTCCGCCGAGTCCAATCGCATGCTCGGTCTGGCGTTCCAGGGCCAGGGGCAGCTCGACATGGCATTCGACAAATTTCGCAAAGTGCCGCTCGAAGATTCGCTGATGGAAAATCTCTACAACCTTGCGCTGGATTTCGAGCGCAAGCGCCAGTTCAACAAGGCCGAATCGGTGTTTCAGCACATGGCCACCCACAATCCCAAGTTCAAGGATCTCGAGCAACGCATGTCGCGGGCCAAGCAACTCAACGAGACGGTCATACTCGGCGGCTCGGGCGGCGGAGGCCGGACCAACACCAGCATGCTCGACGGTGGTTCGGGCATAGAAAAGCCGATGCTGGGTCGCTACCAGATCGAGAAGGAACTCGGCAAAGGCGCGATGGGCGTGGTGTACCTCGGCAAGGATCCCAAGATCGGCCGCGTGGTCGCGATCAAGACCATGGCACTGGCGCAGGAATTCGAAGCAGACGAACTGGTCGAAGTGAAGGAACGGTTTTTCCGCGAAGCTGAAACCGCCGGCCGCCTGTCGCACCCCAATATCGTGACCATTTTCGACGCCGGCGAGGAGCACGACCTGTGCTACATCGCCATGGAACTGCTCAAAGGCAAGGACCTTGCCCCCTATACCAAGGCTGATAACCTGCTGACCGTGGACAGGGCGGTGTCGGTGATAGCGCGCGTGGCCGATGCGCTGGGCTACGCGCACTCGCAGAATATCGTGCACCGGGACATCAAGCCGGCAAACGTGATGTACGAGCCGGAGTCCGACGCGGTGAAAGTTGCCGATTTCGGCATAGCGCGCATCACGGATTCGTCGAAGACCAAGACGGGCATGGTGCTAGGCACACCGTCCTACATGTCCCCCGAGCAGCTCTCTGGCAAGAAAGTCGATGGCAAGAGCGATTTGTTCTCGCTCGCGGTAAGTCTCTATCAACTGCTGTGCGGGCAGTTGCCTTTTGTTGGCGATTCAATGGCGCAGCTGATGTACCGTATCGCCAACGAGAATGCCCCCGATATTCTTGCCATCAATCCGTCGCTTCCTCCCGCGCTGGTCGCGTTTCTCGACAAGGCTCTCGCCAAGGAAGCAGAGGACCGTTATCAGACGGGCGAAGAGTTTGCCGCCGCGTTGCGTGCGACCATCGCCGGTCCGCCCGCGGCAGCCCCGGCGGCGGACATGGACATTTCACTGTAGGGTCGAACCGGAATGGACCTTTCCCAATCTCTGATGCTGGCGAGCCATACCGATGCGGGTATGGTCCGCTCGCACAATGAGGATTCGATCTCTTCCCTGCTGCCGCAGGGGTTGGTGGTGCTCGCCGACGGAATGGGGGGCTACAACGCGGGAGAAGTGGCGAGCGGCATGGCCACGACGGTCATCACCACCGAACTCAAGCAGGTGCTGGAAGCGCATCCGCCCTACGAACTCGATGGGCCCGGCGGCCAGCCGATCGCGCAGAAGTTGCTACGCGAACAGATTGCCAAAGCGAACACCTCGATTTTCCAGGCGTCGCAGAGCCAGCCTCAGTACGCCGGTATGGGAACCACGCTGGTGGTCGCGCTTTTCTACGACAACAAGGTGAGCGTGGCCCATATAGGCGATTCCCGCCTGTACCGGTTGCGCGGCAGCGAATTCAGCCAGGTCACGCGCGATCACTCGCTGCTGCAGGAGCAGATCGACGCCGGGATGCTTACCCGCGAGCAGGCGAAGACTTCGACCAACAAGAATCTCGTGACACGGGCGCTCGGCATCGATCCAACCGTCGAGCCGGAATTGCATGATCATGAAACACAGCCGGGGGATATCTACCTGCTCTGTTCGGATGGCCTTTGTGATATGGTGAGTGACGAAGATATCGCCATGGCGCTGGAGACTATCGGCGGCAATTTGAATCTGTGCGCGCAGCAACTGGTGCAGATGGCCAATGACAACGGCGGCCGCGACAATGTGTCTGTAATACTGGTCCGGGTGGTGCGTGAGTATCCAGCACCGCGCGGCGTAGTGGCTAAAGTTTTTGGCTGGTTCAGATAGTACGGGGATACCGCTATGGCGAAACTGATTCTCAGTATGGATGGCTTGATGCTCAAGGAAATTTCCTTGACCAAGGAGCGCACCACCATTGGCCGAAAGCCTCACAACGACATTCAGATCGACAATCTGGCTGTCAGCGGCGAGCACGCCGTCATTGTGACAATACTTGCCGATTCATTCCTGGAAGATCTCGGTAGCACCAACGGCACCCTCGTCAATGGTCAGCCGGTGAAGAAGCATTTCCTGCAGAACAATGACGTCATCGAACTGGGCAAGTACAAGCTGAAGTTCATGGCCGAGGCGCCGGTGGCGAGCAAGGCGGCAGATTTCGAAAAGACCATGGTGCTTCGCCCGGGCGCGATGCGGGCTGCCATGCAGCAGCCGGGCGGACCGGCGCCGGCGGCGAAGGCGATGAGCGACACGCAGGTCGGACCGGCGGCAAACGTGGCGGCGGGTGGACCACCAAAGCCGGCAGTTGCACCGGCCCCTGCCCAGAAAATGGGCAACATCCAGGTTCTCAGCGGCGGCAACGCGGGCAGGGAACTGGCGTTGACGAAGCCGCTGACCACGTTGGGCAAGCCGGGCGTGCAGGTAGCGGTCATCACACGGCGGCCTCAGGGCTATTTCATCACGCACGTCGAAGGCGCGACCCATCCGGTCGTCAATGGCAAGCAACTCGACGCGCAGGCGCATTCGTTGAACGATCATGACATCATCGAACTCGCCGGCGTGAAAATGGAATTCTTTTTCAAGACCTGAGCCGAATCCTGCTTGAGGTCTGACCGGGGGGCGTTTGAAGCAACATATAGTCCGTATCTCGCTCGGTCTTCTGATTGTTCTGATTTTCCTGGGCCACGCGGCGCGGCTGTACCAGATCGGGTTGATAACCCAGCTGGACAACATAATCTACGATGCGCGCTTGCGCTTTACGATGCCGGATACGCTCGACGAGCGTGTCGTCATTCTCGACATCGATGAGAAAAGCCTGGCGGTGCCGGAACTGGGCCGCTGGCCCTGGAGCCGCAGCCAGGTATCCCGCCTGATCGAAAAGCTGTTCGACAAGTACGGCGTTGCGCTCATCGGATTTGACGTGGTCTGGGCGGAACCGGACGACAGTTCCGGACTCAAAGTGCTGGATGCCCTATCGAAAAAGGAATTGCGCGATGTTCCGCAGTTTGGCGCGGTGCTGAACCAGCTGCGGCCGCAACTGGATAACGATGCGATCTTTGCCAAGACCATTTCCGGCCGGCCGGTGGTGCTCGGTTACTACTTCAACAGCGAAGAGGAAGCGCGGCAGTCGGGTGCGATACCGGAGGCTGTATTGCCGGCGGGCACGTTCGCCGGCAGATCGATAGGCTTTACCAGTTGGCGTGGCTTTGGCGGCAATCTGCCTGAGCTGCAGTCCGCGGCGGCGAGTGCCGGCCACTTCAATCCGCTGGTCGACTTCGACGGCGTATCCCGCCGCGTGCCCATGCTCGCCGAATACAAGGGAAAGTATTACGAGTCGTTGTCGCTCGCGATGGTCAGGCTTGCCATGGGTCTTGAAGATGCGAGCCGGACAAAAAGCCAGACTGTCACCCTGCCAAAGGTCGTTCCGGGATATCCACCCGACCGTTTCATGTCGAAAGGCTATTCGGGACTCGAGTGGGTAGAGGTGGGTCCGTTGAAAATCCCGGTCGACGATACGGTCAGCGCGCTGATCCCATACCGCGGAAAGCGCGGAAGTTTCCGATACATCTCGCTCGCGGACGTATTCCTCGACAAAGTGCCCATGGAACACCTGCGCGGCAAGATTGCGCTGGTGGGGACAACTGCGCCAGGACTCCTCGATTTGCGCTCCACACCGGTAGGCAGCGTGTATCCCGGGGTTGAAATTCACGCCAACCTGATCGCGGGGATGATAGACCGCAACCTCAAGCAGAAACCGCCCTACATGGTGGGGGCCGAGGTGATACTGCTCTTCATCGGAGGGCTCGCCCTGTCTCTGCTGGTGCCGCTGCTGTCGCCTCTGCGTGCCACCCTGGTGTCGCTCGTCGCCATGCTGGCTATCACCGGGCTCAATGTGGTTATCTGGACCGGTGGCGGACTGATGCTGCCGCTGGCCGCCAGCCTGCTGATGATCATCATGCTGTTCGCCTTGAATATGTCATACGGCTACTTCGTCGAATCACGCAGCAAGCGGCAGTTCACGGAATTATTTGGTCAATATGTGCCGCCCGAACTCGTCGACAAGATGGCGGAAGATCCCGAGCAATACAGCATGGAAGGAAAAAGCGAAGAGCTGACCGTACTGTTCTCGGACATCGTCGGCTTCACCTCCATCTCGGAGTCGCTGGAACCAAAGGATCTCGCGCTGTTCATCAACGAGTATCTGACCTCGATGAGTCTCGTCATCCGCAATCATCGTGGCACCCTCGACAAGTACATTGGCGACGCAATCATGTCATTCTGGGGTGCCCCGGTGACCGACGCCGAGCACGCCCGCCAGGGCGTCCTGGCGGGAATAGCCATGCAGAAGAAACTCCTGGAAATCAACGAGATGATCCGATCGAAGGGCTGGCCGGAGATTCGCATCGGCATCGGGTTGAACAGCGGCGTAATGCGGGTAGGGGACATGGGCTCGAAGGTTCGCCGCGCATACACCGTGATGGGCGACCCGGTCAATCTCGCCTCGCGGCTGGAGGGCCTGACGCGGATCTACAAGGTCGGCATACTCGTTGGGGAATCGGTCAAAATTCGGGTAAAGGATGTGGTATTCCGGGAGATTGACCGCGTCAAAGTGAAGGGTAAAGATGAGCCGGTCGTGATTTTTGAGCCGATCGGCCTCGAAAGCGAGATCGAGAAGGGCAAGTCGGACGAACTCAAGCTCTGGCAGCAGGCACTCAGGCTTTATCGCGCACAGGATTGGGACCAGGCGGAACTGCAACTGATGAACCTGAAGCGGATGGACCCCGGGTGCGGACTATATGAGCTTTACACGCAGAGAATCGCTGCACACCGGGTGCATCCACCCGGTCAGGATTGGGATGGCGTCACCAAGTTCGAGACCAAGTGAGGCTGCGCGTACTCGGATGCAGCGGTGGCATCGGGGGGCGGCACATGCGCACCACTTCATTTCTGCTGGATAGCGACATTCTGATCGATGCCGGAACAGGTGTCGCAGAACTGTCACTGGAGGAAATGGCGCTGATCGATCATGTCTTCGTCACCCATTCGCATCTCGATCATGTCAACTCGATTCCATTTCTAGTGGATACGGTTGGGGGAATGAGAGACAAACCCCTTATTGTTCATGCAATGCCCGAGACGCTGGCGATCCTGCGCACTCATGTATTCAACTGGACCATTTGGCCTGACTTTTCGGAAGTGCCGACCAGGGGGGCGCCGTTTTTGCGATTTCAGGCCATGCAACTTGGAGAGACGGTGCGGCTTGGGGAACGGCAGCTCACCAGTCTGCCTGCAAACCACGTCGTCCCGGCTGTCGGGTACCTCGTCGATTCGGGGCAGGGCAGTCTGGTTTTCACTGGAGACACCACAACCAACGACCCATTGTGGTCCATCGTCAATGCCATTCCAAAGCTGAATTACCTGAATATCGAGACGGCATTTTGCAATCGCGAAAAACAGCTCGCCATCGTATCCAAGCACCTGTGCCCCAGTCTTCTTGCCGAAGAACTGGCAAAACTCGAATTAACCCCGGAAATTTACGTCACGCATCTCAAGCCGGATGAGATCGAGTTCACCATGAATGAAATCGAGGAATATGCGGGGAAACATCGACCGCAGATGCTGCAGAACAATCAGATATTCAATTTTTGAAGCGCTTGCAGAATTACGGTTTGACCGGACAAAAGGCAGCGCAATGGTGTTACCACGCAAACTAGATGTTCAGGATCTCAGGCAATTCGAGCCTCTGGCGTCCTTTTCGGATGCGAGGCTGGCGGAGTTGGCGGAGCTGTGCGTGCTCGAGACAGTGCCGTCCGGGGAGGATCCTTTCATCGTGCACGGCCTCGCCGGACAATCGGTCTACCTGGTACGGGGAGAGCTTGCGTTGCAGCGGGGCGATGGCCGCCTCGTCTCGGTGAGGGGCGGCACAAAGGCGGCACGCTATCCGCTCGGCAAGCATGATGAAGTGTTTGCCTCTGCACGGGCTGCGACTGATGTGGAACTGGTGCGCGTGGACGACGACTTGCTCGATGTCATGGCGACCTGGGACGCACTGGGTGGTGGGGATAAGCGTGCGGACGGTGCGGGTAGCCGTACCGTTGCTCCCGGGTCAGGTGTGCTCAAGCCCGCCGATGGCGCGGTGCTGACACGGATATTCGGATCGGGGAGTTTCCGGTATGGCGCCTTTGCACAGTTGCCCGGCGCCCACATCCAGGAGCTTTTTTCACGCTTCGCCAGAATTGGCGTACGAGCGGGCGATGTGGTGATAAGTGCAGGTGACGACGGCGACTATTATTACGTCATCGAGGAGGGAACATTCGGCGTGAGCCGCAGTGTCGAGGGTGTTGCGGTGACTCTTGCAGAATTGCACAGCGGCGATGCATTCGGGGAGGAAGCCCTCGTATCCGAAGCAAAGCGCAATGCAACTGTCGCCGCCTTGACTGAGGGGACATTGCTTCGTCTGAGCAAGCAGGATTTCATGGACCTGCTGCGGGAACCGTTGCTGCATTGCATCAGCATGGATGAAGCGCGTCAGAAGGTAGCTTCGGGTGGCGGGTGGATCGATGTGCGGCTCCCCGCCGAGGCGCTGAACGGCAGGTTGCCTGGGGCATTGAATATTCCGCTGGCGGATATTCGCAGCGCGTTTGATGATCTGGACCGGGACCGGGACCGGGAATATGTAGTTTACTGCCAGAGCGAGCGCCGCAGTTCAGCGGCGACGTTCCTGCTGGCGCAGCACGGGTACAAGGTGTATTTGTTGCAAGGGGGCCTGAACGGGGGCGAAGGTCAGACCTGAGCCGGGCAGTTTAAGATTATCATGCTGATATGATCGGTATCCGAAAGAGCAGTTCCGGCGGCGCGCTGGCAACAGCGCTGGGCGCGCGATATTCCCGGCAAAGCACGCCAGGCGGCAATATCGCCGCTCCGTGTGCGGCATTCTTCAGACAGGGGCGTCAAATATGAGCGCAGTATTGAATTCCCCGGCGGCGGCACCCGCCGCGGACGTCAGCGTGCGGCTGACATTCCAGAAAAATCTACAGACAGTCACCAACAAGATTCACGCGACCAGCAACGTCGACGAGATCATGCTGGAAGTGAGTGCGGACATATGCAATCTGTTCAACGCGGATCGTCTGACCATATATACGCTGGGCGAAGACAAGCAGACCATCGTTTCCAAGGTCAAGACAGGGCTGAACTCGTTCAAGGACCTGAAGCTGCCCATCGCCGAACATTCCCTGGCGGGCTATGCGGCGTTGTCCAAGAAAATGATGAACTTGAA
The DNA here is from genome assembly GCA_009693435.1 of Betaproteobacteria bacterium. Next base: position 48,855 of record SHXF01000014.1, on the reverse strand, counting down.
GAATGTCTACGACGAGGCAGAACTGAAAGCGCAGAATCCGAACTTGCGCTTTCTCCAGGAAGTGGACAAACGCACAGGCTATCGCACTAAACAGATGCTGGTTGCGCCAGTTCTGGAGCAGGGGACCAATGAACTTATCGGCGTAGTGCAGCTGATCAACAACAAGTCCGGTCTGCCCTTCGGGCCGATGGCCGAGGAAGGCGTCAATGAACTGAACCAGACGCTTGCCATTGCCTTCAAGCAGCGCCAGAAACCCCAGATACTCAAGACAAAGTACGACTTTCTCGTCTCCGATGCTGTCATTTCTGCGGCGGAATTTGAACTGGCTGCGCGGTCCGCGCGGAAAAAGGCGCTCGATATCGAATCTGTGCTCGCGGACGAGTTTCAGGTCAAACAGCCGGCCATCGGCGCCGCCCTGGCCAAGTTTTTCGGGGTTGCATACGAGCCCTTCAAGCAGGATCGCATCAAGCCGATGGATCTGCTGAAGAACCTGAAGCGCGAGTACGTCGAGTCCAACCAATGGGTACCTATTGAGGACGGCAAGGAAGGCGTAATTATTCTGTGCCTGGATCCTGAGCGGGTGCGCAGTTCACGCATCGTCCAGAACGTTTTCCCCAAGAGCAAACTGTTGTACCGCGTAACCACGCAGAAGGATTTCAAGGACACGGTGACCGCCTTCTACGGTCAGGAGGAACTCGATTCCGGAAACATCGATGACATGCTCTCGGGCCTGGAAAACGATGAAGGCGAAGAAACCGGCAATTCGGGTGACGACGTATCGGCAGCCTCCGACAACGAACTGGTGAAACTGGTCAACAAGATCGTCATAGACGCCTATAACCAGGGCGCATCGGATATTCACATCGAGCCGTATCCCGGCAAGGCCAAAACCGAAATACGCTTTCGCAAGGACGGATCGCTGGTGCCCTATATTGAAGTCCCCGCGTCGTATCGCAATGCCATCGTTGCCCGACTGAAGATCATGTGCGACCTCGACATTTCCGAGAAGCGCAGGCCACAGGACGGCAAGATAAAGTTCAAGAAATTCGGTCCGCTCGACATCGAACTGCGGGTGGCGACGATTCCGTCGGCCGGGGGGGTCGAGGATGTAGTGATGCGTATTCTCGCGGCAGGAGAGCCGATCCCGCTGGACAAGCTCGGCGTGTCGCCATCCAACCTGCCAAAGCTGAAGGAGGTAGTGAGCAAGCCGTACGGGCTGTTCTTCGTCTGCGGACCGACCGGTTCCGGCAAGACGACGACCCTGCACTCGGTGCTGGGATACCTGAATACTCCGGATACCAAGATCTGGACCGCAGAGGATCCGGTTGAAATCACCCAGAAGGGCCTGCGGCAGGTTCAGGTCAACAAGAAAGCGGGTCTGGATTTCGCTTCGGTGATGAAGGCTTTCCTGCGGGCTGATCCGGACATCATCATGGTCGGTGAAATGCGGGACAAGGAAACGACCGGCACTGGCATCGAGGCCTCGCTGACGGGTCACCTCGTATTCGCAACTTTGCATACCAACAGCGCGACAGAATCGATAATCCGCCTGCTGGATATGGGCATGGATCCGTTCAATTTTGCCGACGCGCTGCTCGGGATTCTCGCGCAGCGATTGGCAAAGCGACTCTGCGGCAAGTGCAAAAAGGTCTACAACCCCGGTCCGGACGAAGTCAAGTCACTTTTACAGGAATACTGTTCCGAACTGGTGCACACGGGTCCTTTCAAGAATGACATGAAGGCGGCGTACGAAAATGTCTACAAGGATTTGATGAAGAGCTACGGAAACGACAAGGGCCAGTTTACCCTTTACAAGGCTGTGGGCTGCGAAGCGTGCGGCCGCGGAGGATACAAGGGTCGTGCCGGCCTCCACGAGCTCCTGATTGCATCAGATCCGATAAAAAAGCTGATTCAGGAACACGCGCGCGTAGCGGAGATTCTTGCCGTCTGCCTCGAAGAAGGAATGCGCACGCTGAAGATGGACGGAATGGAAAAGGTGCTGCAGGGCATTACGGACATGGCACAAGTCCGGGCCGTGTGCATCAAGTAGCGTCCCCTGGCCATAGCGGCTGCCGGATGTATTGTTCAACTGCACGTCGCGAGGCACCAAGCCGGTCGCCGGCACGGAGCTTGAGCGGCTCCACTGCGCACGGGAGGGAAAGTGGAAGCGGTTGACGACGGGCTGTTTCGCAGGCTTGAGCAGCTGAATGACATCGGCGTGGCGCTGTCGCAGGAGAAAAACCTGGACAGCCTGCTCGAGAAGATCTTGCTGGCTGCGCAGGGCATTACACATGCTGACGGTGGCACCTTGTATCTCGTCGAAGATGAGCGGCGCCTCAATTTCGCCATCTTGCGCAATGACACCCTCGGTGTTGCACTTGGCGGAACGACGGGTAACCCGATCCCGTTCTATCCCATACAACTTTACAAGGACGACAAGCCTAACAACTCGATGGTAGCTGCCTATGCTGCGCTGAACCAGTGCACTGTCAGCATAGCCGATGCCTATACAGAGGAAGGGTTTGATTTTTCGGGCACAAGGCAGTTCGACTCCAAGACAGGTTACCGGTCACAGTCCTTCCTTACCGTTCCGATGAAGAACCACGAAGGTGAGGTGATCGGCGTGCTGCAGCTGATCAACAGCAAGTCCGCCAGTACCGGTGAAATACTCCCCTTTTCCCTTGCCGACCAGCGGCTTGCCGAATCCCTGGCGTCGCAGGCCGCGATTGCGCTCACCAACCGCCAGCTGATCAACCAGCTTGAGGAGTTGTTCGAGTCTTTCATTCAGCTGATCAACACCGCGATCGACGAGAAATCACCCTATACCGGTGGGCACTGCCAGCGGGTGCCGGTACTTACCATGATGCTGGCCGAAGCCGTCAGCGGGGCAACGGATGGCTCGCTGGCCGGGTTCAAAATGTCGGAGCAGGACCGCTACGAGCTCAAGATTGCCGGAATGCTGCACGACTGCGGAAAAGTGACCACGCCGGTCCACGTCGTCGACAAGGCCACCAAACTGGAAACGATTTTTGACCGCATTCATCTGGTTGAAACCCGCTTCGAAGTACTGAAGCGTGACGCCGAACTGGAAATGCTCAGGGACCGGATCGCGCTGCTAGAAGGTGGCGGCGATGAATTTGCCGTGCGAGAAGGAAATGCGAGGATCGAGCAACGCTTCAGGGAAAGGATACGCGCGATCAACGAGGACCGCGAATTCCTGCGCACAGCCAACGTCGGTGGCGAATTCATGTCCCCCCAAGCACAGCAGCGGGTGCACACCATTGCACGCCAGCAATGGGTAGACGAAGCGGGGAACACGGCTAATTTTCTGACCGAGAATGAGATCGAAAATCTGAGCATCGCGCGCGGGACCCTGACTAATGAGGAGCGCGAAATCATCAACTATCACATAGTCGCCACGATCAAGATGCTGGAATCGCTCCCCTGGCCCAAACACCTGCGCAACGTGCCCGAATACGCCGGCGGCCACCACGAACGGATGGACGGAAAGGGGTATCCGAGAGGGCTGTCCCGTAACCAGATGTCGGTGCAGGCGCGCGTGATGGGCATAGCGGACATTTTCGAGGCGCTGACGGCCCGCGATCGCCCATACAAGAAAGGGAAGACGCTGTCGGAATCGCTTTTCATTCTCGGAAAATTCGAAGAGCAGGGGCACATCGATTCCGAGCTTTTTGACGCATTTGTGCGCCAGAAAGTCTATTTGCGCTATGCCGAGCAGTTTCTCGATCCGGAACAGATCGATATTGTGGACGAATCGAAGATACCTGGCTTCGTTCCGTAAAACAGCCTTAGGTTAATCCCGAGCAGGAGTGGGGCAATGCTCGCTTGTGCATCCCCCACATCAGACGAGGCAGGGCTGGCGATTTTCCAGCGCCAGAGAGACTGTCGCTCAGCGGGGTCCGCGAGTCAGGTAAACGATCAAACCTTCGGTCGCCATTTCGACGAATTTTTCATCGTAGCCCATTTCCTTCAATTCCCACTTGAAGGTATTGCCGAGCTTGGCCTTCTTGAACATGCCGAGCCGGTTTTCCTGGTTGAACTGGTGCGCGCGGCTGAATGCGTCTTCCAGGATGGTGGTGAGCCGTTTCGCCGACACCATTTGCTCGGGATTGTTGGCGAATGCAGGCGGATATCGCTTGGCAATATCCTGCGCCAGGGTTTTCGCAAACTCGTTCGTCTTGCTCGGCGAAAAAAGATTCAGCACCATGCAACCTCCCGGGGAAAATCCGTCATTTGGCAATAACAGTGCGTCGGGAGTATACCATCGGCGGAAAGCGAAGCCCTCCGGGGAAATCGCGCGACATGTTCACGATCTCAGGGTTTCCCGATGGGCTTCGATCGTTCGCACTTCGATCCTTGGGCATGAAGCGGCACTCCGCAATGTGGCGAGATTAGAGAAGTCGCAGGCGATCATCGGCGCACGGAAGCCTTGGGTCAACGATCCAGTGAATCCTCAGTCGGGCGGGGAGTGCCCGCGGCACTATAATCCGGGATTGGAAAATGCGGAACAAGTGTTTGTTTCCGGAAATGCGTCGAGCGCGTTTCCCCTGATGCGGGGGAGATGCAGGGGGCGCCCGCCCGTCTTGAGCATTTCCCTTGATACATGCTTGCGGAGCGCTTATGGCAGCGCTCCGCCGTCATTCAGGGACTCGCCGATGGAATACTCACGCCTTGCCCCCAGTCCGCGCTACGCGGAGCTTGTCGGCATGTACCTGCGACTCCACGAAGAAGGAGAAAAACTGCTTGGTATTCCTCCCTCCGCGACCTTTACCGGCCACAGCCTGCTGCTCCAGGCGAGCCGCTTAAAGACGCTGATAGAAATGACCGGGGTGACCAGCGTGCTGGATTACGGCAGCGGCAAGGGGCAGCAGTATTTGATGCAGAATGTGAATATTCCCGGCGACGGGGTGCAGGAAAGCGTGCAGGATTACTGGAACGTTGATTTCGTCCACTGCTATGACCCGGCATATCCCCCATTCAGCAAGCGACCCGAAGGCAGATTCGGTGCCGTCATTGCGATCGACGTGCTGGAACACTGTTCCGAAGACGACATGGCATGGATCATCGACGACTTGTTCGGTTATGCCGACCGATTCGTCTTTGCAAGCATCGCCTGTTATCCGGCGCAAAAGCACCTGCCGAACGGTGAAAATGCCCACTGCACCATCAAGCCGGAATCCTGGTGGCAAGACCTGTTCAGCGCTGCTGCGGCCCGTCGCCAGGGTGTCGCTTGGGAGATCGTATTTCAGGGTTAACGCAATCCACATTGCCGGTGGCGTATTTGCGAAATGCAGGTGAGCAAAGTGATCCCTGTATTCATCGGGTTTGACCCTCGCGAAGCGGTTGCGCGCAATGTGCTTGCGCACAGCATCCTTGAGCGCAGCACGCAGCCGGTTGCGGTCATTCCGCTCGCGCTACGACAACTTGGCGGCATTCTCACGCGGCCGAGACACTCGCTCCAGTCCAGCGATTTCTCCTTTTCCCGGTTTCTCACTCCTTTCCTATCGGAGTTCCGCGGATTCAGCATTTTCATGGACTGCGACATGCTGATGATGGACGACATTGCGCGCCTTTGGGCGCTCCGCGATCCGGAGTTTGCGGTACAAGTGGTAAAGCATGACCACCAACCGCGCGAGGCAACCAAGTTTCTGGGCGAGCCACAGACGCCCTACGCGAAAAAGAACTGGACTAGCGTAATGATCTTCAATAATGAGCGCTGCCGTATGCTGACGCCGGACTATGTTAACCATGCGTCCGGCCTGGAGTTGCATCAGTTCAAGTGGCTGGCCGACGACACTTTGATTGGTGAATTGCCCAGGCGATGGAATCATCTTGTCGGATACGATGCTCCGTGCACAGACGTATCGCTGGTGCACTACACCCTGGGCGGCCCGTATTTTCCCGAGTATGCCGGCTGCGAACACGCACAAGCCTGGACAAGGGAGCGCGAGGCGATGCTGTTTGCCGGAGCCGTACGTCCGTAGGCGAGCAGACCGTGATCGCCAGAATCAGTCGGTGGTTGCGCATCGGGCGCGGTGGAGCCCTTGTTGAGCCTGCGTCGTCGGCCGGTGTCGATCCGAGGTTCGCGAAAGCACTGAGCGCGCTCGCAGGCAACGATCCGGTCCGGGCCCGCTCCATTTACCGGGAAATTGCAGAAGATGCGCAATCGGACGACGATCGTGGCAACGCATGGGCGGAATTGTCAATGCTGCTGCAGGAAGAAGAGCGCATGGATGAGGCAAGCGCCGCAATGGAGCGCGCGCTCGAGTACCGGCCTGCGGATGCGCTGCTCAATTACCGCGCCGGTGCGCAACAACTTCATCGCGGCGATGCCGAAGCGGCGCTCGACTACTTCAATCTGACCCTCCATTACTCGCCGTCGTTCTACCCGGCGTGCCTCGGCAAGCTGAATGCGATGCGGGCCGTCGGAAGGGGGGCGGAGGAGGGCGAAGCGCTCACGACATTCCTTTCCGCCAATCCGGGTCATCCGGATGCCTCGTATGCGCTTGCCGGATGGCATTACGGGCGGGGTGATCACGGCGCTGCTGTCGCGCTGCTGCGACCCCTTGCAATGGCCGAACCGCTGAATCCGAAAGCAGCTGCATTTCTCGGCCTCATCCTGGGACGGGAATTCGGCCGATTCGACGAGGCAGAGGAACTCCTGCGGCGGGCTCTTGCACCGGATCCGGCCTGGCCGGTCGCCAGATGCAATCTTGGCTGGATCCTTGCAGAACGGGGAGATTATGAACAGGGCATGAGGTTTCTCGACGATCTGCTGGACGAGGATCCGCAGGACCATCAGTCGCGACTGATACGCGGCTACATGAACCTGAAGCGCGGCGAGTTTGCGCAGGGTTGGCGTGACTACGGTGCACGTCATCACAGCGGATTCGCCATTCCGAGCAGGTTTCATTTTCCGCGGTGGGACGGCACGCTGATGCCGGATGCTTCTCTTGTAATTCTTGCCGAGCAGGGACTGGGCGATCAGATCATGTTCGCGTCCTGTTTCAGCGAGACGATGCAGCGAGTTGGCCGCTGCGCGATCGAATGCAATCCAAAGCTGATGTCTCTGTATCGTAGGTCGTTTCCTGGTGCGCTGGTGTTTGCCGCTACGGTGGAAAGCGAAGCGGATGCCGTTGACGGGTTTGGCCGGCCAGACTTGCAAGTGAACATGGGCGATCTGCCGGGATTTTTTCGGAATTCGTGGCTCGACTTTCCCCGGCATCGGGGTTATCTACGCCCTGCGCCCGAAAAAGTGGCCTTCTGGCGAGAGCAGCTTGCCGGTCTCGGTCCTGGCCCGAAGGTCGGGGTGTCCTGGCGCGGAGGCGTGGCCGCTACCCGCCGCCATCTTCGCTTCATAGACCTGCCGGAACTGATCAAGCCGTTCGCGGGTCGGGCGCATCTGATCAATCTTCAGTATGGACACTGCGCCGACGACCTGGAGAACTGCAGGGTCGTAGCAGGAAGCGCGCCGGTGCACTGGCCCGCGGCGCTCGATGACTATGACGAAACGGCGGCGCTGGTAGAGGCGCTTGATCTGGTAGTGAGTGTTTGTACTGCCATCGTCCATTTGAGCGGTTCGCTGGCCAAGCCTGTGTGGGTATTGACCCCCTCGGTAGCAGAATGGCGTTACATGAATGCCGGTACTAGTCTGCCCTGGTACCCATCGGCGCGGCTTTTTCGTCAGACGAGCACAGGTGACTGGAGCGCGGCGCTCATGGAGGTTGGTGGGGCGTGGGCGACCTGGCAACTGCATGGCGGGCATGCATGATTAGTCGCGGTAACGGATGTGCTCCCCGGGCGGGGTGACGACTTTGGGCCGCTGCGGCCGAATTGGCGTTACTTGAGGGCGCGGATTACTCGCCGGATGGGGAGCATTTGCGACCGCTTGAATCCTGCCGCGCCAGTTGGCGGCAATGTGTCGTTCCTGCGCACGAGCTGGCTCAATGGGGCGGAAAGCGGGAGCCCAGAACCAATAAGGACTGGAATGCTGCACAGGCTGGTGGCACGGTACTTTGCGAGCGGCGCCACCCGATACTATCGGGCCGCAACAGCATCGGCAGGGCGCGGCGAATGGGATGCGGCTATCCTGTCCTACCGTCGCGCCATAGGCTCGAATCCATCCTTTGCCGAGGCGCACAATGATCTGGGTGTCGCACTTTGCGCGACTCGTAGTTTTGTCGAGGCGCGAGTAGCGTATGCCGACGCGCTCGCGCTCCGGAACAGCTTCTTGCCGGCGCACATCAATCTCGCGCATCTGCTTCGCGAACAATTCTTTGACTACGCCGGCGCGGCGCGACACTATCGGCTGGCGCTGGACGTGGACCCGGCGAGGACGGAAGCGTGGCGCGGGCTGGGACTCACGCTGGCGGAGCAAGGGCGCGTGGAACCGGCTGTTGCCAGCCTGGAAGAGGCGTTGCGGCTTGACCCCAATGACAATGAGGCACTGCAGTATCGATTGTTCATATCCAATGCATTGCCGGCTCGCGACCTGGAATACTGGTATCTCGAACACCGCCGCTGGGCCGCATTGCACGCTGACCGGCTGGCGCGATCGCAACACGTCGGCAGGCCGGCTGAGGACAATCGTATTCGGGTTGGATATCTGTCGGGCGATTTTCGCGAACACGCCACCGCACGTTTCCTGCTGCCAATACTGGAACACCACGATAGTGGCCAGTTCCACATCGCCTGTTACAGCAACTCGCCAGATCGTGATCCCATCACCGAGCGGATGCGCAATGCGGTCGCCCGCTGGGCGCAGATTGAAAGTCTGAGCGACGAAGATGCGTGCTGTTTGATCCAGTCCGATGCTCTCGATATTCTTGTCGACCTGAGCGCGCATACGCGTGGCAACCGCTTGGGCGTGGTCGCCCGACAACCGGCGCGGCTGAATATTTCCTATCTCGGGTATCTCAACACCACGGGCATGCGGGCTGTCGATTTCCGGATCAGTGATGACATCGCCGACCCTCCTGGCGTCAGCGATTCGTTGCATTCCGAGAGGCTGGTGCGCCTGCCACGCAGCATGTGGTGCTGGATGCCGCCGGACGATGCACCCGCGGAGAGCCCGTTACCGGTTCTGTCGAAGGGTCACATAACGTTCGGGTCTTTCAATCATCCGCTGAAACTCAACGATCAGGTGCTGGGACTGTGGGCGCGTCTGCTAACGGATGCGCCCGAGGCCCGCATGGTCTTCGCTGCGATTCCGGACGAGGAAACGCGTGCGCGCGTGCAATTGCCATTTCTGCAGGCGGGGATCGCAGCGTACCGTCTTGGATTTCTTCCCAGGTTACCAAGGCACGATTATTGGCGAGCGCTGCAGGGCGTGGATATAGCTCTGGACCCGTTTCCTTACACGGGAGGGGCAACCACCCTGGATTGTCTGTGGATGGGCGTACCGGTAATTGCATTGGCCGGAACATGCGGTTTTGCACGGTCGAGTACCACAGTGCTGGTAAACGCAGGCTGCGCAGATTGCGTTGCCGCGACTGCGGAGGAGTACATTGCGGTCGCAGGGAGGCTGTTGCAGGACTCGGGCAACCTGGCCCGGCGCAGGGCGTCGCTTCGCGAAATGATTCGCAGTTCACCCCTCATGGCACACAAGCCGTTTGTCGAAAATCTGGAGCGCGCGTACAGGCAACTCGTTCAGAATCAGGCGTCGACCTGAATGCGCCGGCGATTCGACATTGAGCCGACCGGCGCAGATTGCATGGTCCGTACCTCCCTACGCCGGATTTTGACACCGGCCAACCGCCCGGAAGGTTGGCGGTGGTCATGAGGAATATCTTCGGATGGATTTTTCGTCGGCGTGCGCAACCGTTGGTCATCGGCGAATCATTGATCGCAGCGGCACAATGCCATTATGCGGCGCGCGCATTCGAGCGTGCGGCAGACCTATGCCGCACTGGCCTTTCAGAATCCCCGGAAACGGGTGCCCTATGGCAACTGCTCGGGGCCTCCCAGTTGCGCCTGGGCAAAGCGGCGATGGCCAGCGAGTCGTTCGCGCGGGCGGCCGCCCTTCAACCCCTTAATCCGGATGCGCACAGCAATCTGGCAGAAGCGCTGCGGCAGGCTGGCCGTCCCGACAAGGCTGTGGAGGCGTGCGGACTCGCGCTGGCGATTCAAGCGGATCACGTTCCGTCCATGCACAACCTCGCCCTTGCCCTGCAACCGCTGGGAAGAATCGACGAGGGGGTTGCATTGCTCCGGCGGGCAATCGAATTGCAACCCCGCGCGGCGGCGGTACACTCTGCGCTGCTATTCCTGTTGAATCGCCACGCGGACTCCGAACCCGCGGCAATCGCGGCCGAACATGTGCTGTGGGCCGCGCGATTTGCCGATCCGCTGACGGTCCTTTCGGATCCGCACAATAACGATCCGGATCCCGACAGAGTCCTGCGCGTCGGATACGTTTCGGGCGATTTGTTTCGCCATGCCGTGAGTTACTTCATTGAGCCGGTACTCGCCGCGCACAACCCGGACGCAGTCGAGACGCATTGCTATTACACAGGGCAGGTCAAGGACGAAGTTACTTCGCGCTTGCGCGGAATCGCCGGGCATTGGCACAGCGTGGCCCCGCTGGACGATGAAGCGCTGTCGGCCAAGATCAGGCGCAATGGCATCGATATACTGGTAGACCTTTCCGGTCACACACGCGATAACCGCTTGCTCACGTTCGCTCGAAAACCGGCGCCCGTGCAGCTGACCTGGCTCGGTTATCTCAACACCACAGGCATGAGCGCCATGGATTACCGCTTGACCGACGGAATTTCCGATCCTTCAGGCGCGGCGGACAGTTTGCATCGCGAGGAGTTGTTGCGGCTGTCGCGCTGTCAGTGGTGCTATGCCCCGCCGCGAGATGCGCCTCCAGTATCGGCGGCGCCGGAAGCAGAAGCGGGTGCCGTCATTTTCGGTGCGTTCAACCAGTTCAACAAGTTAAATCCGCGCTGCGTCCGATTGTGGTCCAGGGTTCTCGCCGCGTTGCCGGCCGCTACACTGAAGATTCACGGCCTGCCGGTGGCGGATAGCGGCGATTACATTCTCGACATTTTTGAAGAGCATGGAATCGATCTCGGCCGCATATCACTGACCGGCACCCTCGATTTCGATGCGTATCTGCGCGCCTATGCCAAGGTTCACGTCGTACTGGATACTCTGCCGTACAACGGGGGAACGACAACCTGTGAAAGCATGTGGATGGGCGTGCCTGTGGTGACCAGGGCGGGTGTGGCGGGTGCACAGCGCTCGGGAGCCAGTTTGTTGTCTGCGGCTGGATTGCAGCATCTGATTGCGGAAAGCGACGACGAATATGTCGCCATAGCCATATCGCTCGCCAGAAATCCTGAGAAGCTTGCGGTGCTGCGGGACACGCTTCGCGAGCAGGTGCAGCGCTCGCCGCTGATGGACACAGCGGGCTTCGTTCGCGAACTGGAGGCCACTTATCGCAGGGCGTGGCGGCGCTGGTGCGGCCAGGCGCGCGGGGACCGGACATTGAGCGGTCAGTCGGGGGAGGCCGGCAGTGCTTGATCGCCTGTTCGACCAGTTATTCGGACAGCGTCGTCGCCGGCCGCAGGTGGACTTGCAAGTGAACCGACTGCTTGACGAAGCGGCTTCCGAACGCCTCGGCGGAAGACCCGAGAATGCGCTCTCCCGCCTCATTTCGCTGGGCGAACTCGCGCCATCCGATTTCGCGGTATGGAATGAACTTGGATTGACGTACCGCGCGCTCGGACGCGCTGCCGATGCCGCTAGCGCTTTCGCGGAAGCGACCCGGCTCTCGCCACAGGACGTGGCGGCGCACGTCTATCTTGGCAATCTCGCCCACGAGCGCGATGCGCTTGACGATGCGGTGCGGTTCTACCGGCGCGCGGTCGAGATCGCGCCCGACAATCCGGGCATACGCTACAACCTCGCGCTGACGTATTTGTCGCGCGGCGAAGCCGAGGCGGCCGTCGCGGAGTTTCGGCGCGTACTCGATCTCGATCCCGCCCACGGCGATGCGCGCAGTTCACTCCTGTTTTCCCTGACTTTCTGCCACGGACTCTCGCCGGGCGAGGTTGAGAGGGAGCACCGCGAGTGGGCGGATCGGTTCGCCGAACCGCTTGCACGAAACCGGTTGCACGCAAACGTTCCCGATCCGGATCGTGTATTGCGAATCGGATACGTCAGCGCCGACTTTCTCGGTCATGTCGCAGCCAGTTTCATTCAACCGCTGCTGGCGTACGCGGATCCCGCGCACTTTCGCGTATTCTGCTATTCCAATTCAGTAAAACCCAGGCAAGCGGGTGGCGCTCTCGCCGAGGGTGTTACCTGGCGCGAAATAGCGGATCTCGATGACGACGCGTCGGCAGCGCTCATCCAGGCCGACGCCATCGACCTGCTGGTCGACCTCTCCGGACACACGCGCGGTAACCGCCTGCTTGTATTCGCGCGCAAACCCGCGCCGCTGCAAATCACCTACCTCGGTTATCCCAACACCACCGGGATGAGCGCCATGGACTACCGTATAACAGATAATTTTGCGGACCCGCCCGGCCCGAGCGACGCGCGCTACCGCGAGCGGCTCCTGCGACTGCCGCACAGCCTGTGGTGCTTCCAGCCGCCTGGGCACATCCAATCGACACGCGCGGCGCGGGATACCGGCGGCGCCACCTTCGGTTCCATGAACAATGTCGTGAAGTTGCAGCCGCCGTTGATCGTCCTGTGGGCGCGAATCCTTCGCGATGCGCCCGATTCCCGGCTGGTGCTTGCCACCATCCCCGCCGGGTCGGCGCGGCAGCGACTGCTGGACATTTTTTCCGCCCATGGCGTCGCAGCGGATCGCATTGCGTTTTACGACCGTCTGCCTCAGGAGCGATTTCGCGCGCTGCACCAGGAGATCGACCTGGCGCTGGACGCCTATCCATGCAACGGTGGCGGCACTACCTGTGAAAGCTTGTGGCTGGGTGTGCCGGTGCTGACGCTTTGCGGGGAGGTTTTCCAGTCCCGCGCAGGATTCAGCCTGCTCTCCGCCGTGGGCCTGAACGAGTTGATCGCAAACAGCGGCGACGAGTACGTGGCCAAGGCGGTTGCGCTGGCGCGCGACCCGCAAATGCTGAAGAAGATCCGCTCGCTATTGCCGTCGCAATTCGCACGGTCCCCCCTGGTGGACGGTCCTGGCTTTGTGCGCGATCTCGAATGGGTCTATCGACAGGTCTGGCGGGATTGGTGTGCTGCCGTTTCCGTGGATCGCGCCGTGCGGCCCGCGTAATGCTCAAGTCGCTGATCGGTCGTTGGTGGGGGGGCAAGCCGGCTGTGCAGCACTCTTTTCTGGAAATGGCGCGCAAGGCTGCGTCTGAGACCGATGCCAACGAAGCCGCGCGACTGTATCGGATCGAACTGGAACAGCGGCCCGGCGAACTCGCAGCGCTGATCGAGTTGGCCGCGCTTTGCCTCGCCAGCCGGCAATACGATGAGGCAAGTGATCTCTATGGCCGGGCCCGAGAAATCATGCCGCCCACGCCAGCCTTGTTGTCGAATCTTGCCACGTCGCTCAAGGGCTCGGGCCGCGTCACAGCGGCGCTCGCCTGCCTGCAGGACGCGGTGGCGGCCGAGCCGGCATTCGCTGAGGGTTGGTACAACCTGGGCCTGTGCCAGTTCGAACTGGGCAGGCTGCACGAGGCAGAAGCCAGTTATCGACGCGCTATTCGTGAAAAGCCGGATCTTGGAGCCGCCTGGAGCAGCCTGATCTGCATGCTGAATTACCTGCCGCAGCGTGATCCCGCAACCGTGCTTGCCGAATGCGAAGCGTGGGCGCGAGCCTGCTGCACGGCAAATCCGCTACCCGCGCCTGCGCGCTCGCGGGATGCCGATCGTCCGCTACGATTGGGATATGTATCGGCAGATTTCAGGGCGCATTCGGTTGCCTATTTCGTCGAGTCGCTGTTCGAAAAGCATGACCGCGCGCTGTATCCGGTGTTTCTCTACCATAACTCGCCGGCCACTGATCGGATCAGCGAGCGACTGCATGCCCTGGCAGCCGCCTGGCGCAGCGTTGCGCACCTTGATGACGACGAATTCGCGGGACTGATACGACGTGACGAGATCGACGTCCTGATCGACCTGTCCGGCCACACCTTCGGTCACAGGCTGCCGGCGTTTTCGCGGCGACCCGCGCCTGTGCAGCTCACCTACATGGGCTACCTCGGCACGACCGGATTGCCCGCCATGGAATACCGGATTACCGATTCCCTGCTCGACCCCGCGGGCATGACGGAAGCGCTGCAGAGCGAGAAATTGATCCGCATGCCGGCTTGCTGCATCTGCTTCAGGCCATATCAGCCCGAGATCGAGTTGTCGGCGCTTCCGGCGGCGAAAAGCCGCGCCCTGACGTTTGGCTCGTTCAACTCATACCCGAAGATCAATGATGAGGTGCTCGACGTCTGGTCACGGCTGCTCAACGATATTCCGCAATCGCGTCTGCTGATGATGGTCGAAAATGGCGATTCCCCCGAAATGCGTGCACTGATCCATCAACGTTACGCCGCGCGAGGCGTGGCGTCCGAACGCATCGAGATTCTCGGCCACAGGGATATCGAAACATTCGCGCGACTGCACCATCGGGTGGATATCGCGCTCGATCCGTTTCCATACAACGGCGGCACCACCACGCTGCACGCATTGTGGATGGGGGTCCCGGTGATTACCCTGGAAGGGCGCGCGCCGCTGTCGCGCTGCGGAACGATGATGGTGAAGAGCGCGGGATTGCCCCAGTTCGTCGCGGCCAGTACGGAGGAATACGTGCAGATTGGAAGATACTGGGCGGAAAGAATTGACGAGCTTGCTGCGCTGCGCAGCGGTTTGCGCGATCAGTTCCGCCGAGCACCCTTCCATGACGCGGCATCGATTGCGCACGAACTGGAAAAATGCTATCGCGCGTTGTGGCGCACGTGGTGCTCCACGCCCTGACAAGTGAGTCCTGAATGCCGGTCATCCCCTTGCTCGTTCCCGACATGCCTACGGCGGAGGAATTGCTGCCGTGGCTGCGGCGTATCGACGCTTCGCGTCGCTACACCAATTTCGGTCCGCTTTCCGGGGAGCTGGAAATGCAACTCGCGTCCCGCTTCGATGCGACGCCCGGATGCACGGTCTCGGTCGCAAACTGCACCCTCGGGCTGGAACTGACGCTGGCCGCGCTCGGACTACGACGCGGCGCACGCGTGCTGATGCCCGCCATGACTTTTGTCGCCACCGCAACGGCTGTGCTGCGTGCCGGCATGTGTCCGGTGCTGGCCGATGTCGAAGCGGACAGCTGGGCGCTGTCGCCGCGCATTGCACGTGCGGCGGTTCGCGGGAAAGCGGTCGACTGCGTCATGCCGGTGGCGACTTTCGGATGCGCGCAGGACGCGGCAGCCTGGGACGGGTTTGTCGGGGAGAGCGGTATTCCGGTCGTGATCGATGCCGCCGGGGCATTCGGCAACCAGCGCGCCGGCGAGCGGGTTCACCAGGTGTTCAGTCTGCACGCAACCAAATCGCTCGGCATAGGCGAGGGGGGATTCCTGCTCACGCCGGATGCCGCCATTGCGGAATGTGTGCGCCGCCTGACCAACTTTGGCATCGAACTGCCATCGGGAATCGTCCCGGTCGCGGGAACCAACGCCAAGCTGAGTGAATACCACGCCGCGGTCGGACTTGCGGCGCTGGCCGCCTGGGATGGACGCGCTGGACGGCGGCGCGCATTGGCCGCACGCTACGAATCCGCATTGCGCGGCGCGTGTCCCGCCCTGGCGTTCCAGGCGCGGCCTTCCGATGGCGTCTACACCATATTCCCGGTGCACCTCCCGGAATGGGCCCACCCGCCTGCAGTAGCCGCATCGCTTGCCGGGCACGGCGTGGAGACCCGCCGCTGGTATTATCCTTTGCTGAGCGAGCATCCCGCATTTCGCGAAGCGGACATCGTCGACGGATTGCCAACGGCCCGTGGCTTGTCCGGCCGGATACTCGGATTGCCGTTCCACTTGCATTTTTCGGTGGGTGATCTTGAGCGGATATGCGCTGCTGTCGCGGCCGCAGTGCCTGGAGCCTAGCAATGGCCTTTCTCGACCAGAAGGGGATAGCGTCGCTGGGATTCGCGAAGGTGGGCAGGAGCGTGCGCATCAGCGACGCTGCGCGCTTCTACAACCCCGCCGGCATCACGATAGGCGACTACAGCCGCATTGATGACTTCTGCATCTTGTCCGCCGGGTCGGGGGGTATCGGCCTCGGCCGCTTCATCCATATCGGCTGCTACAGTTCGATAATCGGCGAAGGTGCGGTGATCCTGGGAGACTACTCCGGCCTCTCTTCGCGGGTGGCGATCTACTCCAGCAGCGACGACTTCTCCGGCATCGGGATGGCGCATCCCACGGTGCCGGCAGACCTGCGAAAAGTGGAAGTCGGCGACGTGTTGCTCGCACGGCACGTGCTCATCGGCGCGGGTTCGGTACTTTTGCCCGGCATCAGGCTCGAAGAAGGCGTGTCGGTGGGTGCGCTCAGCCTGGTTGCGTCGGATCTGGAGGCGTTCGGGCGCTACGCAGGGGTGCCGGTGCGAAAGATCGGCCAACGCCATCGCAATCTGCTTGCCCTCGGTGAGGAATTGGAACGACGCGTCATCGCAGGCGGCATGCCAGGCGACTAGATTCTGTCCAGAAAAGGCACATACCATTCGTCGTAGGGGTAGCCGCGCGCGTCGTCGGCAAGGGGCAGCCACATCGCCAGTTGCTGCTCCCGCCAATGGATGGCCGGGTCAGCGGCGAGCATGCGGTGCGCGGCAGCGCCCTTGGGCACGTTGAGATAAAGTCGGCGATAGCGCGCGCGCAGAATTGACCAGATTCGCGGCATCCCGTCTTGCGTGCCGCCGATTTCGTAGACGTAGCCCGTATCGCCGAGATTGCCGGTCACCGCATAGGATCCGTTTTCGAGGAGAACTTCGCTCTGCGTTGCAGGTGGCAACAAGGTCTCGAAACGCAGGGCCGACGCCCCGACTCGGCGGCCGGGTTGCATCATCCTGAGCGATTCCAGTCGGGTAATGTCACCGCAGTCGTATGACTCGAGCGGTGCAGCCGTTTTCGCCCACTCGCCACCTGTTTCCAGCGCGCCGAGCATGCCGCAGTCCGCGCCTATCCAACCCAGCCGTGCATAGAAGGCAGGCTGTGCCGTCCACAGCACTGCGAACTCGCATCCCTTTTGCCGAGCTTCTCGAGCAGCCGATTTCATCAGGCTAGTTGCGATGCCTTGTGCGCGGTGCTCGGCATCGGTCCAGACCAGGCCTATCATCGCGCCGCGATGCGCGCGCAGGCTGTCGGCGCCGGTCCACTCGAAAAAGCGCAGGAGCAAACCCCCAATAATCCCGTGTCCCGTTCGCGCGCACAGCAGGACAGACTGTTCGCTGCGCATGGCCTCGGGAAACCTCGCCTCTATCCCCACTCGCCGCCCGCGGCTGAAAATGAATTCCTCATCGAGCCGGTGCAGCAGTTCGGCGTGCTCACCTGCTGTGCAGGCGGAGATCTCGACCGGGGTCACCATCCGGCGCGAATGCAACGGGCGATGCGCTCCCTGTCTTCGTCCGTAACCCACCAGCCGCAGGGAATCGACAGATTTTCGCGATCGAAGCAGTCGACGCCGGGCATCGGCCGGTCCGGACGAGAGGCGGCAAAGCAGCTGTATGCATCATTGCGAACGTGGAGTCTCTGGGAACGGATGCCTTCGGCATGCAGTTTCGCCAGCAGTGCCTCGCGCCGCTCGATGCGCAACGAATAGGTCCAGAATCCGGAGACCGCGTCGGTACGCCGCGCCAGCAGCGTCGCACCGCGGATGCCGGATAAAGCCTCGTCGAAGTAGCGGCCATTCTCGCGATAGCGCGCCAGGAGGCGCTCGATGTGGGGCATCTGCTCCACCCCCAGCGTGGCGGCGATATTATTGAGCGCGAAGTTGAATCCGGCGACGGGGATGTCGCTGGCGGGGTTCAGGTCTCCGTTTGGCAGACGGAAACTCGGTTGATGTATTCCGTAGCGCCGCAGCCAGCGCAGCGTTTCCCAGTCTGCCACCGCGTCCACCAGCAGTGCTGCGCCGTCCCCGGCGGTTATCTGCCGGACTGCGGAAAACGAATACACGGTGAAGTCGGCATGATCCGACCCGAGCGGACGACCACGCAATTCCGCACCAAGGGCTTCCGACGCATCCACTATCAGTCGCAGCCCGCGGCGTCGCGCGAGTTCGCGCAATGGTTCCACCGGCCCGACGTCGCCCGACCAGTGGTACAGCAGGATCGCGCGGGTACGCTCCGAGATCATCGGCGCCACGGTTTCCGCGGTTGGCATGCCGGTGGCAGGATCGACATCGCACCATGCCGGGCGTGCAAACAGGTTGGCGATTGGCATGGTGGTGGCGAGGCAACTGAGCGGCGAAACGATGACTTCATTGCCGGGACCGACCCCTGACTGATAGAGGGCAAGGGTGAGCGCCGCCGAGGAATCGCTGATCGCTACCAGTCGCTCGGCAGACAGGTGGCGCGCGAGTAGCTGTTCGAACTCGGCCACGTTTACGCCCTGGGCGAGGTACCCGCCGGAAAGCGTCCGTCCAATCGCGGCTTGTGCCGTTTCCGGCATGTGCACCCTGAAGAGCGGGACCGGACTGCTCATCTCACCAGCCGCGCTTGAGCGTCTCGCAGATGTACTGGCGGTCCTCGCCGTTCACCCACCAACCGCACGGTATGTGCAGCATGCGGGAAAAAAACCAGTCCAGTCCCGGCAACTGGCGCCGGCTTGCCGAGAAAATACTGTGCATGTCATTGCGTTTGTGCGCCAGGGAGTTGCCTATGCCGCGCTCGCCGAGGTACCGCGCCAGATCATCGCGCCGCTCCGCGAGAACGGTATAAAACCAGTAGGACGGTTCAGCGCGTTCGCTCCATTGCGGCAGTTCCAGACCCGCCATGCCGCGCAGTGCGGCGTCGAAATAGCGCCCATTGTCGATATGCCGCGCGATAACCGGCTCGATGTGCGCGAGTTGCACCGAGCCAATGGCGGCATTGACGTTGTTCATGTGGTACTTGTAGCCAACCTCACCCACATCGACGTCGATCCGCGGCGCCTTTCTGTCCATGCCAAACCAGCGTACCCGCCGGCCTTGGGCCGCCTTGCCCGCGTCCGGGACGGCGAGCATGCCACCATCCACCGTAGTCAGGTGTTTGATGGCCTGCAGGGAAAACATCACGTATTCGGAGTGCAGCCCGATCAGCTTGCCGTCGTAGCGCGCGCCCAGCGCGTGGGCCGCGTCCTCTATTACCGGGATGGCATGATGTTCTGCAACGCGACGCAGCGCGGCGATATCCACCGGAATTCCGCCGTAGTGCACTGCCATGATGGCGCGAGTGCGTGGTGTGATGCGGGCAGCGACCGATTCAGGGGAGATATTTCCCGTCAGCCGGTCGACATCAGCCCACACCGGTATGCCGCCCGCATGAAGGATCGCAAGGTTGGTCGGCTCGGCGGTCATCGGGGTGCTGATCACTTCGTCTCCCGGGCCCACTCCGGCGAGAATCAGGGCCGTGTGCAGTGCAGCGGTACCGGAGTAAAACGACAAGACCTGCGGGTGCCCGATGAACGCGCCGAATTCATGCTCGAAGCGTTCGACCTGCTCGCCCTCGGAAATCTGGCCGCTGTACAGGACATCGCGGATCGCCGGCATGAGACGATCCTCCGGGGACATGAAGACCTTGAAGAGGGGAATCTGTCGCGCGGCAGGAGGGTTATGTGCCAAAGGGTGTAGTTCCGGTGATCTGCTTTCGTGGGCAGTGCCTGCTTCCAGTGACGCGGTACGCAAGACGTAGTTGCCAATCGGAGGTGCGAATCCGGGGTGCGGTACGGGACGATTCTAGCGGCAATGTCGCAGCCCGACCAACAACTAATTCACGGAGTCAGAAAAGGCCGGTTGCTATAATCAACGACTCAATTTGGACGGGGAATATGGTTGCGCTAGCGGTTGAAGACAGGCTGGAGGTGGCGCTAGGCTTGCATCGCCAGGGGCGCCTTGCCGAGGCCGAAGCCGGCTATCGCGAGGTTCTGGAGATCGCCCCCGGGCACGTCCAGGCGCTGCATCTGTCGGGCGTGGTGGCGCATCAGACCGGGCGCCATCTCGTCGCCGTCGACCTCATAGAACGCGCCATTGCGGCGGTTCCCGGAGTTGCGGATGCCCCCATGCATAACAACTGCGGCGAGGCGTGCCGCGCGCTGCGCGACCTGGATCGCGCAGCGCATCATTTCTCCCGAGCCATTGAGATCGATCCAAACCTGTCTGCGGCCCGCCTCAATCTCGGTTTGCTGAAACTGGAGAAAGGCGAAACCGGCGCAGCAAAAGACCTGTTTGAATCGACGATTGCCCTGAACGAAAAATTCGGCAAAGCGCATTACTATCTGGGCCGGCTTCTGCTAGACGACGGGGATGCGCCGGCCGCCGAATATCATCTGCGGCGCGCCATGGATATCAACCCGCGCGTCGCAGGAACGTATTACCTGCTGGGGCGCGCTTTGCTGGCAAACGGTTCGACACGCATGGCGGCGCTGGTTCTCCAGGATGCGCTGACGCTGGAACCCGGGCACGTCGAGGCGCGGTTCTGGCTCGCCAAGACCCTGTTCGAGCTTTGCGAGGAAACAGCCGCGATAGCCTTACTCGACGGCGTGCTGCAAGTCGTGGTCGCGGATGCGGGCGCTGTGCCGGGCGAGGCGGTTCAGAGCTTGGCTCCGGACCCGCCGCGGGCGCTGTCTGGCAGGCTGGAGTCCATCAGGACCTGGTGCGAGCGCAACAGTGTCGTCTACCGCAAACTGGCGCGGGTGCAGTGGTTGCCCCTGCCCCAGCCGCGCGCCTTGCCGGACGCGGAATCGGTGCATTTCCGCATGCCCGAGCCGATTTCTCCGGAATTGTTCGTCACCTGTGTGCGCGAAGCGCGGGTGCTGCCGCCGGATTCGCTGGTGTTGTCGGCGGATGATCGGCTTTTTCTCGACCGGCTCGTCAGTTTCCCCGAACAGTACGCGCTGAAGTGCGGCTCCATACGGCACGTTGCGGACGATGGCCGATTGTTGCTTGCCGTGCCTTCGCGGACCGTGGATATCGATCGGCCCTGCTTTCTTCTCGGCTCCGCGAACGAGACTTTCCAGTGGCTTTTCGAATGTGCCGCGAGGATTTGGGCGATGCAGCAGGCGGGTTTGTCGCATCTGCCGATGCTTGTGCCCGAGGCGCTCGGTCGCCGTGCACTCGAGTGGCTGGCGCTGCTTGGTATCGGCGAAGACCGTCTGATCCGGGCGCCTGGGAATGCGCTGACGCGATGCCGGGAATTGCATGTCGCTTCGCTGCTCACGCTGAACTATTTCGTTGCCCCGGTGGCGGTGCAGTACCTGCGGCGCGAGGCGCTAGGGCGACTCGATGCGCGCAGTGGCGGATTGCGCCGCCTGTTCCTATCGCGCGAAGGCGTTTCAACGGCGGGTATGCCGCACAATGGACGTTCTGGGAAAAGGATTGTCAATGAGGCGGAATTGATGCCGCTGTTGCTGCAGCACGGCTTTGAAGCGGTGCGGGTCGAGAACATGCCGCTGGCGGAACAGCTCGGACTGTTCCGCGAAGCCGAGGTCATCGTCGGAGGCGATGACGATGCGATGGCCAATGTGTTCGTTGCCCCGCACCATGCGCGGGTGGGGGTCATCGTGCCTCAGGGGATTTATCAGCCGCGGCACCATTTCGTATCGGCAACGCTGGGACAGAAGCTCACGTACCTGATAGCGCAACCGGATTTCAACTCGAACGCCAATCTGGCTGAGTGCGACCTGCTGTTGCCGGAACAGGTGCTGAAGCAATTCCTCGAAGCACGAGATTGAAGATGTCTGGTGCGCGCGTCGGCCGGGCGTGGGGTCAGCCCTTGCGGACTTGCCGTGCCTCCGCACGCCGGTAATCCCCCGATTTTCCGCCGCGCTTTTCGAGAAGCCTGACGTTGCCGATGGTCATGCCCCGGTCTACGGCCTTGCACATGTCGTAAATGGTCAGCAGTCCCACCGCCGCGCCGGTAAGCGCCTCCATTTCCACACCGGTCCGCCCCACTGTTTCGACCGTGACGCTGATATGGATCGCTGCGGGTTGCGGCTGGCTCTCGAATTCCACATCGATGCGGGTAAGCGCCAGTGGGTGGCAAAGCGGTATCAGGTCTCCAGTTCGTTTGGCCGCCTGTATCGCAGCCAGCCGCGCGACGCCGAGCACATCGCCCTTTTTTGCGTCCCCGCGACGCACCAGTTCATAGGTGGATGAGTTCATGCGGATCATCCCGCTGGCGCGGGCTAAACGGTGGGTTTCCGCTTTTTCGCCGACATTCACCATGTGCGCCTGCCCGCTCGCATTGAAATGGGTGAGGGCGCGCGGTCGACTTCCCGCCTGCCTGGATGCCGCCGGGGGGCGTTTTTTGCGGGGCGGAGAGGCGATTTTATTGCGCGCGGCCAAGGGTTAATCCAGACAATGATGTGCGTGGGGATGGCCGCTGCATTGTGCCTCTTGGGCAGTTCGCGTTGCCGCAAGCAGACCCATAGCAGGCTCGAGCTTCATCGTCAATTTTTCGGCCAGGGGAATTTTCCGGTCGCCACGGTATCATAGTGGCATGCAGTTTCGGCGCTTTTTCGTCTCCCTCCTGATTGTCAGCTTGCTGGCGGGGCAGGTCTCGGCGCAGATTCTCCCGGAACTGGGAGACCAGTCGTCGTCGGTGGTGTCACCGCAGATGGAACGTCGCATCGGCGAGGAGGCCATGCAGGACATCCGCCTGCGCGATCCGGCATTCATGGACGATCCCGAGATCACCGACTACATCAACACCATCGGCCAGCGGCTGGTTGCCGCGAGCCTCGACGCGCGGCAGAGCTTCGAGTTTTTCATGATGCGCGAACCCGCCATCAATGCCTTCGCCATGCCCGGGGGATTCGTCGGTGTCAATACCGGCCTGCTGCTGGCCGCGCAGACGGAATCTGAAGTGGCTTCGGTGCTGGCGCACGAAGTCACGCACGTGACACAGCATCACATCGCCCGGATTATCGGCAAGCAGGACCAGTTTTCGGTCGTGGGCATGGCAGCGATGCTGGTGGCAATACTCGCTGCACGTTCCAATCCGCAGGCCGCGCAGGCGGCAATCGCCACCGCCACTGCAGGCGCGATCCAGACGCAACTCAACTACACCCGCGATTTCGAGCGCGAGGCCGACCGTATCGGTTTCCAGGTGCTGCGCGATGCGGGCTTCGACGTGCAGGGCATGCCCGCATTCTTCGAACGCCTGCAGAAGGCGGGTCGCCACTATGACAATAATGCGCCGGCTTACCTGCGCACCCACCCGCTGACCACCGAGCGCATCGCCGACATGCAGAACCGGGCCTACGGAGCCGGTTATAGGCAACTGCCCGACAGCCTTGAATTTCATCTTGTTCGCGGCAGGCTGCGCGCCGATGTCGGGACGCCGCGCGAGGCGGTCGCCCACTACGAGAGCCTGCTGAAAGACAAGCGCTATGCCAGTGAATCCGGTGCGCGCTACGGCTATGCGTGCGCGTTGCTGCGCAACCGCCAGTACGCAGTCGCGGAAACGGAGATAGGGAAACTGCAGCCCCTCGGTAATGCGCATCCGATGTTCGAATTACTGCGGGCGCGCATCAAGAGCGAGTCGGGAAACATTGCCGCCGCCCGCGCGATTCTCCAGGCCTCGCTGGCCCGGTTTCCGGACTATCGTCCGGTGACGTATGCCCTCGTCGAGGCCGACCAGGCGAGCACGCAGCACCCAAGGGCGCTCGCGTACCTCGATGATCTGATCCGCGCCCATCCACACGATGCACGCCTGTACCAGATGCGCGCCAAGTCGTACGCGGCGACCGGCAAGCGTCTGTTGCAGCACCAGGCCCAGGCGGAAGCCTATTTCCGCATGGGCGCGCTCGGGGCGTCGATAGAGCAACTGCAACTGGCGCAGAAAAGCGGCGATGGTGATTTCTATCAGATGTCCAGCGTGGATGCGAGGCTGCGTGAATTGCGCGCGCTGCGTGCCGAGCAAACCAGGAAGCGCTGAGCACACCGCTTTTCACCTGCACCGCGTAACCTGATGGCGCGCGTTCGATTGCGCCGTGCGCACGGCAAGGCTACTTCTCGGGCGGCTCGAAATAGGCTTCGTATATGAGATCGAAGGTTTTTTCCGACTCTGTGAAGAATTTGCTGTCGTCGGGACAACGGCGGCGCGACCCGTGCAGCAAGGTGGCCACGCCGGCCGCTTCGGCGACCGGTTCTCCGCCTGCATCAAGGTAATGAACGAGTGCGCCGACTTTCATCAGCGCGGTGTTCTTCTGAAGGCTGAACGTTTCCAGCAACCGCTCGAAAGTGACCTTGCCGCTACTGTTGGAAAACGGCGCGCCCTGAAATCCGAATCCGACGGCGCCCTCCGGGGAAGGCTCCGACTTGTCGAGCCAGATCAGCGTTGCTTCAAGGTCGATGAAGCGGCGGATGAGCCACGCCGAGGCAAGGCGATCGGCCCATAACGGCCGCCTGGTTGCCCAGCGCCGGCGGAAGAAATTGCGTGTCGACTGGGTTACCGGGCCGCTCCGCGGGGCGTCCGGAAACACCAGTGCGTTCACCTGGTATTCCGCGTGCAGCAATGCCTCGGCCGCCCGATCGCGGGCTTCGGAGGGAAAAAAATCAAGCGCGGATATCGCATCGAATTCGCGCCGCTGTTTGGCCAGAACGCGGGAAATGGATACGGGTTCGGAGATGCCGAATCCCGCCTTCAGTGCTTCGACTGATTTCACCAGTTCATCATATTTCGCGCTGCGGTCAAAAAATGCACGGAAGGTTTGCGTCTGGGCGTCATCCAGCGCGGTAACGCTCATCACCCAGGCGTTGCCGTTGTTGCGCGTGATGTGTTCGGAGAGACGGGTCAGCGCGTGGCGGTTCGCCGGTGTGTCCGGCAGAAGGAATGCGCCTTCGCGCATCACGGCACAGCCCAGCGATCGCAGCGTGCGCAGCATCAGCATGCGCGCGGAGGGGTCTTCGGTCGGCAGGTTGGCTATGCATGCCAGCCAGCGCGTATCGTCGGGCATGGGGTCGTTTTCGTTGGTCACGACGGTCTGATCTTGCGCTATGAGCGGCGGCGGAGAGGGACGACTGATTGGGAACTGGTGATTTCGGGACGCGACGCGCAGTGCGCATACCGGTGCGCATACAAACGAGTGTAAATTTGGCGGACCAATTAAGCAACCTTATCACTCGACCAAAATTACTGCCTTGAGGCGCCTGGTCGGGCTCATCACAATGAGCGGGCCATGAATGCCCCTGTACGATTCGACGATCACGCTGCCCAGCAGGTGAAATTCACCACCTGCTACATGTGTGCCTGCCGTTGCGGAATCAAGGTGACCCTGGAAAACGAGCGGGTGCGCTTCATCCAGGGCACGCCGGCCCACCCGGTCAACCAGGGCGTCCTGTGCGCCAAAGGCTCAGCAGGCATCATGAAGCAGTATTCGCCTGCGAAGCTGCGCAAACCGCTGCTGCGCCGACCGGGACCGGAGCGCGGTGCGGGCGATTTCGTCGAAATAGGCTGGGACGAGGCGCTTGCCATGCTGACCACACGGCTTGCCGGAATTCGCGCCAGCGACCCGAAGAAACTCGCATTTTTCAGCGGCAGGGACCAGATGCAGGCGCTCAGCGGCCTGTGGGCGCAGCAGTTCGGCACCCCGAACTGGGCTGCGCACGGGGGGTTCTGCTCCGTCAACATGGCCGCCGCCGGCCTCTATACCATCGGGTTTTCATTTTGGGAATTCGGCGCACCCGACTGGGACAGGGCGAAATACTTCATGCTGTGGGGCGTGGCGGAGGATCACTCGTCCAACCCCATCAAGATAGGATTGGACAAACTGAAGCGGCGCGGCGCCAAGTTCGTTTCAATCAATCCGGTGCGAACCGGTTATTCCGCCATTGCCGACGAATGGATCGCAATCCGCCCCGGTACCGATGGCCTGCTCGCGCTGTCCATGGTGCATGTGCTGCTGACTCGCGGGATGGTGGACTGGGATTTCCTTGCGCGGTACACCAATGCCGCCTGGCTGGTGGCAAAAGAAGCGGATCCGCTTAATAGCCCGGTAGACGGCCTCTTCCTGCGCGATGAGCCCGGCAACCCGCTGGTATGGGATCGTGCGAGAAGCGAGTCGCGCAATGCCCTCGGTGCCGACATCGATCCTGAACTGTTCGGCGAATTCGACCTCGCTGACGGCCGGCGGGGCGTCACGGTGATGAGCCTGGTGGCGGAACGCTACCTGGATTCCCGGTATGCGCCCGAGCAGGTTGCAGGCGAGTGCGGTGTTCCTGCCGAAACCATTACGCGTCTCGCGCTCGAAATGGCGCGCATCGCTTTCGATGAGGCAATCGAGCTGCCGATCGCCTGGACCGACGTGTACGGCCGCCGCCACGACAAGGTAGTGGGACGCCCCGTGGTCATGTACGCGATGCGCGGCGTGTCGGCGCACTCCGATGGTTTTCACGCAGCGCGTGCCCTGCATCTGCTGCAGATGGTGCTGGGAGCGCTGGACGGTCCCGGCAACTTCCGCGCGCGCGCGCCGTTTCCCAAGGCGATTCCGCCGGCGCAACAGCCCGAGAACGACGCGAACATCATCGACGCCCCGGATACTCCCCTGGGTCGGCCACCGCTCGGTTTCCCGACCCGTCCCGAAGAGCTTGCCATCGACGCCCAGGGCAGGCCGCTGCGAATCGACAAGGCTTACTCCTGGGAATCGCCGCTGGCGGCGCACGGCATGATGCACATGGTGATCTCCAATGCGCTGCGCGGCGACCCCTACACCATCGACACGCTGATTCTGTTCATGGCCAACATGGCATGGAACTCATCGATGAACACGGCGTCGGTGCAGGACATGCTGCGCGAAAAGGACGGGCAGGGCGAATACCGCATTCCGTTTCTGGTGGTCTCGGACGCGTTCCATTCCGAAACCATCAATTTTGCGGACCTGGTGTTGCCCGACACCACCTATCTGGAGCGCTACGACGCCATCTCGCTGCTCGACCGGCCCATATCGGAACCGGATTCCGCGGGTGACGCGATCCGCCATCCGCTGGTGCCCCTCGACCGCGACGTGCGCCCATGGCAGGACGTGCTCGTGGAACTGGCATCGCGTCTCGCTTTCCCGGCGTTCACCAGTCCCGACGGCCGGCGAAAATACCGGGATTACCGCGACTTCATCGTCAATTACGAACGCGCGCCGGGCATAGGATTTCTGGCCGGATGGCGCGGGGAGCGCGGCGACAAACATCTGCGCTGCGAACCGAATCCCGAACAATGGGAACGCTACATCGAGAACCAGTGTTTCTTCGTTCATCACTGGCAGGAGAACGAGAAATACCTGCGCTTCGCCAATCGCGACTATCAGACGAAGGCGGTCGCCGCCGGCTTCATTCCGCGCGTGGAACCGATGGTGATGCAGATCTATTCGGAGCCGCTGCAACGCTTTCGCATGGCGGGTGAAGGCCGCTATAGCAGCCCGCAGCCGGCCGACGATGAAGATAAGCGGCGACTCGCGCTGTATTTCGATCCGCTTCCCATCTGGTATCCGCCGCTGGAACAGCCGGGCCTCGACGATACCGAGTTCCGTTTCCACGCCATCACCCAGCGGCCGATGATGATGTATCACGCATGGGATTCGCAAAACGCCTGGCTGCGCCAGCTGTTGTCGCACAATCACCTCTACATGAATGCGCAAACGGCGCATGCGATGGGGTTTTCAGACGATGACTGGGTCTGGGTCGAATCGCGCAACGGACGCATTCGCTGTCAATTGAGAACCATGGAGGGTGTGGAAGCGAACACCGTCTGGACCTGGAATGCGGTAGGCAAGCAATCCGGCCCCTGGGGCCTCGATCGCAACGCGCCGGAGGCGACGCGCGGCTTTCTGCTGAATCACCTGATCAGCGAGCATCTACCGGCAGCGGGACGCGATAGCGGCCGGCGAATCACCAATTCCGATCCGATCACCGGACAGGCGGCATGGTTCGATCTGAGAGTGCGCATCGCGCGCGCGGCCGCCGGGGAGACAGGGAGCTGGCCGGAGTTCGGCGCGGTTGAGCGCCTGCCCGGTGACAGCGCGTCGCGCGCGGTCACGCTGCGCGGGTTGCAGGGGGAGAAATGAAGCTGGGCCTCGTCATCGACCTCGACACCTGCGTCGGTTGCCATGTGTATTTCGTCGCTGAGGCCGGGATGCATGCTTCGGCGTGCTTCCGGGTGCGCGCGCAAGTACCGCTGCGCAGTAGATGCCGGGCAGGCGGCCAGTGAAACCGGCACTGTCGGTCATACTATTTACGGTGTTGTCGGGTGCCGGTCTCGGATTCCTGTCTTTGCTGATTCCTGCCGATATCGCCGGACTGGGAGGCGGATTCGAACGTGTCCATCTCGAACTCGGCGGCCTGGGCGCGCTGGCGCTGAATGCCTCCGGGCTTGTCGCCTCTACCCTGCATCTGGCCAGTCCTCGCAAGGCCTGGCGCGCTTTTTCGCAATTCAGGCATTCGTGGCTGTCCCGCGAGGCGGTGTTCGCTGTGTTGCTGTTCCCCGCGGCTTTCGGGTGGATTGCAGCGGTGCATCTGGAAGCGAACTGGAGCATCGTGATGCCGTTGGGATTTTCCACGGTCGCTCTGGCGTGGGCGGTACTTTTCTGCACCGGGATGATTTACGCCTGTCTGAAGACCGTGCCGCAATGGCACACGCCGTACACACCCGTCAACTACCTGCTGCTCGGCCACGCGGCAGGCAGCCTGCTGCTGTTGCTGCTCGCCGAACTTGGTGCGACATCCGGGGCGGGAGGGCCGCTGCAGACACCCTACATCATGATCGTGCTGATGCTGCTGCTGGCGGCCGCGGGCGGCAAGGCGGCTTACTACCGGCGCTATCGGGCGGCAGAGGGGAAACACGGGCTGCATGACGCACTGCCAGGCCTGAAAACGCAGGCGGCCATCAGGCTGCTCGATGCCGGACACAGCCACGATACCTTTCTTGACCGCGAGTTCGTCTATCGCCTCGGGGCGCGGCATGCGGGTGTGCTGCGCGGCCTGGCGTTGGTTCTGGCTTTCATCGTCCCGCTCGCGTCCCTGATCGGCGCCTGGCGCGGTGTCGCGGCGCTGGTGGCCGCGGTCCTTTGCTGCCTTGCAGGCATGTTGATCGAGCGCTGGCTTTTTTTTGCCGAAGCGCAGCACGTCGTCAGGCTGTACCACGGCCAGCAACGGGTCTGAGCGCGGGCGCTGACGGATCCACCTCTTTTTGCGGTGGCAGCGGTTTGCTATAGTGGACGCCCTTTAACGGCGAAACAGCGGCGCCGTGCCGGCGTTGTTGCTACGGAAATGACCCACGACTCCATGAATTACGACAAAGATCTCGATGCCCGCGGACTCAACTGTCCATTGCCGATCCTGCGAACGAAAAAAGCGTTGACCGACATGTCCACGGGGCAGGTGCTGCGCATACAGGCGACCGACCCGGGATCCATCAAGGATTTTCAGGCGTTTTCCAAGCAGACGGGGAACACGCTGGTGTCCCACGATGAAGCGGATAAGGTGTTCACCTTTTTCATGCAGAAGAAGTAGCCGCAACCAAGCGGCGCGCGATCGAGGTCCGCGCTTAGCGCCGGCTGTACGGGCGGACGGCGTTAAGGCGGACTGTCAGTCCGGCCCGCATCGCTATCGCGGCGAGCGAATCCAGTCCGAACAACGCCACTTCTCGCGCCAGCAGGCGGTTCAGCCGCGGCCGGCTGATACCGAGCAGAGCCGCGAGTTCAGCCTGCGTTGACCGGGCGCCTGCCATGCGGGCATCGAGATGCGCCGCGATGGCGTCTATCATCGCTAGGCGCAGGGCGCGCACGTACTTTGCGGTCTGCGCGGCCGTTGCACCCAATGGCAGCGGCGCAGTCGAATAGTATTTCATGATCCAATCAGTGTACCAGTAAATATACGATATTGTTTTGTAGATACCCGTCGTTTGGGCATTCTATCAATTAAATCCTTGGGAAATATGCACCGCTGCGCGCTGCTGGTCGCAGCCGCCGGAATTCACTCTTCCATCCGCGAGATGACGCCCCGCTTGAGGTAGATGGGGCGCACCGCTTGTCCCCAGCGCTTCAGTCCGAGCGCAAATGCGATCCCCGTGGCACACACCACCAGACCGCACACCAGCAGGGTGACTGGCGCGCCGAGTTTTTCAGCGATGGCACCGCAGGCGAAATTGCCGATGGGCATCATGCCGAGGAAGGTCATGACATAGAGGCTGATCACGCGCGCGTGCTTGTCCTCGTCGGCGAGTGTTTGCAGCACGGTATTTGAGGCTGCAGCGGTGATGATCAGTCCGAAACCGAACAGGATCAACAGGCAGATCGACAGCCACAGCGTGCCCGATTGCGAGAACGCGGCTAGTGAGGCGCCTGCCAGTACTGTGGTGGCCGAGACGACGCGGCCCAGGCCCCGCACCGATGGGCGCAGCGCCAGCCACGCGCCGCCTGCCAGCGCGCCCATGCCGACCGCTCCGATCAGGAAACCCAGCGTTCGCGAATCGCCGGCGAATGTTTCCGCTGCGAATATCGGCATCAGGCTGGACCAGGCAGCCGTGAAGAAACTGACTGTTCCAAGCAGAAAGAGTATTCGCCGGGTGCCGAGGAAACCGAAGCCGAAGCGAAAGCCTTCGGCAAGCTGGCCCCGCCAGTTGCCGATCGCGCTCGGCACGCTGCGCGGAACGACCTTGACCCGCACATACGCCACCACGATGGCGATATAGGTCAGTGCATTCAGCAGGAAGCACCAGGCCTCGCCAAAGATCGCCAGCACCAGGCCGGCAAGGGACGGACCGATAAAGCGGGCGGCCTGCCACATCGTCGCCTGCAACGCGATGGCATTGGGCAAGTCGCGACGGTCTTCTATCAGCTCGAGCAGGAACGCCTGGCGGGTCGGCGCTTCGAAGGCATTGATGAAGCCCATCAGCAGGCCCAGAACAATGATGACCGGTACGCTGATTTCGCCGGAAAAGGTCAGTATGGCGAGCGCCAGCGCCTGCAGGCTGGACAGCGCCTGGGTGGCGATCAGGACGTTGCGCCTGTTGACGCGCTCCGCCCAGACCCCGGCGATAGGCGCGACGATCAGCATCGGCAATTGCTGCACGCCTGCCGTGATGCCAAGCAGCAATGCCGAGCCGGTAAGGCGGTAGACCAGCCAGCTCGTAGCCAGGGTCTGCATCCACATTCCGACCAGAGATATGGACTGTCCGGCGAAAAACACGCGGAAGTTTCTCGAGCGCAGCGCCCGAAGCGCGTCCGGAAGAGAGGTGCTCAAGCCCTTAACTTTTCCAGCTGCGGGCGCAATTGTTCCAGTGTCGCGCCGAAGGCGGCGAGCCGCTCTTTTTCCTGTGAGACAACGGCCGCAGGCGCGCGTTGGACGAAAGCGGCGTTGTCGAGTTTGGCGCGCGCGCGTCCCATTTCTCCTTCGATGCGCGCGATCTCCTTAGCGAGACGTTCGCGCTCGGCAGCCAAATCGATTTCCACCTTCAGCATCAACCGGACTTTACCGACGACCTGCACGGGCGCGTCGGCATCCGGGAATGCGGACACCAGGCTGGCCTCGGAGATCCGAGCCAGCGCCTTCATGTACGGGAAAAATTGTTCCAGCCGCAGCGCGTCTCCGGGCGCATTGCCGATGGCGAGCAGCGGGATGCGCTGCGCCGGCGAAATGTTCATCTCGCCGCGCAGGTTGCGGCAGGCGGTCACGAGGTCCTTCAATTGCGTGATTTCCGCATCCGCAACCGCATCAATCTTTTCCGGCTGCGGTTGCGGATACGGGGCGAGCATGATGGACTCGCCGCCCTTGTTCGCCAGTGGTGCTACTTTGTGCCACAGCTCTTCGGTGATGAATGGAATGACCGGGTGCGCCAGCCGCAACGTGGTCTCCAGCACCCGCACCAGGGTGCGCCGCGTGCCGCGCTGCGCGGCATCGCCGCTCCCGGTTTCGCCACTTGCGCCTTCACTGTCCTGCAGCTGCACCTTGGCGAGCTCCAGATACCAGTCGCAGTATTCGTCCCAGACGAATTCATAGAGCGCGCGCGCCGCGAGGTCAAAACGATAGGTGTCGAAGCCCTGGCGCACCTCGGTTTCGGCGCGCTGCAGGCGCCCGATGATCCAGCGATCGGCGAACGACAGTGCCACCGGCAGGGATTCGTCCTGCCCGCAATCCCTGCCTTCGGTGTTCATCAACACGAAGCGCGTGGCGTTCCACAGCTTGTTGCAGAAATTGCGGTAGCCTTCGCAGCGGCCCAAATCGAAATTGAGGGTGCGGGCAAAGGTGGCAAGAGAGGCGAACGTGAAGCGTAGCGCGTCCGCGCCGAATGAGGGTATGCCTTTGGGGAAATTCTTGCGGATGTACTTCTCGGTCTTCTGCTTGTGCTCGGCGCGCAGCAGGCCCACCGTGGATTTCGCCAGCAGCGCATCCAGCGTGATGCCGTCTATCAGGTCGAGCGGGTCGAGCGTGTTGCCTTTCGATTTCGACATCTTCTGACCCTCGGCGTCGCGCACCAGGGCGTTGATGTAGACGTGGCGAAAGGGCGGGCGACCGTTGGGATGCGCCGCATCGGCCGTGAAATGCAGGCTCATCATGATCATCCGGGCGACCCAGAAGAAGATGATGTCAAAGCCGGTCACCAGCACCGATGAGGGCAGAAAGCGTTCCATATCCGGGGTCTTGTCGGGCCAGCCCAGCGAGCTGAACGGCACCAGCGCGGAGGAGAACCATGTATCCAGCACGTCGTCGTCCCGCTTGAGGGTTCCGGTGTAGCCGGCGGCGGTCGCCTTTGTCCTGGCGCCGGCTTCATCGCGCGCGACATAGGCGCGGCCCTGGCTGTCGTACCAGCAGGGAATCTGGTGACCCCACCAGAGCTGACGCGAAATGCACCAGTCCTGAATGCTTTCCAGCCAGTGGTTGTAAGTGGTGTTCCAGTGTTCGGGAAAGAATTTCACTTCGCCCGAGGCAACCGCAGCCAGGCCGCGCTTCGCCATTCCTTCCATCTTTACGAACCACTGGTCGGTGAGCATGGGCTCGACGATTACGCCGGTGCGTCCGGAGCGCGGCACGCGAAGTTTGTACGGTTTTTCGGAAGCGAGCAGATCCTGCGCGCGCAAGTCGGCGAGGATGCGCTTGCGCGCTTCGAAACGGTCGAGGCCGCGGTAAGGGACGGGCGCGTCGTCCGAAATTTTCGCTTCCAGGGTCAGGACACTGATGTGCGGCAGGCCATGGCGCTGACCTATCCGGTAGTCGTTGAAGTCGTGTGCCGGCGTGATCTTAACGCAGCCGGTGCCAAATGCCGCATCTACGTAGTCGTCGGCGATGACCGGGATGCTGCGCCCGGTCAGCGGCAGCAGCACTTGCTTGCCGACCAGGGTGGCATAGCGTTCGTCTGTCGGATTGACGGCAACGGCGGTATCGCCAAGCATCGTTTCGGGTCGCGTCGTGGCAACGACCACAGTGCCGCTGCCGTCGGCCAGCGGATAGCGAATCTCCCAGATCCGGCCGTCTTCCTCTTCGCTGTCCACTTCGAGATCCGACACCGCGGTGCCGAGGACGGGGTCCCAGTTGACCAGCCGTTTGCCGCGATAGATGAGCCCTTCTTCGTGCAGCCGCACGAAGACTTCGGTCACCGCACGGGACATTTTCGCGTCCATGGTGAAGTAACCCGCATGCTGGCCTTCCGTGTCGGAATAGGTCCAGTTTGCCGAGGTGCCCAGGCGGCGCATCTGCCGCGTAATGGTGGAGCCGGATTCCTGCTTCCATTCCCAGACGCGGCGTATGAACTGTTCGCGTCCCAGGTCGTGGCGTGATTTGCCCTCGGCCTCGAGTCGGCGCTCGACCACGATTTGGGTGGCAATGCCGGCGTGGTCCGTGCCCACCACCCAGTTGGTGTCGAACCCCGCCATGCGGTGATAGCGGACAAGGGTGTCCATCAGCGTCTGCTGAAAGGCGTGCCCCATGTGCAGGGTGCCTGTGACATTGGGCGGAGGAAGCTGGATGCAATAGGCGGGCAGCGCGGCGTCGCCGGCCGCGGCAAAATATCCACGCTGCTCCCAAAGCGGATACCAGCGTTCCTCTACCTCGTGGGGTTCGAAGCTTTTTGCAAGTTCCATAGATTCGGGTGGGCGAATGAGGCGCTGCCGCGGGTCGCTCGTGTGAGCGTCAGACCTGCGAAATTTGCGATGGCTGCCCTGAAGACGGGGCCGCAATCTTTCCGGACGCGCCGTTGGTTGAATAATGCGGCAGCGGATTATAGAGGATTGCGGGGCGTGTCCGGACTGCGTGTCGCGCCGCTTCCAGCATTGCCGCTGCCGGTCAGCGCCTTGGCCACCGCCAGCCGCACCAGCGTGTCCAGTTCGCCGCGGACTTCATTCAGCAAATCGAATGCCAGCCGATCCACTGCAAGGTCGAGTCCGGCGCGCAGGCGCAGGTCGAACTCTTCTCCGAGAAACTGCTCGAGCGCTGCCATCACGTGGCGGCGCACGTCTTCCGCAGGTCCCCCTGCCGCAGGGCTGGTCGCCTGAGCGGCAAGTGGTCTTGCAATTTCCGCACTGTTCGGGCGTGCGACCATCGGGTGGGCATTGTCTTCCGACAAGTTTCCGGTCGGGAGTGGGGTGGTTCGGTTGGCGTGGAAGGACTCAAGCCCGGTGACCGGCAGTTCAAGTTCCACGACGTCCGTGAGGACCGGGATATCGGCAGCCGGTGCGTGAACAGAACCCGGCCGATAGCGGTTCAGCAAGGCGTCGGCCTTGCCCAGCAGGTCGTCGGCATCGCTCATGGCTTTGCAAGATCGTGGTGAACGATCTCGTAGCCGCGGTCGCGGTAAAAGCGAAAACGGGCGCGACCGGACTGCTTGTCACTCTCCTCGGTGCCCACCAGCTCGATCAGGCGCTGGAAGCGGCTGAATGACGGGGGTGAGGCGTCCGACAGGTTCATCAGCACCTGGTCATGCGGCGCACTGTCGTCACTGCGGGCGATGAGGATAGGGGTATCGGCGGCGAGCGGATCATCGACGAAGCAGTGCGGCAGGAATCCCGTTGCCTGCCACGTCCACAGCTGCCTGTCGATCTGGCCGGCGATGGCCGCATCCGGTGAAAAAATCAGCACGCGCAACTGCTGCTGTACCGCTTTGGCGGCCAGCTGGCAGGCGACATTCAGCTTGGGCTCCGCATTGGAGTAGAAATCGATTCGCGTCACCTGCGTCTTTTCCGGATATGCAACGGGCTATTTCTTGCCGGCGCGCTTCATGAGAAAGCTGGTCAGCAGCGGCACGGGACGGCCGCTCGCGCCTTTCTCCTTGCCGGAGCGCCACGCGGTGCCGGCGATATCCAGGTGCGCCCATTCGAACTTCTTGGCGAAGCGCGCCAGAAAGCAGGCCGCGGTAACGCTACCCGCCGCTCTTCCGCCGATATTCGCGAAGTCGGCGAAATTGCTCTTCAACTGCTCCTGATAGTCCTCCCACAGCGGCAACTGCCAGGCGCGATCCCAGGACTCGTCGCCCGCCGCCATCAGTTCCCTTGCCAGACGGTCCTGGTTGGCGAAGACGCCCGAGCAGACGTGGCCAAGTGCGATGACGCAGGCCCCGGTAAGTGTGGCGATATCGACCACGGCCTGCGGTTCGAAGCGTTCGGCATAGGTAAGCGCGTCGCAGAGAATGAGCCGCCCCTCCGCATCGGTGTTCAGGATCTCGATTGTCTGCCCCGACATGCTGGTGACGATGTCGCCTGGTTTGGTGGCGGCACCGCCCGGCATGTTTTCCGTGGTGGGAATGAGGCCGACGACGTTGAGCTTCAGGCGCATCTCGGCGACCGCGCGCAAGGTGCCGAACACGCTTCCGGCGCCGCACATGTCGTACTTCATTTCGTCCATATCGGCGGAAGGCTTGATCGAAATACCGCCGGTATCGAACGTGATTCCCTTGCCTATCAGCACCACCGGGCGCTCTTTTTTCGCCGCACCCGAATAGCGCAGCACGATGAACTTAGGGGCCTGGCGAGAGCCGCGTGCGACGGAAAGCAGCGAACCCATTCCCAGCCGCTCCATGTCTTTCTTCTCCAGCACCTCGACATCGAGTTTCCAGTCCTTCGCCAGTTGCTGCGCCTGCAAGGCAAGGTATGTCGGCGTGCACACATTGCCTGGAAGATTGCCGAGGTCCTTGGTGAGCGACATGCCGGAGGCAATCGCGCGTCCCGTCGCCGTGCCGCGGGCCAGCGCCTCGGCATCGCGCTTCGCGCCGCTGGCGAGAATCATTTTCGACAGCGCGCGCGGTTCCGACTTTTTGCTCTTCATCTGATCGAATCGATACGACGCCTCGCCCGCGGCCAGGACCAGCTGCCGGGCCTTCCAGGCCGCATCGCGCTGTTGCACGGGCAACTCGGCCAGATAGGTCGCAACGTCGCACGCCCCTGTTTCGATGATGGCGCCGATCGCGGCGCGGGCGATATCGCGAAACTCCCGGGCACCTGTCGCTTTTTCCTTGCCGCTGCCGACAAGCAGCACACGATCCGCGGCGATGCCGGGCAATTTATAGAGCAGGCGGCTCGATCCGGTTTTTCCCTCCATATCGCCGGTTGCCAGCAACTCGCGTATACGACCGCCGGATGCGCGGTCCAACGCGTCGGCGGACGGGGACAGTTTGCGGGATTCGAATACGCCGACTGCGATACACGCGCAGGCAAGCTTCTCCGGCGACGATATTTTTGTGCTAAATTCCACGAGAGACTCCGAGTGGCGTTGAAAAAATCAAGAAGATCCGGCGTTCATCGATCCCGGCGTAAATGTCGCGGCAAGAAGATTCCGGGCACCAGGATCGATGTCCGCGCCAAATCCTGGTCTTGGACGGGGTGAATCCTGGTGGTTTGATCCGGCCACCCTCTGTCGTCGGGAAATACGAGGGGAAACAGGCGCGACGAATCATGTTCCCTTGCTCGATTATCCGATCGCAGATTATCCCCGCTTTGTTCGGCGGAAGTCAAAGTTCGAATCAGGCCTTCACGACTGAGACATGCTGCGCCTCCCTGTTGCCGCCCGGACTTGTCCGGCGACGGATTGACCGATGATTTTTCAGCGCGCGCTGCTGCGTGAATTCGGAGAACTCGCTCTTGCGGTGTTCGCGACCCTGTTCGCGATTACGCTGACCACGCAATTGATCAGGCTGCTCGGTCAGGCGGCCAGCGGCCGGCTGATTTCCGAGGGCGTGCTGCTGCTGCTCGGCCTCTCGGCGCTCAACTACCTGCCCGTGCTGCTTTCGCTGACGCTGTTTGTCACGGTGCTGATGACGTTGTCGCGTAGCTATCGCGATTCGGAAATGGTGGTCTGGTTCAGCACCGGACAGTCATTGCTCGCGTGGGTGAAGCCGGTTTTGACTTTCGCCGCGCCGCTGGTGGCTCTGATCGCGGCGCTCTCACTGCTGCTGTCCCCCTGGGCGGTGGAGCAAAGCGATGGCTACCGGAACATCATGGATCAGCGCGACGAGGCTGCGCGCATTGCGCCCGGCATTTTTCGCGAAGCGTCGCAGGCGGACCGGGTGTTCTTCGTGGAAGCCATTGCGGGCGACGACACCAATGTGCAGAACGTATTCGTGGCATCGATGCGCGACGGGGTGCTGGGGGTGATGGTGGCGCGCCGAGGCTACAAGGAAGCGGCGGCCAACGGCGATCGCTTCATGGTACTGCTCAATGGCCGCCGTTATCAGGGAACGCCGGGCATGGCCGACTACAAGATCATGGATTTCGAGCGGTATGCACTGCGGGTGGAGACGCGGGAGGCCGGGACCGGAGCACTATCCACCAGGGCATTGCCGACGATTGCGCTGGTGCGCAATCCGACGCCGCAGAACCTCGGAGAACTGGTATGGCGAGCCGGGCTGCCGATTTCTGCGCTGCTACTTGCGTTGCTTGCAATACCATTATCGTTCGTCAATCCCCGTGCCAGCCGTTCCGTAAACCTGGTGTTCGCACTGCTCGCATACATGGTCTACAGCAACCTGCTTAGCATTGCGCAGGCTTGGGTGTCGCAGGCAAGGGTGTCATTTCTTGGAGGCTGGTGGCCGGTTCACGCCGGGATGCTGGCGCTCCTGGCTTTGCTCTTTTATCGTCGAATGCGGGTTGGTTCGCACTTGCTCGGAAGCCGCTGATGCGCACCATAGAACGCTATCTGGCGCAGGGCGTCTACGGCAGCACGCTGTTCGTATTCGCAGCGTTCCTGGCGCTGTTCGCTTTCTTCGATCTGATCAATGAGCTCGGCGACATCGGGAAAGGCGAGTACCGGCTTCAGCACGCGATCGGGTTTGTCCTGATGTCCATTCCGGCGCATGTCTATGAGCTTTTCCCCATCGCTGTCCTGATAGGAACCCTGTACTCGCTGGCCCAACTGGCTGCGCATTCGGAGTACACCGTCATGCGCGTCTCCGGACTGTCACCCGGCC
This sequence comes from Betaproteobacteria bacterium, assembly GCA_009693435.1. The sequence goes on along the minus strand of SHXF01000014.1, from coordinate 10,304 downwards.
GTGCGGCACTGATGCTGATTCGTATCGGCACCGCTTTTGTGGCCGTTACTTTCATCGTCGGAGAGTTCCTGGTGCCGGTATCGGAGCGTGCCGCAAGAACGCTGAAGCTCAGCAAGACGACGGGTATCGTCGCCCAGGAATTCAGAACCGGATTGTGGGTTAAAGACGAGGGGCGGTTCGTCAATATCAGGGAGGTCCGGCCGGACAGCAATCTGTCGGACATCCGCATCTATGATTTTGATTCGCAGTATCGCCTTCAGTCGATCAGTTTTGCCAAGGCCGGCCGGTATCTGGGGGACAATCGCTGGGCACTTGCGGAGGTCGTGCAGACCCGATTCTCGGAGTCCGGCGCCAGCGTCGTGCGGATCGGGCAATATGACTGGGCGTCGGTCCTGACGCCGGAGTTGCTGTCCGTGCTGTTCGTCGATCCGGCGCGGATGTCAGCCTGGAACCTGTATCAGTATTCCAGGCATCTGGGCGAGAACAGGCAAAAGACAGAGCGCTATGAAATTGCAATGTGGATGAAGATCGTATATCCGTTTGCTGTGCTGGTGATGATGGGCCTCGCGTTACCTTTTGCGTATATCCATACCCGCGGCGGAAGCGTCGGAATCAAGGTTTTTTCCGGCATCATGATCGGTGTGCTGTTCAACATGCTGAACAACCTGTTTGCGCATCTGGGCATGCTCAAAGGGTGGGCGCCGTCCCTGAGTGCGGCAATGCCGAGCCTGGTTTTTCTGCTGACGGCCGCGCTGATGATGTGGTGGGTGGAAAGGCGTTAAGGTGACTTGGTCCCCGCAGGACTGCGCTTCCACGTCACGATACGCGTTCCGGACAGCCGGTCATGCAGGGACTGTCCTTCGGGGTCCACCAGGGCCCATAGAAAGCCTGTGCCCAGCGCGAGCAGCGACACCCAGGCGAGCCCATAGCGAAGCGCGGCCTGGCGCACGGTCACGGCGCCCCCCTTCGCGTTCACCAGGCGGATCTGCCAGGCTTTCATCGGCAGTGTCTGGCCGCCGCGGTGCCAGCACCAGGTGAAATACAGGCCTAGCGTGGCAATCAGGTAGCACTGGAACGCGAATCGGGGAATCCCCGACAGTCTGCCGTCGACCGCACCATAGAACGGCAGGGCTGCAAAAAAAGCGACTGCCATCGCGAGAAGCAGTTCGTATGCCATCGAGAGGATGCGCCGGCCGAAACCCGGGGCGCGTAGCAACTCCGGCGCCTCCTCCGGATCCCTGGTCACGGCGCCGGGCTATTGTGCCTGGACTGCGCCTGGCTGATCCGGTTCCGCAGCTTTGGCCTCTTCCGGCTGAGCAGGTGGCGCTGGCGGTGGCGCGGGTTGTGCTGCGCGCCTGCTGGGTGTGTTCTTCGCGGCAGTGCCAGACTGGCAACGCTGTTCCTCCGGCAACTGCCTGTATTCATCCCATTTTTCGCGCAGGTCCTGGCGCTTTTCCGGGGGAAGAGTGGACAGATTCTTATATCGCTCCCGCGCGGCGCGACGCTGTTCCGGGGTCAATCTGGCCCAATCGTGCATGCGTTTCTGAGTGCGCGCCTGGGCTTTCGCATCCATCTGGGGATAGCGCTTTGCGATCCCCACCCATTTCTGCCGGCGCGTGGGTTCCATATTGTTCCATTCGCCCGCCAGGGGCGCGAGAATTGTCTGCTGCTCCGCGTTCAGGTCAGCCCAGCTGGGCGGCTTCTTGGGCGATGCTGCAATGGCGGATAGCGAAAGGCATAGCCAAAGTGCTAATGAGATGAGCGCTTTAGCCATGCATCAAAATCCTTGTCCAGGTAAGCATCGAGCGGCAGCTCGCCAGTCAGCACTGCGGCATCGATTTCCTCGATTTCGGCCGCCAGCTGCGCCTGCTGCCAGTAATTGATAGCAACCAGTCCGAAGATGAGCATGGCCGTTGGCAATAGGACACCCGAGAAAATAGAGCCGGGGTTGGCAAATCGGCCGACAGCACTGTCAGCCCATGCGAGCGCCATGCTGGGAGCGACCTTACGCTGGCGGCTGAGCGCCTGCTCCCGGGCCGAGCGTAGACGCTCCAATTGCTCGGGTACGAGGTCCTCAAGCTGCTGATCCAGCAGTTGTCGAATCTGGAAGGCGGTCTGATTTTCGTTCATAAATCAATCCCCTTAGCCTTCAGCGCCGCGGCCAGGGTGTGTGCGGCTCTGGAACAATGCATTTTCACGCTGCCTTGCGAACAGCCCATTACCGCCGCCGTTTCTGCAACGTCCAGTTCTTCCCAGTAACGCAGCATGAAGGCTTCACGTTGACGTGCCGGTAGATTTTTCAGCTCTTTATCAATAATTACAACGATTTGCGAGCGTTCCAGGCGCTCCGCCGGCTGCTCCCTGATATTGGAGCTCTGGCGGGTGTCTAAAGTTTCTAGCGGATCGAAGTCCTCATCTTCCTTACCGGAAGAAAGCGAGGAAAAAAGCGTGGTCCACAGCGAACGGACCTTTTGCCGCCGGTAGTAATCCCTGATTGTGTTCTGAAGGATCCGCTGAAAGAGCATTGGCAACTCGCCGGTGGGCTTGTCGCCATACTTCTCCGACAGTTTCATCATCGAATCCTGCACGATATCGAGCGCCGCTTCGTTGTCGCGAACCGCGAACATCGCTAGTTTGAAGGCGCGTCGTTCCACGGACACGAGGAACTCGGACAATTCGCTACGGGAGGCCAGGAGTGGGTCCTTCTATTGACTGAATTCGCGCCCGACAGAATGGCACGATGTTATCAAATCGATGGACAGCACGCACTGGCCAACAGCAAAAAAACTTGACCAATCAAGCCCTAGCATTTAGCCTCCAAGGCTTTGGTCTAATGCTGCGTCGCGGAATTCAAGCATGAAATTAACGGGTGCGGAGATCGTTGTGCGCTGCCTTCAGGACGAAGGCGTGGAATATGTTTTCGGCTATCCGGGAGGCGCCGTACTGTTCATTTACGACGCGCTGTTTAACCAGGCGAAAGTAAAGCATGTCCTGGTTCGTCACGAGCAGGGCGCAGCCCACGCAGCCGACGGTTATTCGCGAGCAAGCCAGAAGATAGGCGTTTGCCTGGTCACCTCCGGCCCCGGCGTTACCAATGCCGTGACTGGCATAGCCACCGCATACATGGATTCCATCCCCATGGTGGTGCTGACGGGGCAGGTTCCAACTCACGCGATCGGCGAGGATGCATTCCAGGAGTGCGACACTGTCGGCATCACGCGGCCCTGCGTGAAGCATAATTTTCTCGTCAAAGACATCAAGGATCTGGCGACGACGATCAAGAAAGCTTTCCATATCGCCCAGACGGGACGTCCGGGGCCGGTGCTTGTCGATATTCCGAAAGACATAACCTCGCAGAAATTCGACTATGAGTATCCGAGCGCTGTTTCCATGCGCTCGTACAATCCGGTGGTCAAGGGACATCCTGGCCAGATCAAGAAGGCGGCGCAGATGCTGCTGGCGGCGACCCGGCCGATGATTTATGCCGGAGGTGGGGTAGTGCTGTCGAATGCTGCACCGCAACTGACCAAACTTGTCAAACTGCTCGGTTTCCCTTGCACCAATACACTGATGGGATTGGGCGGTTATCCCGCTACCGACCCGCAGTTCGTCGGCATGCTGGGTATGCATGGCACCTACGAGGCCAACATGGCCATGCAGAATTGCGACGTACTGATCGCAATCGGCGCGCGCTTCGATGACAGGGTCATCGGCGATCCGGCGCATTTTGCCGAAAATGCCCGCAAGATCATTCATATCGACATCGACCCCTCGTCCATTTCCAAGCGTGTCAAGGTTGACGTTCCCATAGTGGGAAATGTGGCGGATGTGCTGACCGATCTGATCAAGGTGATCGAGGGCATGCGCGAGAAGCCCGATGCCAAAGCCATCAAGGCCTGGTGGTCACAGATCGGATTGTGGCGCGAAAAGAATTGTCTGCGTTACGACCGTTCCAGCAAGATCATCAAGCCGCAGATGGTGCTAGAGAAGCTCTACGAAGTAACCAGGGGCGACGCAATCGTTACCTCGGATGTCGGGCAGCACCAGATGTGGGCGGCGCAATTCTACAAATTCGACAAGCCGCGGCGCTGGGTGAATTCGGGCGGTCTGGGTACGATGGGATTCGGCTTGCCTGCGGCAATGGGAGCACAGATCGCCAATCCGAAAAGTGCGGTAGCCTGCGTGACGGGCGAGGCCAGTATCCAGATGTGCATCCAGGAATTGTCGACCTGCAAACAATACCACCTGCCGATCAAGATCATTAACCTCAATAACCGCTACATGGGAATGGTGCGCCAGTGGCAACAGTTTTTCCATGGCAACCGCTATGCAGAGTCGTACATGAATGCACTGCCAGACTTCGTCAAACTGGCCGAGAGCTACGGCCATGTCGGCGTCAAAATAGAGCGTCCCGGGGATATCGAGGGCGCGCTGAAGGAAGCATTCAAGCGCAAGGAAGACCTGGTGTTCATGGACTTCATCACCGATCAGACCGAGAATGTCTACCCGATGGTCCAGGGCGGCAAGGGCCTGACCGAAATGATCCTTGCAGAAGATCTTTAGAACCCCATTCGTGTCGGGGTGCTGCATGCTTCCCGGCCCGCGTGGACGCTACCTCTAACTGCGATAAACAACATGCGGCATATCATTTCCATACTTCTCGAAAACGAAGCTGGTGCGCTGTCTCGCGTATCAGGGCTTTTTTCTGCCCGGGCGTACAACATCCAGTCACTCACGGTCGCGCCAACCGAGGACGAGTCACTGTCGCGCATGACGGTCGTCACCATCGGCTCGGATGACGTAATCGAGCAGATAACGAAGCAGTTGAACAAGCTTGTCGAAGTTGTAAAGGTCGTGGATCTGTCCGAGGCGCCGCACATTGAACGTGAGCTAATGCTGATGAAGGTGCGCGCGACCTCGAAAGATCGCGAAGAACTGAAACGCATGACGGACATTTTCCGGGGGCGCATCCTGGACGTGACCGAGAATACTTACACGATTGAACTTACGGGCACCGGGGCCAAACTCGACGCGTTTATACAGGGCCTCGACAAGAGCGTGATACTCGAAACGGTGCGCACTGGCGCATCCGGTATTGCTCGCGGCGAAAGAGTATTGAGAACGTAGCGGAAAGGAAGACTATGAAAGTCTATTACGATAAAGATGCAGATCTTTCGCTCATAAAAGGAAAGAAAGTCACGATTCTTGGTTATGGGTCACAGGGTCACGCGCACGCATTGAACCTTAATGATTCCGGCGTGAAAGTCACCGTTGGCGTTCGTAAGGGCGGTGCATCATGGAAAAAGGCGAAAAATGCCGGGCTGACCGTAAAGGACATCGCCGACTCGGTCAAGAGTGCAGACTTCGTCATGATGCTGATGCCTGATGAGCATATCGCCCGCGTTTATCGTAGCGAGGTCGAGCCGAACATAAAAAGCGGTGCGACCCTCGGCTTTGCGCACGGATTCAACATCCACTACGGTCAGGTATTGCCGCGCGGCGATCTCGACGTTGTCATGGTCGCCCCCAAGGCACCGGGCCACACTGTTCGTTCCACGTACACTCAGGGCGGGGGCGTACCGATGCTGATCGCGGTGCATCAGGATGCATCGAAGAAAGCGCGGGGCATGGCGCTTTCTTACGCATCGGCGAATGGTGGCGGCAAGGCCGGCATCATTGAAACGACGTTCAAGGAAGAAACTGAAACGGACCTTTTCGGGGAGCAGACAGTACTGTGCGGCGGATGCACGGCGCTTGTGCAGACCGGATTCGAGGTCCTCGTGGAAGCCGGCTACGCGCCCGAAATGGCGTATTTTGAATGCCTGCATGAACTCAAGCTGATCGTTGATCTGATGTACGAGGGCGGCATCGCCAATATGCGCTACTCCATTTCGAACAACGCCGAATACGGTGACTTCACCCGCGGGCCGCGTATCATCACCGAGCAGACAAAAGACGAGATGCGGCGCATCCTGAAAGAAATCCAGACAGGGGCATACGCGCAGGAATTCATCCTGGAAAATGTGACCGGTGCTACCAAACTGAATGCAATGCGCCGCATCGGCCAGGAGCATGAGATTGAAAAAGTAGGGGGCAGGCTTCGGGAGATGATGCCCTGGATCAAGAAGAACAAGCTGGTGGATACATCGAAAAACTGAGAAACCGGTGCGGACGGGATCGGCGCGCCGCTTTCTGTTCAAGCAGCGCGCTGCTCACCGCTGAATGATGGATCATCCGCACACGATCCGCGAGGGCTCGCGGTGCCTTGCCGCTGAAGTGGTGTTAGCGTTGATTGCGCGGAGAGTAAGCTGGTATCTGGCGGAAGGTCTCCGCGTAGGCCGCGGACGACATTCCGGACTTGCACTGATTGGCTCGATCCCTGGGCTGTGTCTGCGCCTGGACGGCAGAACGAAGGCTACCCCGGGCGACAAATTGCACGCTCCGAGCACTGTGCTCGCAATTCTGTAGAGGAAGGCGGGATGGGGGAAATGGATCGACGCCGGCCGCTGCTTAACGCGGAGATCCGGCGGCGCGGCATATACCTGCTGCCCAATCTTTTCACCACAGCCTCGCTGTTTGCGGGCTTCTACGCCATCGTAATGGCGATGAATCAGCGTTTCGAGCAGGCTGCGATCGGCATATTTGTCGCAATGGTGCTGGACGGCCTGGACGGGCGGGTCGCGCGTCTCACGCATACTCAGAGTGAATTCGGCGCAGAGTATGACTCGTTGTCCGACATGGTGTCGTTTGGGGCGGCACCGGCGCTGATAATGTACGAGTGGGCGCTGAAGGATCTAGGCCGCTTCGGCTGGATCGCAGCTTTTATGTATTGCGCGGGAGCGGCATTGAGGTTGGCGCGCTTCAATACCAACATTGACGTCGTCGATAAACGCTTTTTTCAGGGTCTACCAAGTCCGGCCGCTGCCGCACTGGTTGCCGGCTTCCTGTGGTTGGCGATCGATAACAAGATTCCTGTGAGCGCATATGGCATCCCCTGGGTAGCTGCATTTCTTACCATCTATGCAGGCATAACCATGGTCAGCAACGTGCCGTTCCACAGCTTCAAGGACTTCAATCTGCGGCGCAGCGTACCCTTCGCGGTTATCCTGCTGGTCGTGCTGGCTTTTGTTCTCGTATCAACCGATCCGCCGCTGGTGTTGTTCCTGCTGTTCGTCGCCTACGGCTTGTCAGGCTATGTCATTTGGCTTTGGCAGCACCGGCGCCGGAATGCCCGCAGTGTCTGAGCGGCTCGTTCGGCCTCAAAAACATTCTGAGACGGAGACTTCAAAACTTAAGGAATAGGCATGAAAGACAGACTGATTATTTTTGACACTACCATGCGCGACGGGGAGCAGAGCCCGGGAGCCTCGATGACGCGTGAGGAGAAACTGCGCATCGCGAGGCAACTGGAGCGCATGGGCGTCGACGTAATCGAGGCTGGATTTGCCGCATCGAGTCGGGGAGATTTCGAGGCAGTGCATTCTGTGGCCGGAATCGTCAGGGAAAGCATCGTATGCAGTCTGGCTCGTGCCAACGATCGTGACATCAGTCGGGCGGCCGAAGCCATCAAGCCGGCGCGGCGCGGTCGGATTCATACTTTCATTGCCACATCGCCAATACACATGCAGAAAAAACTACGCATGACTCCGGAGCAGGTGATGACTGAAGCGGCAAACGCAGTTCGCTACGCGCGCAATTTCACCGATGACGTGGAATTTTCGCCGGAAGATGCAGGCCGATCGGAAGTGGATTTCCTGTGCCGGGTTCTTGAAACTGTGATCCGGGAAGGTGTGCGCACGGTCAATATTCCCGACACCGTGGGATATACGATGCCCGAACAATTCGGGGCGCTGATCAGAACCTTGCGCGAGCGCGTGCCCAATTCCGACAAAGTGGTGTGGTCCGTGCATTGTCACAACGACCTCGGGCTTGCCGTGGCAAACTCGCTTGCCGCCGTAATGAACGGTGCGCGCCAGGTCGAGTGCACGGTGAACGGTCTCGGCGAACGGGCCGGGAACGCAGCACTTGAGGAAATCGTCATGGCAGTCCGTACTCGCCAGGATGTGTTCCCCTGCGATTCCGGCCTCGATGCCACCCAGATCGTCACCGCGAGCCGTCTGGTATCCGGGATTACGGGTTTCCCGGTGCAGCCGAACAAGGCCATAGTAGGTGCCAACGCATTTGCGCATGAGGCGGGAATTCACCAGGATGGCGTACTAAAGAGCCGCGAAACCTACGAGATCATGCGTGCCGAGGACGTCGGCTGGGCCACAAACAAACTCGTCCTGGGTAAGCACAGCGGCAGAACGGCCTTCAAGCAAAGAATGAAAGAGCTCGGAATCGAACTGGAATCGGAGGAAGCCTACAACGTCGCCTTCCAGAGATTCAAGGAACTGGCGGACAAAAAACACGATATCTTCGACGAAGACCTGCATGCGCTAGTATCTGATCAGGCCCACGCGATGGAGGAGGCTGACAACTACAAGCTCATTTCGCTTACCGCTCACAGTGAAACCGGCGAAACACCCTATGCACGAATAGTCATTTCGGAGAGTGGTCATGAGCGCCACGCGGAATCGAACGGCAGTGGCCCTGTGGACGCATCCCTGAAAGCGATTGAGAGCATCGTTAATAGCGGTGCGGAGCTGCAGTTGTACTCTGTGAACGCAATTACTACCGGAACTGAGTCGCAAGGCGAAGTGACGGTTCGGTTGCAGCGAGCCGGGCGCATTGTCAACGGACTGGGCTCCGACACGGACATCGTTGTTGCGTCGGCCCGCGCTTACCTGTCTGCGCTGAGCAAACTGCACAGCAAGGTGGAGCGAATCAACCCACAGGTGTAGGTTCTTCGGCCGCATTCCGAAGCCTTGAGGTTTGGATGGTCATGATCGAACCGCTGCCGGCGGGGTTCTATAGCAATTGCAGGGGTGCTATCAATCCATGGTCGGGTGCCGCGGTATTTGAACGCGAATCGATAAATTTCAGTGCCGCTCTCGTCGAATGAGAACGTCCGGTTTTGCGATGATGTGTAATGCCCGGCGCACGCTGGGATGCCAATCGGCGCGAAAGCGCGAATGCGGACAGGAACCGTCTGTACTCGAAATCGCTTTGGTCTATGAACTGATAGCAGGTGAAGGATGGCGCCAAAGTTGAACTGCCAAATGGCAATAATCGAACGGGATCATTTTTGCTGGCTTGGCCGGAATCACCAGTTGCTGTTGGCCCTGGTCACCTCGACACCGGGGGCTTGAGGGGAAGGGGAGAGCCACGGGCATAAGCGATGGCGCTGATAAAGAAGAGAACCGACAGCACTATTTCTATTCCGGCAAGCAACCTTGATGTTCCAAGGTCTCCATAGCTTCGTACCAGACCTTCCGCCAGGTATATCAAGATGAACATGGATGCCCATTGAAACGTGTAGCGTCTCTCGTGAATCACTCCGAATAGCGGCGCAAGCAACGGCAGCGCTTTCAGTACCAGCCAGGATCCACCTGGTCTAAGGGGTGCCAGCCACAGTTCCCACGCCAGACTCAAAGCCAGCAAACCCAGAAGGCAGGCGAGGGCGCAACCGCGGAACAACCGACGATTCATCGGTTCGAGCCGCCTGCTGACTGACCACGGCTGTTCAATATCTCACTCGGGAAGCCGTAACGCCTGTGGAAAAACCGAAGATAGCGCGAACGCACTGCACCTTGGTCGTGAACCCGGGGCGTGGAGCCGATGAATGTCGCGCGGGAGACGATTTGTGCGTCCTGCGCAGGATTGAATGCCAGCAAGCTCACCCGCGGATCAGTGTCTATGTTGCGGGTATGTTCCGCGAGCGGGCTCACGAGCCGCACCGGCCTGGCGTCTTGATCGAGCATGTAGGGGACCAACGAACCGCGCGGATGACCGCCAAGCTGTGTCGAGAGCGTTGACAACGCCCCCCTTTTTCCGGTTCGCATTATCAACCGCGCGTCACGTCCTTTGTTCATAAGCGAATTATAGGCGCACTGCTTTGACCGTTCGGCGGACGCAGGCTGCACGGCACGTGAGCCATGTTGGTCATGATTCCGGTACTGTTTTCCGGACGCCGCGGATACTTGCGGGCTGGAAGCCGCAGGTATCCTGAACGTCCACCCTGATTTTGCCGATGGTAAGACATTTCGGCCTGCTTGAGTCTTGTCCAACGAGGTATGAGCCTGGAGGAAGGCTCGACATTCCATTGAGGAATGAGCCTGGAAGGGCACAAGGGAGGTGGCAAGGCGGCTGACAGGCAAGCTGCGCGGGCGCGGTGGGTTGATCATCTACGGATGGTCATCGAC
>SHXF01000110.1 GCA_009693435.1 Betaproteobacteria bacterium | reverse complement strand
AAGGTAGAAAAAGCAGAGAAATCGTCAAATAAACGGTCGGTAGCGAGTAATTTCATGCCTATCGCATATTTCATTCCGCAGTGGAGTGAATCACCTCTGTGCTCAAATGCCAACTGCTAAAATTGAAAAAATCACAGCCTCTCAGGAGAAGTGCAATGCGGAGTTTATTCACGTAGCGGTGTTTCCGTGCCTTTTTTGAAGTCACCACGAGGGCGCTTTCCTATACCGCCTGCCTGCCAAAGCCCATGATTATACGGCGCTAATCCAACATTTGATCAAGCACTTACGCAACCGGCCAACGCCGCGGATCCGACATCCAGCCTGGATACTGAATCACCGCACGCACAAGTATAATCGAACGGCTAAACATCTGAATTACCTCGTATTGTCACCACGCCAACTCAAGCCAGCCCAATGCCCATTGCAACCCGACACGCCCGCTTGCTGATTCTCGGTTCCGGCCCGGCCGGCTATACCGCAGCCGTGTATGCGGCGCGCGCAAACCTTAATCCGGTGCTCCTGACCGGACTCGCGCCGGGCGGGCAACTCATGATTACGACCGACGTCGACAACTGGCCCGCGGATTTCGGAGGGGTCCAAGGACCCGACTTGATGGAGCGATTTCAGAAGCACGCGGAACGCTTCGAAACCGAAATCGTGTTCGACCAGATCCACACCGTGCGCCTGGGCGGCAAACCCATCAGCCTGACAGGCGATTCCGCCGAATACACCTGCGATGCACTGATCATTGCCACGGGCGCCTCCGCCAGGTATCTGGGCATGGAGTCCGAGCAGAAATTCATGGGAAAAGGCGTCTCGGCGTGCGCGACCTGCGACGGGTTCTTCTACAAAGGCCAGGATGTTGCCGTGGTGGGAGGCGGCAACACTGCCGTGGAAGAAGCGCTCTACCTGTCCAACATTGCCCGCAGCGTCACCGTCATTCACCGGCGCGACAAATTCCGTGCCGAGAAAATCCTGCAGAAGAAACTGTTCGGCAAGCCGAATGTCTCGGTGAAGTGGCACCGTGCGGTGGATCAGGTGTTGGGCGACGAGACCGGCGTGACGGGGTTGCGCATCAGGGAGACGGATGGCGCCGGAACCGAGGATCTCAAAGTTCACGGCGTATTCATAGCGATCGGCCATACACCGAATACCGCAATCTTCGAAGGACAAGTGGCGATGCAGAACGGCTACATCATCGCGGCAGGCGGACACGAAGGAAATGCAACGGCCACAAGCATCCCGGGCGTGTTTGCGGCAGGAGACGTGCAGGACCACGTGTACCGGCAGGCCGTGACCAGCGCCGGGAGCGGATGCATGGCTGCGCTGGACGCGGAAAAATACCTGGAGAATCTGTGAGCCGTGCCAGGAGTACGCCGCAGCTTTGAAACGAGGCGAATCCAAGCCTCCCGGCGCGAACGACGCGGCACTGTTTCGCGATGCTGTCCGCGATGCCGTCCCGCTGAGGACCCGAACGCCGATTGCTGCCAGGCCCATGCCAACGATGCATACGGCGAACCAGCCAAGAAAACCCGCGAAGACAGGCGCCGCCATACATTCCCTCCCCAGCGCGGCTGAATACCCTCTCGAACTGGGCGAGGAACTCAACTTCATCCGCCAAGGTCTGGGCCGCGATGTACTGCGCAAACTCCGACGCGGCACCTGGCCGATGGGTGACGAACTCGATCTGCAGGGCATGACGCGTGAGACTGCGCGCAGAGAATTCGCCGTGTTCATGCAGGACTGCCGTGAGCGTGGTAGCCGATGCGTGCGCATCATCCATGGCAAAGGCCTGAGTTCAAGCGGAAATGCGCCGGTACTGAAGGCCGGTGGCAAGACACTGGTGACGACGCTAACTTGCCCCAAGCACACCAGCAAGGCGGACTTGAGATCGCTTTATCGTAGTCGCTGGCATGTAGAACTCGATCTACGCAACATCAAGACTACCCTGGGGATGGACCGACTGAGCTGCCAGACGCCCGCAATGGCGATCAAGGAAATATGGGTCTACCTGCTCGCCTACAATCTCATTCGCCTGATGATGGCGCAAGCCGCACTCCTCGCCCTTCGACTACCGCGCCAACTGAGCTTCAAGCACACCGTGCAGATCTGGATCGCCTGGCATCATCACCCCAACCAAATAGACAACGACAACAAACTCCATTGCGTGTTTGTCCTCATCGCCCAACAAAGTGTCGCCGAGCGCCCCGGTCGTATCGAGCCTCGCGCCATCAAACGACGACCTAAACCCTATCCGTTACTCACCAAACCTCGTGCGATCTTGAGAGAGTACGTTCGAAAACATGGTCACCCGCAAGAGCTTAAGTAAGTGCCATACGGGTCTGTCCCAGGTTTTGCAGGAAGGTCAAAATCAGGCACACTGCGTGGGGCGACAATGCCAATTCCGGTTCGAATATAGAAGCCGAAGGTTATGGACGGACTTCTGCAACAACGGCGTGATGCGATTCTCGACCTGGCGCGCGAGCATGGGGTTACGCATGTGCGCGTATTCGGTTCGATGGCGCGGAGTGATGCCGGTGTTGAAAGCGACGTCGATCTTCTGGTCGATTTGGAGCAGGGGCGAACCCTTCTCGACCTGGGCGCGCTGCTGATAGAGCTGCAGGATCTGCTGCACAGGAAGGTGGACGTGCTGACCGAGGCCCCGCTCGATCCGAAGATCAGGGAAAGAGTGCTGCGGGAGGCAATTCCTCTGTGAAGGAGAATCTTGTCTACGTCGAGCATGTCCTCGACTGTATCGCGCGCATTGAAGCCGTATTGAAGCTTATGCGGCGGGGCAGAAATCCACTTGCATCGATCCAACCCTGGTGCAAGACGCCGTGCTCCGGCGTTGATCGGAAACGTTGCTTCCCCAGCGCCACCTATAACGCCCATCTGGCGGACCGAGTCTCGCGCGATCCGGCCGAAAAGCCCTGCTATTTATACTATTTTTTGACGACAATACCTCGTGAATAGCCGCCAAATGGCGATTTCCTTAGAATATTCTTTACCATTTTCTGCTTAGTAGTCCGACATTCACCGTTTGGCGGAAGCACCGGAAGCCCGCAATTTGCGGTACGTCAGCATCTGCCTCCGGCAAAGGAAGACCTGCCCAACAATCCGGCGTAACCGGCGGAGTAGAATTCAGCCGTCTACATTGTTCCCCGCACCCGCCATGAGCCTAGCGAAGCGCGATACCGCCTACCATACCTACGCCGAGTATCTCTCGTGGCCGGGCGACCTGCGCTATGAGTTGATCGATGGCGCCGCGTATCTCATGTCGCCCGCGCCGTTGCGTGTCCACCAGGAAATCGTCGGCGAGATTTACTTCCAGGTGCGCGCCGCGCTCGAAGGCAAGCCGTGCCGCGCCTACGTCGCCCCATTCGACGTGCGCCTGCCCAAGGCCGACGAGGCCGATGAGCGGATCGATACGGTTGTACAACCCGACCTGCTGGTCGTGTGCGACGAGTCGAAACTCGACGAACGCGGCATGCGCGGCGCTCCCGACTGGATCGTCGAAGTCCTTTCGCAGTCAACGGCGGTTCACGATCAAACCATCAAGCTCGCGGCCTACGAACGCGCCGGCGTACGCGAAGTGTGGCTGGTGCATCCCACCGACCGTTCAGTCACCGTTTATCGTCTGCGCGATCGCGTGTTCGGACGCCCGGCCATCCTCGAAATGAAGGGCATGCTTGCGGTCGAGGTGATCCCCGGTCTGGGCGTGGACTGGGACCGAGTGGCACCCGCATGAGGCCGGCACTTGATGGCCTGGCATCATCGCAGAGCCTGCGGCGTGGGGACAGACCACGGTTTCCCATCCAGTTCCCTCTCAAGAACCGTGGTCTGTCCCGGGTTTTGCTTGTCGCTTGTTCCCGCACTTCCTAGCGTAATCCCCGCCACACCATTCACTGAAAGAGGCACTCCATGAGCATGAACGTCAAATTGCTGAACGCCTGGCAGCAGGTACTGAAACAGTGCAACGTCAAGGCGGGCGAGACGGTGCTGTTCCTGCTCGCCGATTACGCGCATCCCGACCATGTCGCCGCCGGCCGTGCCGCGGCCACCTTGCTTGGCGCGAAGATACTCAGCCTGGAACTGGGCGAGTCGCCGGCGCGCATGGCGGGCGACACCACGGCCTACGTGGGCCCGACGTCGCTCTCCGGCAACCAGGCTGCGATCGCCGCGATGAAATGCGCCGACATGGTCATCGACATGATGGGCATAGACCGCGGCACGGAGCAAAAGGAAATCCTCGACTCAGGCACGCGCATCCTGCTGGTGAAAGAACCGCCGGAAATCTTCATGCGCCTCGCGCCCACCCCCGACGACAGGCGGCGCACGCTGGCCGCGGCCAGGCGCCTCGCCAGCGCGCGCAGCATGCATGTGAAATCGGCTGCCGGCACCGACCTCAAAGTCGATCTGGGCGAGTATTCCTGCCTGATGCAGTACGGACTGGCCGACGAGCCCGGCCGCTGGGACCACTGCCCCAGCACCTTCGTCGCCACCTGGCCGAACGAGCGCACCTCGAACGGGACGGTGGTGCTGGACCGCGGCACCACCATTCTGCCGTTCAAGGAATACGTGCGCACGCCCATCCGGCTCTCGATACGCGACGGCTATATCCGCGACATCGAAGGAGAATTCGATGCGCATTACCTGCGCGACTACATGGCGAAGTTCGATGACCCGGAGGGCTACGCGGTGTCGCACCTGGGCTGGGGACTGCAGAAGAAGGCACACTGGACGACGCTCGGCATGTACGACAAGCGCCAGAGCAACGCCATGGAAGCGCGCTCCTTCTACGGCAACTTCATGTTCTCCACCGGGCCGAACCTGGAAGGCGGCGGCACGCGCAACACACCCTGCCACCTCGACATTCCCATGCTCGGCTGCTCGGTGCATCTGGACGGCGAAGCGATGGTCGTCGATGACAGGATCATCCCTGAAGACCAACGTGCCTGAACACAAGTACAAACCGCGCGTCGTCATCGCCGGCGCCGGCATCGGCGGACTCGCCGCGGCGCTCGCGTTGCTGCGCGCGGGGTTCGACGTCGATGTCTACGAGCAGGCGAGCGAACTGCGCGAGATCGGCGCCGGCGTGCAGGTTTCCGCGAACGGCACCTGCGTGCTGTTCGCGCTCGGACTGGAAGCGCCGGTGCGGCGCCTGGGGGTGCAGGCCGCGGACAAGGAAATCCGCCTGTGGGACTCAGGACAGACCTGGTCGATATTCGACCGCCTCGGTCCTTCCAGCGTGCAGCGCTACGGCTATCCGATGTTCCTGCTCCACCGGGGCGACGTGCACAGCATGCTAGTGGCGGGCGTGCGCGCTCTGAAACCGGACGCCATCCACGTCAACCATAAAGTGGCTGGATTCGAACAATACGGCGAAGGCGTGAAGCTGCTGTTCGAAGGCGGCGGCCCTGCGTCGGGAGACGTGCTGATCGGCGCCGACGGCCTGCACTCGCGCATCCGCGCGCAACTCTTCGGCCCGGCAGTGGCGAACTTCACCGGCACCATCGCCTGGCGCGGCATGGTGCCCATCGAAAAGCTCTCCGGTCACAACCGGCGCTCGATCGCCACCAACTGGCTCGGACCCGGCGCCCACGCCACCTGCTACCCGGTGCGCGACGGCGAGCTGTTCAACTTCGTCGGCCAGGTGGATCGCGCCGGCTGGGAGGTGGAATCCTGGATAGAGGAAGGGTCGGTCGACGAGTGCCTGGCCGATTTTCCCGGCTGGCACGCCGATGTCGTCGACACGATCAAAAAGACCGACAAGCTCTACAAGTGGGCGATATTCCTGCGCGAGCCGCTGCCGCGCTGGAGCGCCGGAGCGGTGACCTTGCTCGGCGATGCCTGCCACGCGATGGTCCCCTATTTGGGCCAGGGCGCGAACATGGCGCTGGAAGACGGCCTCGTCCTCGCTCGCTGTCTACAAGCTTCGCCCGACGACGTAGTAACCGCGCTCAGGCGCTACGAGGCGGCGCGCGTCGAACGCACCACGCGCGTGGTGCAGGGATCGACCGACATGATCGCCAAGTTTCATAACGCCGCGCTCGCCAGTCCCGACACGGCCGCGAGCTACATCAACGCGAACTGGCACCCCGACTCGGTGCGCGGGCGCTACGACTGGATCTACGAATACGATTCCACCCGGGTTGCTGTCTGAGCCGGGCCTGCGCCGCCTGGTGCAAAATCGCAAGCGCCGCTACGCAAAGAAAGCACACTCGCATGCATTCACTTTATGTCCGATTCATCCTGGCTGTTTGCTTCGCGCTTCCCCTGGCCTCGCAGCCTGCACGGGCGCAGATCTTCCCGTCCCGGCCGCTCATCATCATCGTGCCGTTCGCGGCGGGCGGCACCCTCGATGCGGTGACGCGCATCGTCGCGCAGAAAATGACGGAGAACCTCGGCCAGCCGGTGGTGGTCGACAACCGCACCGGTGCGGGCGGCATCATTGGATTCTCCGCGGCGGCCAAGGCGAAGCCCGACGGCCACACGCTGGTTACCGTCGCGAACAGCTTCGCCGTCAACCCTGCAGTGCGCAGCGACCTGCCCTACGATGCCGCGAAGGATTTCGTCCCGGTCACCTCGCTGGGATCGACGCCGCATCTGCTGGTGGTGCCGGCCTCGCTGCCGGCAGCCACCCTGCGCGAGCTGATTGCACTCGCCGCGCAGAAGCCGGAGGGCATCAGCTACGGCACACTGGGCGACGGCAGCTATTCCCATCTCGTGGGCAAGCTGCTGGAGAAGGCCGCGGGCGTGAAGCTGTTGCAGATTCCATTTCGAGGTTCGGCGCCCACCGTTGCAGCCGTGGTCGGGGAACAGATCTCCATGGCGTTTGCGAACCTGCCCGAAGTGATGCCGCATGTGCGCGCGGGGCGCCTCAGGGCGCTGGCCATTGCAAGGCCAATGCGTTCGCCGCTTGCGCCGGACATCCCGACGGTGAGCGAACTCGGCTACCCGGGATTCGTTTCGGAATCCTGGTACGGACTGGTTGCGCCCGCCGGAACCCCGGCAGACATCATCGAGCGCCTGCAGCGTGAAGTCGCGCGGGCGCTGGCGCTGCCCGATGTGAAAGAGCGGCTGCAGGGTCAGGGCGTGGCCGGTGGCGGCGAGACGGCGGCGCAGTTCGCCGTGTTCCTGCGCGAACAGATGACGATTTACGCGGCGATCGTCAGAGAAGCCAACATCCGCGTCAATGCCAATTAACGGGAGGCCCATGAAGCCCTTGCAAAAAATGGCCGCCCTCGCGGCGCTGGCCGCGATGTGCGGCACAGGCGCGATCAATGCGTACGCGCAGGCGTATCCGGAGCGACCGGTGCGCGTCATCGTGCCCTTCCCCGCCGGCGCGACCCTGGACTTCGTGGTGCGGCTGGTGAGCCAGCGCCTGTCTGAGGACTGGGGTCGCCAGTTCGTGGTGGAGAACCGCACCGGCGGCGCCGGCATCATCGGCACCGAGGCCCTCGCGAAATCGCCGCCCGATGGATACACCATCGCCTCGATCGCCAACAGCTTTGCCGGCAATCCTTCGCTGCGGAAAACCCTGCCCTACGACACCGTGAAGGACTTCGAACCGGTCACCCTGATCGGCTCGACACCGCTCATCCTGGTGGGCCATGCATCGCTGAGCGCGAATTCGACCGCCGAACTGGTGGCGCAGGCAAAGAGCCAGCCGGGCAAGATTTCCTATGGCGCGGCCGTGGGCGCCTCGCCCCATCTGGCGATGGCGTGGTTCCGCTCGGTGGCCGGTATCGACGTGGTGCTGGTGCCCTACCGCGGCCAGGCGCAGGCACAGACCGATCTGCTGGCGGGTCAAGTCGGCCTCGCGTTCGGCAATCTGCCGGACGTGATGCCGCATGTGCGCGCCGGAAAGCTCAAGGCCTACGGCATTGCCACGCGCGCGCGCTCGCCGCTCGCGCCGCAGATCGCGACCCTGACCGAAGCCGGCTACCCCGGCCCCGAATGGGATTCCTGGTACGGCTTCGTCGCGCCGGCGAGGACGCCGCGCGAGGTCATCGACAAGCTTGCCGCCGGCGTGAAGAGCGTGCTCGCGCGACCCGATGTGAAGGACAAGCTGATCGGCGTGGGGTTGGTTCCGGCGGGGGGCACGGCGCAGGAATTCCGCGCCTTCCTGCAGGAGAAAATGACCAGCTACGCGAAAATCATCAAGGAGGCGGACATCCGTGAAGAATGACAGCACTTACCGTTACGGCGGGCACGTCCACGCCAACGGCATACGCCAGCACTACCTGCGCTACGGCGGCAAGGGCGAGCCGCTCGTCATCATCCCCGGCATCACCAGTCCGGCGGCGACCTGGGGTTTCGTCGGCGATCGCCTCGGCCGCAGCTTCGATACCTACGTCCTCGACGTGCGCGGCCGCGGACTCTCGGCGGGCGGCCCCGGCCTGCGCTATGACCTCGACACCTGCGCGAAAGACGTCGCGGACTTCGCCTCCGCGCTGGGACTGACGCGCTACCGCGTGCTGGGCCATTCGCTGGGCGCGCGTATAGGCGCGCGCCTCGGACGGCTGTACGGCGCGCCACTCGCGCGCCTGGTGCTGGTCGATCCGCCGCTGAGCGGCCCCGGCCGCCGGCCTTACGTGAAGGACCTCGCGTTCTACATCGATGCGATCCGCGAAGCGCAAGCCGGGAAAACCGATATCGAAGTCGTGCGCCGCACCTATCCGCACTGGGGCGAGGAACAATTGCGCACCCGCGCCGAGTGGCTGCACACCTGCGACGAAGCGGCCATCGCCGCCAGCCACCGCGGACTGCAAGAAGAGGAGATCCACGGCGACTTCCCTGCGATCCGCACGCCGACGCAACTGCTGATCGCAGGCAAGGGCGGCGTGATCACCGAAGAGGACGCCGCCGAAGTGCGGCGGCTGATGCCCGCCATCGAAGTGGCATGGATACGCCACGCGACCCACATGATCCCGTTCGACAATCTGGAGGCGTTTATCGGGGTGGTGGAGCCGTTTCTGGCGCAAGACCAGGAAGGGCAATCGGATTCAAGGGTTTGATGGCGATGGAGATCATCAAGTAAGGCACGCCGGGTGGCCCGAGTGTGGAAATTGTGGATGGTATCAATAGTGATACTATTTCATCTATGGCTTCGGTAGACGATATCGTCAAACTCATGAGGCAAAACCCGAAAGGGGTCCGCTTCAATGATCTGCGCAGGGTTTGCGACAGGTATTTTGGAAAGCCGAGGCAATCGGGCACGAGTCATCGTGTCTACAAGACACCGTGGCAAGGCGATCCTCGCGTCAATATTCAGAATGCCGGCGCCAAGGCCAAACCGTACCAGGTACGCCAGGTTCTGCTGGCTATCGACCGTCTGGAGAAGAATGATGAATAGGGAAATCGACCGTTATACCTATCGCGTCACCTGGTCTGAGGAAGACGGAGAGCATGTCGGGTTATGCGCGGAGTTTCCGAGTTTTAGCTGGCTGGAAAAAACGCCGGAAAAAGCGTTGCAGGGCATTCGAAAGCTGGTACGGGAAAGCATCGCGGACATGCGCAGAAGTCACGAAGCGGTACCCGAACCCATAGCGACGAAGACGTTCAGTGGAAAATTCATGGTGCGCATACCACCGCAAGCTCACCGCACTCTCGCGATTCAGGCAGCCGAATCCGGAATCAGCCTGAACCGCCTGGTTTCGAGCAAGTTGTCGTAGGCATGCGAGTGTTCAACGAACTCGGGGCGTTCATATTCGCGGTGGCGCGTGCGTACCAGCGCCCTACTCCGAGCGAATCTTCGCCTCTCTGATCAGCGTGCCCCACTTGTCGATCTGGGCACGCAGAAAGCGGTCGAGCTCCGGCGGCGACATCGGGCTCGCATCGTAGCCGTCGCGCAGGTAGAGCTCCTTCAGCTCCGCGCTTGCCACGATCTGGTCCACCTCGGCGTTCAACCTGCGCACGACATCGGGGGGCGTCTTCGCAGGGGCGAAGAATGCGAACCACGAGGACGCCTCGAATCCCTTCAGGCCGGCCTCGTCGAAGGTGGGCACCTCGGGCATGGCGGGCGAGCGTTTCAGGGTCGCCACGGCGATCGCGCGGGTGCGCCCGGCGGCAACCTGCGTCTTGGCCGGACCGACGTTGTCGAAGAGAAAATTGACCTGCCCGGCGATCACGTCGGTCACCGCCTGGCCCGCCCCCTTGTACGGGATGTGGCGCAGTTCGATGCCGCCCTGGCGGTTCAGCAGTTCCAGGGTGAGGTGCCCCATGCTGCCCGCACCGGGCGTGGCGACCGTGAAACCGCCCGGATTCGCGCGCGCTGCGCTGATGAGTTCCTGCACCGTCTTTGCCGCCACCGACGGGTGCGCCACCATCACCACCGGCGCATAGGCCGCGAAAGCGACACCGCGGAAGTCCTGCAGCGTGTCATAGGGCAACTTGGCCAGCAGCGTCGGATTGATGCCCATGGGCGTTGCGGCCATCAACAATGTGTAGCCGTCCGCGTTCGCGCGCCCGACGATTTCCGTGCCGATCACGGTGCCCGCGCCCGGCCGGTTGTCGATGACGACCTGCTGTCCCAGCGCATCGCCCAGGCGCCGGCCGATGAGGCGCGCCAGCACGTCCGTGCCGCCCCCGGGGGCGTAGGGCACCACCAGCCGTAACGGCCGCGCCGGATAGGTCTGCGCATTTGCCACGCCCGATGCTGTCGCCAGCATGCCTGCCATCGCGACCCAGCTGAATAGGTTCATGCTTGCGCCCCGTTCATGGTTGGAAGTGCAGCGAGGATAGCGGAGGGGGTCGCTTGCGGCAACTCGCGGTGGAGCGCGTCCGGTCCTGTTGTCATTCGTGATCGCACAGTCATGGCTCTGGATCACGTCCGTATCCAACTGCCCGAAAAGAAAAAAATTCCCGCCGAAGCGGGGTCCGAGAGCGCGAGCATGTGATTGCGCCTTCTTGCGTCTGCCAAGACCCAGTCCCGGCATGCCAAGACCGAGTCGAAGCGTGCACCTGTGAATCGTCGAAGCGGCGCATAATGCGTGTGCCGTGACACGATTATTGGAGGAGTGAGCCATGAAAAGCGTTGCGCACATGCTGGAGGGAAAAGGGCAGAAGGTACTTTCCATTTCGCCGGAAGCAACCGTGTTTCAGGCCTTGCAACTCATGGCGGAGAGCAACGTCGGCGCCCTGGTGGTGCTCGAGGGCGAGCATCTGGCGGGGATCTTCTCGGAGCGCGACTATGCCCGCAAGATCATCCTGTTCGGCAAGTCTTCCAGGGAAACGCTGGTGCGCGAGATCATGACAGCCACCGTCCAATGCGTCTCCCCGGACGAGACTGTGGAGCAATGCATGGCGCTGATGACGGAAAAACGCATGCGCCACCTGCCGGTACTCGACCGTGAGCGGGTCATCGGCGTCATCTCGATAGGCGACGTCGTCAAGGAAATGATTTCGGAGCAGAAATTCATCATCGAGCAGTTGGAGAGCTATATCCACCAGTAACAGCTGGCGGGGCAAGCCGTAGCTCATGCGTAGCTCATGCTTCCCCTGCTTCCGGGCCGATTGCGTTGTATGCTCGCAGCACGCCGTACGGAGAGCGCACTGTGGACAACATTCGCCAGGACTTGTACAAGATCATCGACATGCCCAGGGATGCCGGGCGGGAAGCACTGGAGCAAGCCTGCCTCCGCCTCGTCGAGAAATACCGGCCGGAAAACAACCCCGGGGACCTGTACGCCGCGACGACCTTTGCGCAGGTCGAGGACGCGTACCTGACACTCACCGATCCCGGCAGGCGGGCCGCCTACGATCGCGAATATCCCGATGCAAGTGGAACCGCTTCCGGCGATGCCCTGCCCGGTGACGCCCGTCTCGCAGGCATCGCCCCCGCAAAGCATCGTGCCCCGCCGCAAATTGCCCTGCCCTCCACCGCGCTGAGGGTCGCTGCCGCAGTCCTGATGATGACCGGCGTGGCGGCCCTCGGGTACTACCTCTATGCAAACCACTCCAGCGGAAAAGCGACCCCTGACGGGTCTACGCCCAGGTTCGTGGAAAGCAAACGCCTGGAGACGAGCAATCCCGGACCTTTCTCCGGCGGAAATGCCACCCCTGCCGGGACGGCGCCCAAGTTCGTGGAAAGCAAACGCCTGGAGACGAGCAATCCCGGACCCTTCTACATCACCGTGGAAAAAGGCGGTCCTGCGCTGCGACTGAAACCCGAGACATCATCCAGGCTGAAAAGCGTCACATCATCGGCGCAGGTCGTGATGTTTGCCACCTCCTGGTGTCCTTACTGCGCGGCGGCACGCACCCTGTTCAAGAAAAGGGGCGTGGTCTACACCGAGCTGGACGTCGAGCGCGACGCGCAGGCCAAATATTTCCAAGAGAAAGTCCTGCAGCAAAACGGTTATCCGACCATCGTCATCGGCAACCGCGTCATCGTGGGTTTCAGTGAGCCGGGTATCCTGGCGAGCTTGAAGGAGCTGTGACCGCGCGTGGCCGGCGGCATTCGCGGGAAACGGGATTACACCTGGTCGGGAAATAGCGGGCAGACCAGAATCGGACCTACTTGATGTTATTGCGGAATCAGGCGCAGGTTGGCGGTGAGCGCAGCGAACCCCAACACTGCAGACAGCTACGATCCGCTGTCGGGATTCACTGCGGGGGGTTCGCTCTGCTCACCCCAACCTGCACAAGATCCTTGATGCAATGCCATTCGGGACTGTCTCCCATGGCACGCCACCCCTTGGCGCCTCCATGTCCAACTAGTCTTCGCGGTTGATCTGCAAGGCGCCTCCATTGCTGATATGCAATCGACATAATGGTCGAAATGTCTATAATGGTCGTTTAGCTGACAAGAGGGCTATCGTGGATACGCTGACCTACCGCAACCGTCGGGGCGAATTGATCGATATCCCGTCCGTCCCCGCCACCCGCTTCAAGACGGAGTTTGGCGCCATCCTCGAAAGCGTCGCCGCGCACGGCGCAGTGACCATCACCCGGCATAACTCGCCCAAAGCCGTCCTGCTCTCGTATGCGGAGTTTGAATCGCTGGCCAAGTTGCGCTCGCCCGCCCTCCATGATCTGAGCGCGCAGTTCGATGGCCTGCTGCGACGCATGCAGACGCCCGCGGCAAAGAAAGGCATGGCGGCTGCGTTCAGCGCTTCGCCGGTTGAACTGGGCCGCGCCGCCGTCAAGGCGGCGTCGGGCAGGAAGCGGTAAAACGCATCCGGCATGCCGCGCATTTATGTACTGGCCGGCGTCAATGGCGCAGGCAAGAGCAGCATCGGCGGCGCAGCAGTCCGGTCGTTTGGCGGCGACTACTACAATCCTGACGAGGCTGCGCGCAGCCTGATGGATGCCGGTCCCGGGCTGGATCAGACGGAAGCAAACAGCCAGGCCTGGTTGTTGGGCAAGAGCCTCCTTGAACGGGCCATCGACGAGCGCCTCGACTTCGCCATCGAAACCACGCTGGGCGCGAACACCCTGCCGGCGCTGCTGGCGGAGGCGGCATCGCAAGGTATGGCAATTCATGTTTGGTACGCCGGACTATCGAGCCCCGAGTTGCACATCGAGCGGGTGCGCGCCCGCGTGCGAAAGGGCGGCCACGACATTCCCGAAGCGGATATCCGCCGTCGATACGAACACAGCCGGCTGAACCTCATTCAACTCATGCCCGACCTTGCCGCACTACGGTTATTCGACAACAGCGCGGAAGCAGACCCCTCCCGTGGCATGGCGCCCGCGCCGAGGATGGTTCTCGACGTGGCGCGCCGCAGAATACTTGGTCCGGCCGATTTGTCCCTGACACCCGAGTGGGCGAAGCCCATTGTCACGGCGGCGCTGAAGCTCCCATCTCCTCGATCCTGAATCGCTGGTCTGATTCTCATCAGACTTCGCGGCTAGTTGGAGACTTAGGAAACCGGGGACAGACCACGGTTTCAGCAGCCAAAACCGTGGTCTGTCCCCTATTTCCCCCTATTTCCCCCCTATTTCCCCCTATTTCCCCTCCCTATTTCCTCTATTTCCCGTTTCCATACGTCGGAATAGGCACTATTTCACATACAACGCGCCGGTCCGGAGGTAACGTTCGTCCTGTGCTCAGGGTCCTCCTCCTCCTTCCCTGAGAGGCTGTGATTTTTTCAATTTTAGCAGTTGGCATTTGAGCACAGAGGTGATTCACTCCACTGCGGAATGAAATATGCGATAGGCATGAAATTACTCGCTACCGACCGTTTATTTGACGATTTCTCTGCTTTTTCTACCTTC